>SKKK01000422.1 GCA_007121535.1 Planctomycetaceae bacterium | reverse complement strand
GTCGTTGCGGTACATGGTGCTGCGCGAGTTCACGACCTCCGTCCGCTCGACTCGCTGGCTGGAAGCCCTCGGTCTGACGCGGATCGTTTACCGGGGGCTGTCGGCCAATCACGAGCGGGTGCTCCAGTGGGCGAACAAGGTCGGCATCTCGGGCGAGGAGGCAGTCGATCTGATCTCGCTGATTCTGGACGGCTGGCGCAGGAACCGGATGGTGTTCATCGCCGACGATCCAGTGTACTCGCGGTACCACCGCAAACACGATCCGTACATTCAGCTCGGGCTGCTCTCGCTGTACGACTTCCACCCCAGCGGCGTGGACAAGCATTCGATCAAGACGAACAAGTTCGCCACGGGCTGATCTCCGAACGAGGCACGACGGCGGTACAAGCGTTGATGAAGCGGGTGGTCCGCGTCGGTATTCCCGTAGACTTGCAGTTTCGCGGTGTGGTGATAGATCGTGCTGGGCGAAGGTCCCAGGATCGTGTTGTAGCGGACGATGCACGTGCCACCGGTCGCAACGTGACAATTGAATCGCGTCGCCGCCTGATTCGATGCCCTTCCCCGCCGCCGTACGGGCGGATTTCCCACTGGGAATCATGCAGACGGCAATTCTTGACCGTGATGCGGTCCGCTCCGTTGAATTTCAGCAGGCTGACTCCCCTTCAACGATCCCCCGCGGCCTGCCAGTAATCGGCCAGCATGCCCGAAACGTCGATCTTGCTGAATACGGTCACGCGACGCGGATTGTCCGGGAACTGCTCGACTCGATCTACCGCATGCACGAGGGGCGCGCCGGTGATGGTGCGTTGTGCAAGCTCGGGGCGCAGGAAGGCCTGGATCAAAGCCACATCCCACATCCGCGTCCGCTCGATCTTGCCGTAACGAGGGTGCTTTTCCCAGTATTCCACCAGGAAATCCCATAGTTCGCCGCGTCCCGCCAAGTGCTGCCGGACATCGCTGCGGCTCATGACCAGGTCGCCGCTGACCGCGGGGGCCGGCATGTGGTAGTACTCGACCGAAGACGCGAAAATCACCTGCACCGCGGCGATGTCGTTCTTCCAATTGTAGATTCCCGGCCCCCATTTTCCATCGCGGAAATCCCCGTCGATGAAGGCGAAAACCACCTTGTCCGCGATCGTCGGATCCAGCAGTAGGGCAGAGGCCGGATTCGTAGCGGCGCCAAGAATGAGTACACGCAGTTTGTCGGTCGGACTGCCGGCATGGGCCCGCTGGATGATGTGCCGTGCGGCAGCCGAATCCTGAGGGGTGCGGATGTCCGGCAGCGGCTCTGCACTGCCCTGAGGATGGGCAATGGTCTCACGCAACCCGGCAAGGTCCAGGAGTTTTTCGTTCAGCGCCTGGCTCAGTTCGACCGAATTGGGCGTACCACGATGACGCCACAGCGCCGAAGTAAGCCCCTCGATCTGAAACTCGGGCGCTACCAGGGCTCGAGCGATGGCGAACAGATCGTCGACCTCGTTCGCCGTATCGGCATCGATGATGACCCGCATCTTCGCGGGTTGCGGCTGGGCGGCCATGCTCGTTACCGCGAAAATGAAGCTGATCGCAGCCAAGGCGGTGCGTGGGCACCAACGAATCAAGAGGCACAAGCGTTGTCGGTCGGGGGGCTTCGCGAGGATCATGTTCAAGGTTCCTGTCGAAAGGGAAAGGGAAACCACCGAGTTCTCGTAACTCACGAATGCGATCAATTGTCCTGCCGCACAATGCCGGCCAGCCAATGGCCTTTCTTGGGGGCGGCGATGGTAGCCACGCCGCCGCCGTCCACGTCCTTCGTGCCGGCCCACTCGCCGGTGCCGATGTCGATCCAGCAGAGCGTGTAGCGGCCCGGGTGCTTGCGCAAGTCGAGTCCGACCGAACCGCCGTCAGGGAAGTACAACACGTAAGCCCGGCCCGGAGCGGCAGCCAGGTAGGCTTCGTTGTTCGCGCGATCGGACAGCAGGCTGTGGCTGGCGTCCGGTTCGACCTCCCAGAGCTTGACAAGCGATTCGAGTTTGCGGGCGGCGCGGAGCGAGGCGACCGCCGGTTCGGACAGCCCCAGACCGGCGGGAGGCCGATGGAAGCGGGCCGAGGCGACTCCGCCGATCACATGGCGCCACCAGCGTTCGAGGCCGTCCCGGTTGTCCCCAAAGCGGAAGCCATCGGCGCCGTAGGTCTTCGTGGTATTCACCGGACGCGGATGCTTGGCGACGTACTGCCGCACCCACTGGAAATTGTCCCAGTGCTGCTGGCCCTTGCGGTGATTGTTCTGCGAGACGTCGACGAACTGGTACCGCTCGGGGTGGTCCAGCGTGCGGCGGTGCTCCTCGGCTTTCAAATCCCAGGCGTCCCACATCTGGGTCACGCAGATCTGCTTGCCCGCTTCGGTAGCGCGACGGTGGAGGTATTCGGCCCAGTAGGTCGCCCAGGCTTCCTCGCCCGACGTCTCGTTGTCGATACAGTAGAGCACGTGGTCGTATTGCAACGAGTACGAAAGCATCTTGTCCACGAAACGCTGCTGGTACTTGAGCACCACGGGGTTGTTGCGTTGCTTGGGCGTGGTGAAGAAGAACGGTTGGCGATTCCGGACGGCGCTGTCGGGGTATTCCGGGGCCAGGCCCGACGCCTCGTGGGTGTAGTTGACGTTGTTCTTCGGGTTGTACGGATGCGGCGGCCAGTTGGCGGTCGAATAGTCAAATCGGTCCCAGACTTCGATCTGGACGATGATGTCCCGCGCGGCGGTCCAGCGCAGCATGTTCTCGAACCGCTTCCAGTATTCTTCATTCCACTGGTCCAGATCGTATTTGCCGTCGGCAAGCGGCTTGAACGGATAGACCTCGAAGTCGAAGTCCTTGCGGTCGCTCATCGTATTGCGGATGTAGTTGCCTCCGGCCCGCACGATTTCGTCCAGATGTTCTTCAAGATCGGGAATCTGGAACAAGTTATCGTCCTTGCTGCCGCCCAGCAGCAGGACTGGCTGGCCGCGGTACTGCCAATAACGCGGGTTTTCGGTCCAAGGTTGGATTCGCTGCGCATCGCGCGCTGCGGAAGTGTCCCTGGTCCTTTTCACCTCCGGTTGCCCGAACGAGGCTGCGCTGGCTCCCAGCAGGCATACGAGGAAGATAGGGAGGAATCGTACGGTGGGTTTCATGGTGGGTGGCTCCTGGGATCGAGTGGTTTTTCTGATCGTCAGTTGTTTTGGGTAGTCAGTGATGCCAGTCCCGGTTCTTCACAGCCTCACACGGTGCGGACATCCCACGGCCGAAGACTATACGAAACGAGTTGGCCCGCGTCAAGAAGCCGAAGCCGCTGACCCGGCAGTGATTTTCAAAGGGCGAGGGGTCGAACGAACCGGAACACGTGGATGACGACGTTCCTGTCGTACGGTACGCCGACGTGGCTTCTGCTATACTGGCAATAGCGACAAGCCTCGTTCGAAAATGCGGAACTCTCACTTCAACAGGAAGACGCTGGTGATGTACGCCGCTTTTCGGGACTGGGCCGGACGCTGATTGAACCTGACCAGCAAACGCTGTTTGCCGAGGAGACCGAGCGATGAAACGCAAGTCACCACGTAGCGAAGACTCGACCAAAGTCTACGAGCGAATTCGGGAGATTCTCCAGTCCGCCAAGGTCGCCGTCTCACGTTCCGTCAACACCACGCAGGTCGTTGCCAATTGGCTGATTGGGCGGGAGATCGTCGAGGAAGACCAGCGCGGCAAGCGACGGGCAGAGTACGGCGAGAAGCTACTGGCGGTTGTTTCCGAACTCCTTAAGGCTGAGTTTGGAGCGGGCTACTCGGTTCCTAATCTTCGCAATATGCGGCAATTCTATCAAGTTTTTCCCGCCCTGCTGAGTGCGTCTGAGATTCGCTACGCGCTGCGTAGCGAATCAACCAAAGGTGGGGTGATAATTGGTGACGCCGCCACCGACGCTAACCGTTCCTGGCAGCCCGGCCAACTTCATCCGAACTTGTCTTGGACTCACTACCGGACGTTGCTGCGCGTCGACAACGCCGACGCGCGGGCCTTCTACCAAATCGAGGCTGTCGAGAATCGCTGGTCTGCGCGGGAACTGGAACGGCAGATCAACAGCCTGTTGCACGAGCGGCTGGCGCTGAGCAAGGACAAGAAAGGCCTGCTGCGACTGGCTACGAAGGGCCAGGATATCCAGCAACCAACGGATATCTTCAAGGATCCGGTCGTGATGGAGTTCCTGGGCCTGCCCGAGCCCCCCCGCTTGGTAGAAACCGACCTGGAGCAGAAGCTGATCGACAATTTGCAAACGTTTCTCTTGGAGTTGGGCAAGGGCTTTGCATTTGTCAAACGCCAGGAGCGGCTGACGTTGGAAGGCGACCATTTCTACGTCGACCTGGTGTTCTACCACACAATCTTGAAATGCTACGTGCTGATCGACCTGAATACTGGCAAGCTGACCCACGAGGATCTTGGCCAGCTCCAGTTGTACGTGAACTACTACGATCGAGAGCGCCGAACGGAAGGCGACCAACCGACACTTGGGCTGATCCTCTGCACTGACAAGAACGACACCGTCGTCAAGTACACGCTGGGTCCAGATCAGCAGAACAAGATCTTCGCCAGCCGCTACAAGTTGCACTTGCCTACCGAAAAGGAACTCCAAGACGAGCTGCGCCGCGAGGTCCGGTTCCTCACCGCCGGCGAGTCGAAACGTCCACGTCGAAAAACCAAACGATGAAGCTGAACGCGAAAGCAATTGCGGACCAGCTTAGTCTGCGGTCTTCGCCACGCCGATTAGCCGCGTGGGGTTGCCTTGCATCGTACCAAACAGATCGCGTTGCATCGCGCGTTGGTCGATTTCGCGGATGACCCGGACCGTGCCGGGCTCGTCGCTGCGAGTCCAGGCGTAGTCCTGCTCCGGGCCCGCGACAGTGACGTGCTCCACTTCCTTGATCCAACCCAGATCGAGCCTCATGCTGATAATGGCCGACAGTGCCGAAGCGTCGTACAGGGCTTTGTTCCGCTCTGGCATGATCTGCTTCAGGTACTGGCCCAGCGGGTTGTCGGCGTACAGGTGGCCTTCAGTCCGTTTGTCCATCGCCACGCGGGCGCCGACCGGTGCCGGGATGATCCACGTCTCCAGGCCGCTGCGGGCGATGACGACCAGGGACCACGGATCGTTGTTGCCGTTGAATTCCCGGATGATGGCGTTGTTCGAGCCGCCCAGCCACATCACGCGCAGACGGTCCTTCAGTTCCAGCCCTTCCGCACGGGCTTGGAGAATCGCCGAGGCGACGTTGGTGCCCGGACCGACGGGGACGACCCAGACGGGATGGGTGGGCGAGGCGCCGCGGGCCGCCGCCAGAATCGCGTCGCTGGCGTCGGAGATTTCGGGCTCGGTGTCGTACCAGTTCCCGCTGGCGGGCGGCGACAGCCGAACGTCGGCGCCGCGGAAAATCAGCGGCACGCGGTGCTCGGGCAAGCCGCTGCGCTTTGCCAGATCCAACACATGCAGGATTTCGCGATAGTTGATCAACTCTTGGCCGCCGCCGTGATGGACGCTGTTGACGCCCAGAACGTCCAGTTCGCTGAACAGCGCGTAGCCGAAGTAATGCTGGTCATCCTGCTCGTTCTTCTGGTCCGTGTCCAAGTGGACTTGAGGCACGTGCAGCGTCTCGGGCGCGTGGACTCGCACGATCGCCATCCCGGTGTGGCGGTGCTTGCCGTCGGTGACGGTCAAGGTAACTTTGCGGATTCCCGGTTGCTCGAAGCAGTGTTCGACCCGTTTTCCTTCGGCCGTGGAACCATCGCCGAAATCCCAGACAAACTGCCCGGCGGCGATCGTCGAGCCGCTGCCGTCCAACGTGACCGGCTGGCCGGCCATCACCGGCGCGGTCAGCGGCGTGATCCGAGCCTGGAAGGGCGCCGGCGTCACCACGTCGTCGTGCGACAATCGAGCGACCACCCATGACCGGCCCGGCTCACCGCGGAAATGGATGCTCCTGATCGGCGTCGATTCGTCCTTGCTGAACACGCTGACTCGGATCGCTTCCAGTGTGACCGCTTCCGTATCGGGTCCGCCCCAAGCGTAACGGCCCCGATCGTACCAACCGCCTACGCCGGATGCATGGGTCGCCCACTGTCCGTCGCGGCGGATCTCGATCTTCCAAGCCGTCTGGGGTTGCGGCTGGTTGGGGTACACCCCGGTCAGTGAAATCCAATTCGCCTGGACCGGTTCGGCCCATTCGGCCATCCACCAAGTCGGCCGCTGCTGCGGAACAACGCCCAGATCCTGCCCGTACCCGACCCCGTACTCATGCCATTGGCTGGGGCGCACAAAGTCGGCTTGTTGCGGATCGTACACCAGTTCCTGCGGCGCACCGCGCAGACCCTTGTCGAACGACTCCAAGTTGCCGGACAGCTTGGCCCGGACCAACAGATTTTCGACGCGATCGGACAACCGCACGGAGCGCTCCGCTCCAAAACCGCCGGCGGCAGCCAACGTCACGGAAACCCAACTTAAGATCAAAAACCGCTTGTTGATTCTCATTTGTCTCTCGCTTTCATTCGTTACCCGGTTCTCTACCCCCGCGGAAGTTCCCGATTTCCGTGCGTCCGGAATTCAATATGCCACGGATCCACGAATGTGTCAGAAAATCCGGAAAAGACCTTGGTGGTGTGCTGATCGCCCCGCGCATGGTGGTGTCCGCCCGAAAGATTTTTGGTTACATTCGACCGGACT
This sequence comes from Planctomycetaceae bacterium, assembly GCA_007121535.1. Classification (GTDB taxonomy): domain Bacteria; phylum Planctomycetota; class Planctomycetia; order Pirellulales; family Pirellulaceae; genus SKKK01. The sequence goes on along the minus strand of SKKK01000422.1, from coordinate 5,047 downwards.
CGGCATACTGAAAGGTGACAGATCGGTGGCAATCAAGAACTTACAGACGGGGTGCGATCTGACGACGGACGAATTGGTCAGGCTCGTCCGGGGAGGGGACATCGGCCACTACGAGGGGATTGTAAGCCGTTATCAGGGAGAGATCCTGCGGATCGTCAGTTGTACTTTGTACGACCGGAGCCAGACGGAAGACGTGGTTCAGCAAGTGTTTGTGAATGCATTTCTGCATCTGGCGGATTTCGAGTTGGACCGGGATTTCGGAGCTTGGTTGCGGACGATTGCCCGCAACGCCGTGCGCGAGCATTTGCGGAACAACGCCCGATACGAACGGCGGTTGAAGGTTTACGCGGAGTTGGTAAGTCAGCGCTGGGAGGATGATGAACGGGCGATCGAGTTCGAGGAGTCCGTGCAGCAGGCTCTGCATGATTGCATGCAGCGTTTGCCGCACCAGGCGGCTCGGGCGATTCGCCTGCGTTATCAGGAGGCGTTGGATTTCAGCACGATGGCCGCCAGGATGAACACCACCGCCGGCGCCTTGCGCAATCTGTTGTCTCGAGTGCGGGTCCAGTTGCGTGAGTGCATCGAGCGGGGACTGGCCCGGCAGAGTGACTCATGAATCGTATCGAAGAACTTACCTTGAAACTGATCGACGAAGAAATCAGCGACGCCGAGTTCGCCGAACTCGAGCGTTTGCTGGCCGACGATCCCCAGGCCCTGCGTTTTCACGCTTCACTGCTGGACCTGGAAGCGGCCTTGCTCGCTCGGCTCAGCCGCTTCGACGTGGCGCCGCAGACGATGGCCAAGATCCGCGAGATGGTCCGCGGGCCGGAACCGGAGCCGGTTCGTGTCGTCGAGCGGCGTCAGCCTCAGCGCCGACCGTCCGCGCGCCGGTTCGTCCGGATGGCCTTAGCCGCCAGCTTGCTGGCACTGATTGGCGTCGGCGTGCTGTACCACCAACAGTTGGGCAGCACAGCGGTCGACGCTCGAGTGTCGCAGGCGGACGAAGGGGTCATGGTCCAGCGTGGTGAACAGGCGTTGCCAACTCGGGCCGGGTTCGATCTAGCAGCGGGCGACCGGCTGGACGTTCCCGCCAATGCCGCCGCCTCGGTCGAGTATGCCGACAGTACTCGGCTGATCTTTGGCCCGCAGTCCGTCGCCACGTTTCAAACAGGCCGCGGGCTGACGAAACGGTTCGTTCTGCAAACTGGGGCTCTCGTCGCGCACGTGCCGAGGCAAGCCGACGGAGCGGCGCTGGAGGCATCCACCCCCCATGCGCAAGTCCGCGTGCTGGGCACGCGATTCTTGCTGGCGGCGACTCCGGCGGATTGCAGGTCATCGGCGGTGCGATGCTCGGTTCTCCGCAGCCAGCCGGGAAGATCGTTGAAGCCTGCCGGGCCAGCGATGAACTGACGGTCGAAGCTTGGGTCACACCGGCCCGCGACGAGCAGGCCGGCCCGGCGCGGATCGTGACCTTGTCCCGCAACACCGAGCATCGTAACTTTGCGTTGGGCCAAGGCAGCCGATTGGAAACACCAACTGCGGACCATGCCCGTTTTGTCGCTCGCCTGCGGACGACCGAGAAGGACCGCAACGGCGAACCGGCCATCTACAGCCCGGCCCAAACCGCGGTGCCCGATTTGACCCACGTGGTCTTTACCCGCAGCCGCGACGGCACGGAACGCTTGTACGTCGACGGCATCTTGCGGAGCCAAGAGGTCCGCGGCGGCGACTTTTCCAATTGGGACGGCACTTTCCGTCTGGCCTTGGGCAACGAATTCACCCGCAACCGGACTTGGGAAGGCGTCTATCACTTGGTCGCCATCTACAGCCGCAGCCTGAGCAAAACCGAAGTTCTCGACAATTTCCGCGCGGGAGTTACGATGCCGCCCGGAACAACGGATTCCCTCGTTTTGTTTCCGCGCCGGGGGTTCTGTAGCTCGTGAATCGGCGCACTAGCTAAGTCGGAGCGATTCCGGAGGAAGGAGTAACGTTTGCCATGCGTTATCGAGTTATCGAGCGATCCGTCAAGCAGTCGGCGTCGTCCGGCTAACGACGATGACGGCCAGCCAATGGCCTTTGTTGGGAGCGACGATGGCGGCCACGGCGCGGCCAGCCACTATGGTTCGTGGCCCAGCATACACTCCCGATGCGAGCGTCACCTTCATTGTGGCTGCTTGTTGGCGGTGGCTGCTTGAGTTAGACTCTGCAATTGACGCGGAAATCCAGATAAGCACCCGCTCACAAGTTTCTTGACGGATCAACGGTGGTAGGATGGACATTCCTGTCCGTCTTATGCCGCACGACGGGAAAGAATGTCCATCCTACATTGGAGGAGTGAATCGATGACCAGCGCAGCGGCGGTTATCCCGGAAGTCGGTCAAGCGGTGCAGATTCGCAACCGGCTGGCGACGGTGCGCGCCGTCGAACCCTACGACGCTCGGGGTCAGCAGGGACGCTTGCATATCGTCGAGGTCGAGTACCTGGATGACTGCCGCCATCCGAAAGCCGCGCAGGTGCTGTGGGAAGTCGAAGCGACGGCGAAGATCCTGGCAACGGGCGGATCCTGACCCACGCACCGTGGGATCTGCTGATCGTCGACGAATGCCACCACTTCGCGCCCGCCAGCGGAAGCCGAGCTAGCCCGCGAACCCGGATGCTGCGCGAAATCCGCTTCCTGTTCGAGCATCGGCTGTTCGCTTCGGCCACCCCGCATAACGGCAAGACGGTCAGCTTCACCGGACTGCTGGAACTGCTCGATCCCGTCCGCTTCCAGATGCACTACGAGGTGGACGACCAAACGCGCAGCAGCCTGTGGTCCGGCGGTGGTTGGTGACCAACGAATCAAGGCATCCACCGTTCTCGGCTCGTGATTGGTTGACTCCTTCATTCGTTGGGGCGAAGTTCTGACGGGGGAAAACGCCAGGCACTTCTTGAGTCGGAAGGGGCTGTCCAGGACACAGCCGCCCAGCAGCGGATTGCTTACCACGAAAAACACGAAATACACGAAAAGTGTACCGCTGTAAGCTCTTGCAGCAGGAACATCTGGTCCGGCAAGCCGCCACGCTGGCCTTGGCCACCGCCGACCGACGAAGCAGCCAGCCGCTGGCGCGGATCGAAAAGGTTGCTACACTCGACGAAGCCACGCACAGCGCCGCGCTGGACGTTTCGTTCGCCCAAGAACTAGACCGGCGTGCCGATGCCCACGTCGTCCAGCGTCTGGGCGGTGGCAAAGCGGTCTAGCCACTCGTCCAGTTGCTCGGGATCGTCCGTAGCCCGGATCGTGGCACTCACTGCGGCGGGTACGTTCCCGAACCGCCGCTTCAACAGGCGGAGCAACGTTTCCCGGCTCTTCTTGAGCGCCCCTTTTTCCTCCAATACGTCAGCCATCGATCTTCCCATTTCGTGTATCTCCTGGCGATGTGGGTCTGTTCGAACCGAGGATTCGATCGTTTTCCGCAGTTTCGGCTGTTCTGACGGATCTCTTACATGATAGACCAAAGCCATGATGTAGGAAAGCAGCTCCAGCCATCGCAGCCGTTCGGCGTCCGGCATCGTCTCCAAGTGCTGGACCACTTGGTCCAGAAGAGCTTCGAATTCGCCGGACTGGGCGCTCCGCTGCTGGACCAACCGCAGGACCGAGCCGAAATAGCCGCCTTGAGATTCGAGCGTTTCGGCGGGGATTTCCGGCAAGTTGATATACAGGGGCTCAAACGAAGGGATCATGCTCTCGAACTGCTCGCCCAGATCCACCAAGTCGAGTCGTCTGAACGGTGGTCAATTGGCCCGACTCGATCATCGGAACGATGTCCGGCGCGCCCAATCGCAACAGATCGACGACGTTCAGCGGATTCTCCAGCAGCAGTTTCAGCCCATTCTCGCCGAACTGCCGCACGATCTGCCGAAGCTTCTCTGGAACCATAAACCCTCCCTACCGCAACGCGGTCCCCGTCAGGTTACGCCACCAGCACACGATGGTATCCGCCGGGACCAACACGCGCCAATCCGTGCTCCCGCTGCGAGTGGTCCTGGTCCTGATGGATTTCCAAGGTGGGACGAGTATTTCGCTGCGAGTATCTGCGGGTTCGCGGTCATGGACAACCGCTTGCACGGCCTGGTGTGGCTGGAGTTAAATACCGCAAACGCAGCAGTTTACGACGCGTCGTGGGCCGCGGCCATTCGCTCAAGCTCCGCACGATTCACGGTCGGCTGCTTCCGACGCGCCGTAATCAACTGCCAGAATCTGTCGCTGGCCACGAGTTGCAGTTGCTCTTCGTCCAACTCTGCCAGGCCAACCGCTGATCCACGCTGATGAACGCTGATGTTCCGGACGGCCACCGACCGCGCCAATCCACCGGGAAAACGGAGGACCCTTGGGAAACAGGCAGTTATGCTGGAGCAAGGACTCGCCCGCCATCCAGGCAATCGTTTCTTTCGTGTGTTTCGTGGTTTTCGTGGTTGATGTAGGAAAGCAGTTCCAGCCAGCGCAGCCGTTCGGCATCCGGCATCGCGAGGACAATGCCCAAGGGGCCATCTTTTTGTCATTTCATCTTTCCGTCATTCTTCGGTCCTCCATCGTCACCAAGCAAACGGGAGGCTCAGGCGGTTCGCCCGTGGCCTGATCCCGAATCCACACGGGATGTACTTCCCCCCGACTCGTCTCCGAAGAATCCTCCAGCATTTCCAAGCCGCATGGAATACGGCGATAATCAACGGGCACCACCGACCTCCCACAACTGACCACTGCCAACTGCCAACTGACCACTGACCACTGACCACCATGCCCATCAACCCGGTCCAATTCGCCCATTCGGTTTGCGACGAGTTCCTGCGTTACATTTTCTCGGAGTTTCCGCTCTCGGTCCCACGCCGGAGACGGAAGCCAAGGTGACGATCGAACGGTTCGAGAGCAGCAGCCGCAAGGCGTATCTGGCGGCGGGTGACGCTGGTCGGGGAATCGTACGTCCAGCGGGATTGGCCGCAGCGGCGTTACAAGCCGATCTTCCCGCACGGCGACGGGATGGACCGGTTGGCTCGCATCCTGGATGCC
>SKKK01000607.1 GCA_007121535.1 Planctomycetaceae bacterium | reverse complement strand
GGAACATGTTGATTCCGCCGGTGTGCCGGTGGAAGACGCTGTTGAGTATGCGGATGTCCTCGCAGTTGTCCACGTGCGTCATGGGGCCGGTCGAGTCCGCCATATGACAGTCATCGATCACCACGTTGGCCGAGTTGCGGATGATCATCCAACCGCTCCTTGGGGCCTTGGGCCTCACTTGCAAGCCCTTCACCCGCACATGCTCGACATCCTCCAACACGATTGACATCGCTCCCTCGGCGCCGATCAGCCTCGCACCCATCCTCGGCTCGGCGCGAAAAACGATCGGCTTCTCCGCGGTCCCGCGGTTCAACGGGCGCAATTGCCCCTCGTACTCGCCGGGCAGCAGGATCACGGTGTCACCGGCCTCAGCCGCCTCCGAGGCCTTCCGGAGCGTCTGCCAGGGAGCCTCGTGACTCCCGGCCGCCGCATCGTTGCCATCCGGCGACAGGTAGTACTGCGCCGCTTCACAAGGCGCGGCTACCATCACCGCCATCACGAATGTGCGGGCGAGCTTCATCATGAGGACACTCTCCTTTCATCTCTCGTAAGGCAACCCGACTGATAAGAATTACTGATAAGAATTTTGAACGTCGTCCGCCAAGATTGCAACCCTACTGGCCCGTTTCTTGCCGCTTTCTGCCATTGTTTACTCACTGATACTGACTGATAAGAATCCTAGCATCTTGAAAGCCTAAGATGACACCGGATGCCAACCCAAACATGTTCCATCATGCGGCGTTCCGTTGTCCCGATAGGGACGGCAACATATCAGCCCAGGGCAGAGCGTCGCGGCGATCGCCGCAGAGCGCCGCCCTGGGGAGGCTCCAATTCGGGCACATCGGTCAACGCCAAGCTGCCGCGGAATTCGATGCGGAAGTCGACCGTCGTCGACCGTCGTCGGGATCGGCGGTGACTGCGACTTCGTCGATATTTGGAAGTGCCTCCACACCCGCCGCGGCTTGCCCCCAGGAAGACGACGCCACTGAAATCAGGAGGTACGGCGGCCGGGATCGCAAAGGCACCGAGTACCAACAGCCGCCGATTTTCGAAGGTTTCGAACTGACAGGAAGATGAAAATCCGTCGCGGAAAGTGGCCCGGCGCATCCTTCTGCCGATCGACTTGCGAGGAGAAGCAACGATCCTTTTCCTGGAAACCATCCTGTCAAACAGCTTTCGGACCAACATGACAGATCCCCCCTTCGAGATAAGATCACAGAGCCCCACCACCTGAACGAAGCCACGACATCGCCGACTCAAACAACGACAGGAACAAGGATGAACCCGTGCTACGAAGTGAATCGAAGTGTAATTGCGACTGTAAGTGCAAGCAACTATTTGCCGAATACTGTTCGGGATTTTTAGTTGGATAGGGCCGGTTCGCTACCGCACCATTGCGAAAAAAAAAGCATCTGCCTAACGCAACATGCATGTAGACATCAAGACCCGAAGAACCTCGTGCGTGGCTCGCGGCAACCAACCTTTGTGGACAGTCCGTACTCCGATTTACGTTCTTCGGGCGCACAAGTTACGCCGAGGCTGTGAAGAAATGGGTCTGGCTCCGAGCGGAAACGGCGAAAACCATTAAAAAAAGGGGACGCCAAGGCGGCTGTCCCAATTTCTTCACAACCTGTCCTGATCTGACTGCCGGCGTGAATCGGACCAACGACCCGCGTTTGGTTCCTCGCGGGAAGAAATGAAGGGCCTTATCGATCCTGCCGGCAACCCGGCGAGTCACGAACCATCGACGATGGGGAAGGTGTCGCCGTCGAGGGGGCGGACATACAGGTTGCGGAAGTACATACGGCTGTTGGGGTCATGAGCTTGCAGGGCAAATGTACCGCTGGACAGTCGGCGCTGACCTCGGATGTCCTCCTCGCGCTCGGTGTAGTCCATCACCGTTTCGCCGTCGACTTTCAGCACGATTCGATCGCCCTGCACGATGATCTCGTACAAGAACCATTCGTTGTCCTTATGCGGGGCTTCATCCATGACATTCGAGACGGCGTAAACGCTGCCGGTCTTGATCCGATCGCGATGCGTCGCGTTCACCTGAGCCTCGTAGCCGACGCTGGGCCAACCCTCGGCTTGCCAACGGGTGTGAAAGAAGATGCCCGAATTGGCACGCGGGTAGGTGTACACCTCGCTGCGAAAGTGGAAGTCCTTGAAGTCGGCGCCGGCGACCGGACCGTCGTAGAACAGATGCGCGCGAGGGCCGTCGACGACGATCTTGCCTTCCTCAACCGTGAAGACGCGCGGGTTTTCATCCGTGGGACGCCAGCCATCCAGGTTTTCGCCATTGAACAGCACATACCATTTCTGGCCGTCGATGGCGATGGTCTTCGGCTCGGCGGCTTCCCCGTCGGCGGCGACGCTGGTCGTGGCGAGACCACCGAAGATCCACATCGCAACAACAATAACAAAGGCGGTGACGTTCGTGTACTTCATGGTGTTTCCTTTGAACGAGATTCGAGTGGGAGATTGCGTCCAACCAACCCATTGAATCTAACACGGTACCCGCCAGCGTTCAACCGGGGCGGTCCGCTCTGAGGGTGTGAAAAAAAATGGGACAGGCCCCGAGCGGAGTCTGCAAAGAATGAGAACAAACAGGGTCGCCAAGGTGCCTGGTCCACTGGATTCTGCAAAGAATGGCTTTATTCCTGAGCCGATTGTGTCGATTATGCGTATGCGATGGAGATCTTCCAATGTGCCGTTGTGAATGGGTAGCCAGACAAAAGGGCCTTGAAATGGGCCGTTTTGCCCCTTGATCCAGGGTGAACACGAAAGCAGCAGACGGCGTATCAGAAGAAAACGTTGGTCGCAAAGTCGCTGCTCATAGTCCGTTAGAGGCAACTTGGAGGGCACGAACCGGTTGGGCTGGCGATGCGATACATCCAGGGGGGATTTAGTGGGACTCTCGTCCAGGGACGACTCATCAGAGTCGCGTGCGAGGGGTTCCCAATCACAGTTCAGGATGAAAAGACATGACTCGAAATGAAGCCATCTCGAATCTGCGGAAAGTGCTGCTAAAGCGTCGAGACGCACTGAGAAATGCGTTGGCGGGTGACTTGAGCCTGCTGAATGATCTGCGGGGGGAAGCGCATGGGGATGTGATTGATTACGCTTTGGATGCAGCTCAAGACGAGATCAGTTCCCAATTGGCGGAAGTCGAAAGTCGAGAGCTGGCCAATATCGAACACGCTTTGATCTCGATGCGCGAAGGCACGTACGGGCAGTGCGATAATTGCGAAGAATCCATCCCGCTCGCTCGGCTCCAAGCGCTACCCTACGCGACGCTCTGCATTCGCTGCCAAAGGGAATCCGAAAAAGGTGTGGCCAGACGGCCCGTTGGCGCTTGGTCTCGTAAGGTTGATGCCTCCGCCAGCGATGCGGATGCCATGCTCGGCGACATCGAACTGGATGTTCGCTAGAGCGTTCCCCACAACGCTAACGGAGATGTGAAGGCATGCCCTTTCGTTTCTTTGGCCGTGATGACTCGCGGCTGGTTCTGATGCTGTTGATGCTTGTTGGCATCACCGTTTCCCTTCAAGCATCAGAACCGTCGACCGATGTGTCGATCAACTCGGATCGGCACGCGCGTCTGTTCGAGGAAATCGCGTCAGAAGTCGTAGAACTCGAACGACGAAGCAACGTATTGAAGAAAGTGGTGCGTTTCGTCACGCCTTCGGTCGTGCATATCCAAGCCAGAAAGACGTCCGTGATCGGCAGCACGGTGTCGGCACGCCGCTCTGTGGAAGAAGCGGGCTCGGGCGTCATCGTCCAACTGGAAGGTCAACCGTATATATTGACCAATCGGCACGTGATCAGCCAATCGGAATTGAATCAAATCCAGATTCAACTGTCCGACGGCCGCATCACGTTCCCGCTCCGGGTCTGGACCGACCGCCACTCGGACGTCGCGGTCATGCGTATCGCCTCCCGTAATTTGGTCCCGGCTCGCTTGGCGGACAGTGATACGGTGGAAATTGGCGACTTCGTACTGGCCGTGGGAAGTCCGTTCGGGCTGAGTCATTCCGTGACGTTCGGGATCATCAGCGCGAAAGGACGTCGCGACCTGAGGTTGGGCGGGGGTGACGTGAAGTACCAGGACTTTTTGCAGACCGACGCGGCGATCAACCCCGGCAATAGCGGAGGGCCGCTGCTGAATCTGCGAGGCGAAGTGATCGGTATCAATACGGCCATCGCCAGCAGTTCAGGCGGAAGCGAAGGCATCGGATTCACGATCCCGATCAACATGTTCGTCCAAATTGCCCGCCAATTGGTGCAGAGCGGGAATGTTCGCCGCGCCTACCTGGGCGTTCGGCTGGACCGTCGTTTCAGCCCGTTGCAGGCCGAGGAACTGGGGTTGCCCGTCACCCGAGGCGCTCGCGTCACCGAAGTCACACCGGCGTCACCGGCCGCAGAAGCCCAACTGCGGATCGGGGACGTCATCGTTCAGATCAATGATACGCCGATCGACAGCGACGATCATCTGGTGAACTTGATCAGTCTACTTCCGATCGATCAACAAATCGAAGTCACGTTCTACCGTGACGGCGAAAGAAAAAGCGTCACGGCTCGAGTCGGAGCACGAGACGCTTTCGAGCGCGATTGAACTAAGGTCGGCCAACTTGCGATTTCGATCCAACTCGGGCAAGGGGTCGGGAGTCGTTTTCGGGGAACGATTCGCCACTTGGAAAACCCCTTGCCCGAAAACGACTCCCGACCCCTGTTGCGACCAATTGTTTCGCCGGCACTTACGATTTCAACTCGATCGGGATCTGGTCGATCTTGGCTGCCAGAATGAAATCGTTCTCGCTCAAGCCGCCGATCGCGTGGGTCCACAACTCGATCGCCACGTTCCGATAACCCTCCAGGTGCAAGTCGGGGTGATGCCCATCCGCCTCGGCCACCTCGGCCACCCGGTTGAAAAAATCGACCGCCGCTTGGAAATGCTTCACGACCCACTCTTTGCGGATGCGTTGACCGTCGCGGACCAGATGCCATTCAGTCAGGCCGCTGAGTTGTTGACGGGCTTCGTCCAGCGTACAGGCGTCGACGCCTCCTTCGCACGGCTTACACTTTTTACTGACCAATTGTTCGGTAGCCAAAACTTCCACTTCAAAAACTCCTGTTATCCGGTTTTTCGTCCATTCCAACTCTACTGTTCTAGTTGTGGCGACATGACTTTTCAAGTCCAGGATGCAGGACGCGGTCGGGTTGCTTGCTCCGATCCCGGTTTTCGGGGATAATCGAAGCCGTTTCCGGGCGAGGGTTGGGTGAGGGGCTATTGCAAGATCCGCGAGAAAGTTTCCATGGAATTGGTGGAACGATTGCTGAAGTTGTCGGCCGAGCATGACGATCCGGTCGATTTCTTGAACGGGGCGCTTCCGGTCATCGCGGGCGACGCAGGCGCGGAGGCGGCTGCGGTCGTGCGCGCCGAGCGTGGACGCTGGAAGATTCTGGCTCAAACCGGGCTCGATCGAACGCTTCCGTACGACTTGTTGAGCGACGTTTCGGACCAGGAGGTTCCCTGCCGCAATGGCGATTGGTGGGCGGGGCCTTTGCCCGGTCAGCGACCGCAGATCGAGTTGATCGCCCTTCGTATTCGATCGTCCATGAAGGATGATGATCGGGGAGCGGAGGCCGCTTGGGACCAATGGTTGGATGCGTCGCTTGCCCTAGTGCGAACGCGATACCGCCAGAGGCGGCAGATCCGACGGTTGCAGACGATTTTGGAGATCACCAGCCAGTGGCGTCAGACTCAGCGGACCGACGAGCTTCTGCAGCAGATCGCCGAGGCTTCCACTCGACTGCTGGGTGCGGCGCGGGCGAGTATTTTCCTGTGGGACAAACGCGGGAAGACGTTGGTAGGCCGACCGGCGTTGGGGGTCGAGGACGGCGAGTTGCGGATCGCCGACGACGTAGGCGTGGTCGGCGAGGTCTTGCGAAGCGGCCAATTGCGCCGCGTCGACGCGGAAGAGGCGGTGGGCGAGATCGATCGCCGTGTGGACCAGCAACTGAAGTTCCAAACGCGAAACCTGCTGTGCGCACCGCTGCGAACGCCTGCAGGCGGGATGCTGGGCGCTTTCGAGGTGTTGAACAAACGCGAGGGAAATTTCACCGAGGAAGATGAAATCGCGTTGGCCGAGTTGGCAACGCATGCCGCCGTGGCGCTGGCCAGCACTCAGCAGTTCGAGCAATTGGCGCGGGTGCACCACCAGATGGCCGATCAGGCCGCTGCCACGGTCCGGTTGATCGGCCAATGCCCTGCGATCGAAGCATTGCGGGAGACCATTGCCCGCGTCGCCGACACCGACCTGGCCATCCTGATCCTGGGCGAAAATGGCACCGGCAAGGAAGTCGTCAGCCAGATGATCCATTATCTGAGCGGGCGGCGACACCAGCCGCTGATTGCGGTCAATTGCGCGGCGCTGACGGAAACGCTGCTGGAGAGCGAGCTGTTCGGGCACGAGCGCGGAGCGTTCACCGACGCGCACGAAGCCCGGCCCGGGAAATTCGAGTTGGCCAACGCGGGCACCTTGTTCTTGGACGAAATCGGTGACATGAGTCCGGGAGGCCAGGCCAAACTGCTGCGAGTGCTGGAGGAAAAAGTGGTGGTGCGCGTCGGGGGATCCCGGCCCATTCCCACCGACACCCGTGTCGTCGCCGCATCGAATCAAAATCTGGCCCAGCAAGTACGTGATCGACGTTTTCGCGAGGACTTGTTTTTTCGCTTGAACGTGGTCAGCCTCGAGCTGCCCCCGTTGCGTCAGCGGGGTGATGACGTGCTGCTGCTGGCCCAACATTTCCTCGAAACGTTCTGCAGCAAAGCGCGTCGTGCCGTGCCCGAGTTTACGGCGGCTGCCCGAAAACGCATGCTCGCCCACCAATGGCCGGGCAACGTTCGCGAACTGCGAAACCTGATGGAACGGCTGGCCTACCTGTCGCAGGGTGACAAAATCGATGCCAGCGACCTGGAATTCATCCTGGCCCCCGAAGTCTCCACGCCATCGCTCCTGCAGCTTCGCGAATCGCTGAACGAAGCCACTCGCCAATTCCAGATCCAGTACATCCAGCACCAGATCGAGGCGGCTCGAGGCAATATGACCGATGCCGCTGAACGACTGGGCATGCACCGGTCCAACCTGTATCGGAAAATGCGGCAACTGGGCATGTCGCCCGAGAGTCTGGAACGGGATGATCGCTCGACCGGCGGGGCAGGAGGGTCATAAGAGGTCGTAACACAACGGTCCGGCGCGGATCAAACGGTTCGACGTGGGACTCCGACCCCGCCACAATCGTCGACCGTGGGTCTCCCGGGCCAGTCTTGTTACCGCCTCTAAAGACCGGCCGGGCGCTTCACTCCTGGCCGGGTGCTTACTCGGGCCGGAGCCGGCGGCCTCGTTGGCGCAGCAGCGCCATTTTGTCCTGGATGCGAGCCGCGACCGTCTCGGTTTGTTCACGATCGATCAGGGCGTGAACCAAACGATTGTCCTCCAGGCGAACGCGCAACCAGTGGCCCGCCTTCGCCTCGGGTGGCAGTTCCTCGATCGGGACGATCAACTCACGCTCGTTCGGCCCGACCAGCAACACGGCCCATCGACCTTCCTCAATGCGGTCGATGACGGCATTTTCTTCCATGGCCGTCACCTCACCAGGACCGGTTGGTCCGGCGCGCTGGCCATCCACGACCCACGCTCGGAGGTGACCTGGTAGGTAGTGCCATCGGTTTGGACGTGGATCGTACCATGCCGATCGGTACCCAGGACCGGGATGCCCATCCGTGCCAGTCGCTGGAGCACCACGTCGTGAGGGTGGCCGTAGGAGTTTCCTTCACCGGCCGAATAGATGGCCACTTCGGGTCGCACTGCCTCCAGGAACTCGCGAGTGGAAGACGTCTCCGAGCCGTGGTGCCCCAAACGCAGAATCTGAGCCGATAGATTGTGGCCTCGTTGGATCATCGCGCGTTCCGAAGCCGCCTCGGCATCGCCCGTCAGCACCACGGAAACTTGGCCGAACGTGACGCGGACGCATATGCTGCTCTCGTTCAAGTTCCCGGTCAATTCGACGGGATGCAACACCTCGATCAGCGCCGAACCCATGCGATAGGACTCGCCCGCCCGAGGCTCGTGATAAGCGGCTCCCGACGATAAGATGGCATCCAGCGCGCGTTCGAAGGTTCGTGAACTGTGCGACTCGCCGCACATCCAAACCTCGCGGACAGGAAACGTTTCCAGAATCTGAGGAAACTGGCCGATGTGATCGGCGTGCGGATGCGTCCCGATCAATAGATCGATCGATTCGACGCCCGCCGACTGCAAGTGCGGCACCACGTCGCTGCGATTGTGCCGACCGGCGTCGATGACGATCGTCCAGTTCGGACCGGCCAGCAGTGTGGCATCACCTTGCCCTACATCAAAGAAGTAAACTGTCAAGGCCCCATCGACAGGCGCGACGGCCGTTTGCTCGATCGAAGCCGAAGGTACCGAGGTGCTGGTCCAATCCGTCGTGGAATCTGCATGGCCCGTATCGTTGGGCGCCGACATGCTAGCGGGCCCCATCGGCCCGAGATACTCCGTCGCCGAGTCCACGTCGCAACCGGACCAAATCAGCAGACAGGCTGCGATTGCCAAACAAGAGAAGAAGTCGAAGAGACGTGCTTTCATCGCTGTCACCACCTGACATCCATTTCAAGGGGGAATTGTTGACGAGCCAAACTCGCGCACGAGTTCCTCGTCGAAACCGAGCGAGGCAGGCTTCTAACAAAAATGTCAGCCCAGCCCAATAGCAAATGGCTGCTTCAGGGCGGTTGTCCTGGCGTGGGACCGGCTCGACTGCGGAATTCCAAGATCTGGCAGACCCTTCCGCAGCACGCTAGAATGAAAAGATTCCAAGGTACCCTAGCATGCACGCCCAACTTCGGTTTTGCGGTCGCTATCGAGGAGAATAAAATGAGTCTCAGACTATCGATTGTCTTGTGGTTTGGATGTTCAGCAATCGCGTTGGCCGATGGCCAGTGGTCCCAATTGCAGGGCGATGCCTTGCGCAGCGGCAATGTGCCCAGAGCCCAGATCCCTGACGACCTGGGATTGATTGGTGCGGTGCCACTGACCGACGGGATCTACGCCGCCCCGGTGGTCGACGAAACGACCGTGTACGTCGTGGACGGCGCGGGGATCGTGCATGCGATTTGCACGACGACGCTGGACGTCCGCTGGCGACACGCGACCAGCGGTGGTTCCGGGAATGTCAACAACGTGTCGACTCCGGCGATTGTGGGCCCGTACCTGCACGTGGGTAACATGGCCGGTTTTTATACGGTGCTGGACCGGCAGAGCGGTCGAGTGGTAGCCGAATTGGATTGTGGCGAGCCCATTTTTTCCGCGCCCGCCGTGGGTGAGGACCGAGTTTACTTTGCGACATTGGGGGCGCGCGTGCATGCGGTCCGTCCTGACGGACAGGTGGTGTGGGTCTGGGATTTCGTCCGCGAGGTCGTGGATTTCCACGGCGACCGCTGGAGCGGCGAGGATTGGCTCGAAGCGCGCGGCGATCGGGTTACGTGGCGGGATCACTTCGTCTGCTCGCGCGATATCTGTCTGATCGGCAAGACGATCGTCATGCCCGCGGGCGGCCGAACCGTGTTCCTGGACGACGACGGTCCGGCGGCGACGTTGCGAGCTGTCGGTGAGATCCCGGCTTACGCCGGTCGCGAATACCCGGCCACATTCGGTCAGAGCGCCGACGCGGCAGGCAACGTTTACGTGCAATGGCATCGGCGTGACAATGCGGGGCGAGTCGACGTGTTGCGATTGACGGACGAGGGGGTCCTGACCGATTTTGTCCCCGGGACCGAGACGGCCATCCATCTGCCCGGGCTATTGTCGTTTGCCTCGGTCAGCGTTCGCGACGGCGATGTGTACCGCGTACGGCCCGAACAGGGACTGGGATTATGCCGCCATGCTGCGGGCGAATCACAACCCGAGGCATTGAATGCAGCCGCGTCAATCTGCCCCCCGGTCCTGACCAGCCGACACGCCCTGTACGGCGGTTTGGACGGAAGGCTGTACGTCGTTCCGCTGGACGGCGGCCCGTGCCAGTCGTATCCCACGGCGTTCGATCGGCCGATTTCGGCTCCTTTGGCGGTCGCCGGCGGCCAAGTCTACGTGGGCAGCGAAGACGGTTATTTATACGTGTTCGGGGCCGGGGGAAACGCCGATCTGCCTTCCGAGTGGTTGGATATCGAGCAGATCCGCAGCCCGTTGACCGGCCCACTGGCGGGACCAGAGTACGATTGGTACACCAACTACGGCGACTTCAGCTCGACCAACGCCAACGATCAGGGATTGGAACTGCCCCTGCGCATGCGTTGGGCCCGCCGGCTGGCCGGCACCGTCAAGCACTTGCCCGTGTGCGGTGGCGGACGGCTGTACACGCATACGGCCGAAGGCCAAATTCTCGCGATGGAACAGGATACCGGTCGTTTGCTGTGGCGGCAGTACTGGCCGGACGTGTACCTGTCATTTACCTCGCCCTTGTACTACGACGGAAGATTGCTGGTTCCCCAGGCGGGCATGCGGCGTTCGCTGATCCGCTGCCTGGACGCGGCCACCGGCCAACTGCTGTGGGAAGCGCCGTTCAGTGGATCGCCAAGCTGGAGCCGCCAGTTCCCGCCCGTGGTTCACGAGAACGTGGCGATCTACGCCTCGGGTTCCGGCGTCTACGCGGCGCAAGGCAGCGAACGACCCTTCACGTTTCGAGGCGATCCTGAGCCGACCGAGGATGGGCGCGAGGTGATGAGCTGGATCTATTCGAATGACAACCCGTATTATCCCCGCGACAACCGTCCACTGATCTGGGCCTGGGACCTGGACACCGGCGAGATTGTTTGGCAACGAGATTTCTCCGAGTATGGTCGAGGCGGCAATGACTGCGGGATCTGCTTGTACGATGGCAAGCTGTACTATTCCACATTCTTCGGGTATGCCGCCAGCCAGCGGGCGCGTCGAGGTTTGCCGCCCGATCACAACGGCTTGACCGCGTGCCTGGATCCATTGACCGGCGAGGTCATCTGGTTGACCACCGATTACTTCGTCACGGCCAAATGCACCGTTTCGGCACGCGACGGCCGGCTATTCATCGGCGGCCATAATCGGGCCTCCGAGGCCACCCAGGATCGCTTTGTCTGGTGCCTGGACGCAAAGGATGGATCGTTGATTTGGCAGTCCGACCCCGTCACCTCCGCATTGAACGTGGTGACCGTCGGCGAGCGTTTCGTATTCTCCAATGCGTTGCGTGGTCGAGGAAACGTGTTCGATCGCCAAACCGGCCAGGTCGTCGCCGGGGTCGGGCACAATTACGCCTGCTGCCGCTTCACGCTGTCCGAGCCTTACGTGTTGGGCGCAAACATGGACATGATCGATCTGGCCGACGATGGTCGTCTGGTTTCCACCGGCCCGGCCATCGATTCCCGCGAGTGTCTGGGAGCAATTATCTCCAATGGAAGGATGTTCTACATCTCGCAGGCCAGCGGTCTGATCGTTTCTCAGACGTATGGCGAGGAGGCGCAACGCGTCCCCGCCATCTGGCAACGTTCCCCCTAAACCATCGTCCCAGCCCCCATACCTTAGTGTCGTTCATAAAATTATTTTAGTGCCACCCACCAAAATATTGACACAACGGTTTGTCGCGAGTATATTGTGAGGAGACAGGAGAACTCATATGGGACGACCAGTACGAAGCGAGCAGTTTCAGGCGGATGAAGTT
>SKKK01000675.1 GCA_007121535.1 Planctomycetaceae bacterium | reverse complement strand
TGATTTGCAGCACAAGCCAAATCACGTTCATGGTATCACCTCATCAGTGCCAGTCCGATTCTCCAGCAGCCCTCAATTCTAAACCGCAGCACAGGTACCGGGAATCCGCCTGTCGGTCAGCGGTGGTGAGTCCCCACCGGTCCCGCCGCTTCACGAACTGCAAACGCCACCGAATGCTACGGTAAGCCGCCCATTTTCTGCAAAAAGAGGGTGGCAGCGTACCTGGCCGGCTGCAGTATCGCCCTTACAGGCGATAGCTAAACTACCCACGTTCGTCGGTATCTCTGAGGCCAACGCGGCTCTTTAACCGCCTGTTGGAAACTGGTGCGAAATGTCTTTCCTGTTTTACCTGCCCCTCACCCTACGCTCTCCTATACGGGCACAGGGCTCCAAGGCGAGAGTTGTTTCGCACCAATTCGTATCGCAGCTAGGCAGGATGCTTTGCTGATGGCTCCGATCTTACCATAAGCACCCGGCCAGATGCTTCTTGGTGGCATCGGGCGGAAGCGAGGCGGGAGTCGTTTTCAGTGAACCCGCTTTTCACGTGGTGAATCGTTGCCGTATACTTGATTGGTACCTTCTGTTTCGAACCTCTGGAGACGATCATGAAATGCTCGCCACTGCCCAAGCGCCGGCTCCTCCTGCTCACGCTGATCGCGCTGCTGGCCGGCCCGCCTTATCCTGCTGCCGAAGGGACCGTCTTTCCAGACGCTCAATGGGCCGAGGCCACGCCTGAGTCACAGGGTGTGGATGGGGCGAAGCTGAACGAAGCCGTCGAGTTGCTCGCTGGCACGGTGGGCAGCGACGCGACGCGGGAATTGGTCATCATCCGTCATGGACGAATGATCTGCAAGGGCCAAGACATTGACAGACGCCACGGCGTTTGGTCCATGACGAAATCGTTCACCAGCACCGTGCTGGGCCTGCTGGTTGCGGACGGCAGAAGCAGCCTCGACACGCGAGTCGCGGATGTGTTGCCGGAACTGAAGACGCATTACCCCGAAGTGACGCTACGGCACTTCACAACCATGACCAGCGGTTACCGCGCCGTGGGCGACGAAACGACCGGCGGCTATAAGCACGGTCCAAGCAGGACACCGTTCGTGCCCAACCCGGAACCGCTGTTTACGCCACCCGGCTCGCAATATGCGTACTGGGATTCCGCCATGAACACGTTTTCCCTGGCGCTCACCAAGATTGCCGGCGAATCCATCGAGCAGCTTTTCAAACGCCGCGTCGCCGATCCCATCGGCATGACAAACTGGGAGTGGGGTGACTATGCGACCGTGGACGGCGTGACCGTGAACGGAGGTTCCGGCAACGGCAACAAGCACGTCTTCATCAGCGCCCGCGAGATGGCCCGGTTCGGTCTGCTCTTCCTGAAGCAGGGACGGTGGAAGGGCGAGCCACTGATTGACGAGTCCTGGGTCGCCGCGGCCACGCGGGTACACGTGCCCGCCACCATGCCGTGGGCGCATCCGGAGAGCCGGATCGACGGCCGAGGCGTGTATGGCTTCAACTGGTGGCGAAATGGCCTGAAGCCCGATGGCACGCGCAAGCTGCCCGCCGCGCCCCCGGGCACGTATTGGGCGTCCGGCCACAATAACAACAAGTGTTTCGTCATCCCCGAGTGGAATATGGTCATCGTCCGCGTCGGCCTGGATGGCAGCGCAAGAGACGAAGTGTGGAATGCTTTCCTCGCCAAGGTCGCCGAGGCCATCATGGACCAGGACAGACCGACAGAACCGTGAGCCACGCGCGGTTGCCAATCGCCGGGTGGTCCTGTTCGACCGCCTGCCAAGACCGATGCAAACCTCTTTCGACGTCGTGGCGAACGCCCTCCCCTTCGAGCAAGTGGACTTCGATCCATCAGCCCAGACCATCCAAAAATCAGCCGGCCATTGTCCAAACGCAAGAGGCGCCAACGAGTTACGCCCATCTTGCCCAAGACGCCGCGCTAATCAACCGCTACGCGCCACCATCCACCCGGTGAGTTTTGGACCTCTTCAGGACTGGCAGCATGATACAGCCGAATCGTCCCGTATCTCGCTCCAACTGCCAGAGTCCGCTCGTCAGGAGACACGGCGAGGCACGTGAAAATGCTGGCACCCCCATCGATCATGAACCGTTCCTTACCTGTGGCAGCGTCCCATATCCTTACGGTCCTATCGTCGGCGGCCGATACCAGGGTGCGGCCATCCCGTAAAACCCAGAGGCCGCGTATAGCACTCGAGTGACCTCGCAGGGTTAGCAACAGATCGAAGCACGGACGCTTCCACAGCCTGATCCACGGGCCCCTCGCCCAGGTGCCTGTGACTAACAGTTCTCCATCGTGCGAGGCTCCGACCGCCGAGACCCAATCGGGTTGCTCGTTGAAGGAATGGACGAGGGTACCCCGCTCCACATCCCATAGTAGTGCGGCGCGATCTTGGGCACCAGTCAGCAAAATCGCGTCTTCGGCGCAGAATTCGAGACTCAAAACTCGGCCTCCGTGCGCTTTGCGATCCATGACTATCCCCTTCTTTCGGACATCCCACACGATCACAGACCCATCGGTACAACCCACGGCCACATACGTGCCGGAGGGGGAAAAGGCAGCTATTACCGTGCCGGCCGCACGCTCAACCGCGAGTCGGCCTTGCATCTGTCCGCTTGCAGCATCGAACAGGTGGACCGTCGCCATGCCCGCGTCACCTACTGCCAGGAGGTTCTGGTTTGAGACTGCCAGCGCGTCGGCATCAAATCCAAGCGGGAGTGCATCAACTTCCTTCAACTCAGTAGTTGTGCGCTTCCAGCGGTACAACTTTCTCATATGAGCCGAGTTCAACGCATACAAGATGGTTCCGTCAACGGAGAAGACTACGGAACGAACGTTTCCCTGAGGATCACTGTGTGCGATCGTTTCATTCGACAAATTGACCTTGCGGACGGTAAGACGTCCACCTCGCCTGTCGAACACCAAACTGCCGTCATCCAGAAACACAAGTCCCCTAACACCGGCGGGATCAGTGAACAGCTCGTGCTCTTCAAACTCCGGTAGACGCCAGACATGGATTGCGCTCGCTCGGGAAAGGGCTGCAAGCAGCTTGCCGTCAGGAGAGACGGCCAACGCCCGCACCTCAGCGCGGGGCCCCGCAAGTGTCTGCAATCTCCGGCCCGTCACGGCGTCCCAAACTGCAACCGTCCTGTCCTGACTTCCCGAAACCACGAATCTACCATCAGGATCGTATGTGACAGCCAGGACTTCACCGGAGTGGCCTTTGCCGACCCATGCTAGGTCGTTCGTGGCGAGGTCCCAAACACGGATTGACCGGTCACTGCTCGCCGAGGCAAGGGTATCGCCATCCGGCGAGAATACCAAGCCATTGACTTGTCCATCGTGGCCGTCCAGCACGGCCGTTCTCTCCCATGTCTTTAGGTCCCAGAGCCAGATGGACGAAACCGACCCGATGGCAAGTGTCCGGCGGTCGGGAGACAATGCCACGACTCCGTGATCCGAATCAACGTCGATCGAACGTTCTTGGCCCGTAGCGATGTCTCTCACAATCACTTGTCCGACGTTGCCGGGTACGTTCGGTGTGCGGAGTGTGTGCGTGTACGTATTGACGTCTCTTACAATCAATTGTCCGTCGTCGCCCTTCCTTGAACCTCGGTACACAACCGTCTTGGCATCGTCCGACATGGCCAGCCCCCCTCCGCGCCAGCTACCGGACGCCACACCAAACGATTCGATCACCTTCTGCGTAGTCATGTCGATCAAAGTGACCGCGGCCTCACCGCGCGGGTCTGCCACCGCCAACGTCAAACCATCGGCGGACCGCGCGAGCCAGAAGGAAGAGGCAAGAGGGTAAGGCAACTCGATGAAGGGTGAATCCACCCCGCGTTTCCATAACCGCCAAAGGTAAAACCATTCGAAGCCGCGGAGGTCTTCTTCGTCGCCGCGCGGCACGTGTCGTCGCAAAAACATCTCTAAACGCTCCCAGTTGCCAGACTCCCACGCTTGTCTGGCCATCCCCATATCGGAGATGTACTGGAGCCGCCGTCTGCTCTCCACCTCGTCACGAGCCTGTTGTTCTGCCTTCTCTGCCTCCTGCCTTGCCAATCCCTCAGCAGCAGCGTATTGAACCGCCCTTAACCAGAAAGTCGTGGTGCCGATGGCTCCGAGGACTAACGCTGCCAGCAACACGAGCGCTGCTGCCACCGGCGTGCGATAGCGGCGGGTGAACTTTCGCGTGCGGTACAGCAGCGACGACGGGTGGGCCTCCACGGGCTGGCCGCTGAGGAATCGGTGCACGTCGGCCGCCAGGCCGGTGGAGCTGTCGTATCGTCGCGTCCGGTCCTTCTCCAAGCACTTCATGACGATCCAATCGAGATCGCCCCGGATCAGCGCGGACAACTGCTTGGGCTCCGTCTGGCGTTGCTTGCACAGCTCGGTCGCCGTGTTGCCGAGGGTGGTGATGCGGGTACTCGGCTTGGGCGGCTCTTCTTCGCGGATGATCCGCCTCATGTCGTCGAACGCGGCACTCAACAGCCGCCTGCGGTCGAAGGGCGTCACGCCGGTCAGCAACTCGTACAGAAGCACGCCCAAGGAATAAACGTCGGAACGCGTGTCGACATCCAAGGCGTTCAACTCGGCCTGCTCCGGGCTCATGTACAGCACCGTGCCGACGATCTGGCCAAAACCGGTGAAGACCGTCTTCTCCGTCAGCGGCTGGTTCAAAGCTTTGGCGACGCCGAAATCGATCACCTTGACCACCGGCTTGTCATCGTGCTGCTCGACCAGCACGTTGCTGGGCTTGATGTCGCGGTGGATGATCCCCTTCTGGTGGGCATGCTGTACGGCCTGGCAGACGGCGATGAACAGCTCTAATCGCTGTTCGGTGCTCAGAGCCTTGGCGTCGCAGTAGTCGGTGATCGGGCGGCCTTTGACCAGTTCCATGACGAAATACGGCCGGCCCGAGGCGGTGTCTCCGGCATCGAAGACCCGCGCGATGTTGGGATGGTCCATCAAGGCCAACGCCTGCTCCTCGGCCTCGAAGCGGGCGATCACCTGTTTGGTGTCCATGCCCGGCTTGAGGATTTTCAAAGCCACCTTGCGGCGTATCGGCTCGCGCTGCTCGGCCATGTACACCACGCCGAATGTGCCTTCGCCCAGCCGCTCCAGCAGCTTGTAGGGCCCGATCTTGCTTCCGGGGCGTTCCACCGTAGGCTGGTCGATGGTCTCCTGCTCGGCCGCAACCGAGGGCTCCAAAAACCCCCCCGCTTCGCGGTGTGCCCGCAGCAACTGTTCAACCTGCGCCCGCAGCGCAGCGTTGTCCCCACAAGCAGCATCCAGGTAAGCAGCCAGTGCCTGCGGTGAGTCTTGATCCAGTGCCTGGCAGAAAATCGCTCGGATATCCAGATTCTTGTCGCTCATAACTCGGCTCCTGTGAACGGTACTCGATCGGCTCTCCAAGAATCAGTGCGCCATCGATGCCTTGTTTGCGCCGCGCAACGGAAATTTTTCCGAAAAATCTACGCATCTTGCCTGTCGTCTGGGACGTTCAGCTTCTGAAAGAGCCAAGCTCTGGCGAATGCCCAGTGCCGGTCAGCCGTTCGTCGGGGAATTCCGAGTACCGCTGCCGCTTCTCCGTGGGCCATGCCGGCGAAGAATCGCAGCTTGACCAATTGGGCACAGTCGGGATATTCCGCGCTCAGACTCTCCAATGCCTCGTTCACCGCCAGCAAATCGTCCGGCGGCGTGTCGAGTGCGACTTGAATGTCGCTCAGGGAGATTCGCTGCCCGTGTCCTCCCCGTTTCAATCGTCCCTTGCACCGCGCCCGGTCGACCAGGATCCTACGCATCGCCTCGGCGGCAGCAGCGAAGAAGTGCCCCCGGCTGTTCCAGTGCTGCTCCTTTTCCGTATCCACCAGCCGGATGTACGCCTCATGCACCAACGCCGTCGCCTGCAGCGTCTGCCCCGGTTTTTCCTGAGCCAGCTTGAACGCCGCCAACTTCCGCAGCTCGTCATAGACCAACGGCAAGAGCTGTTCGGCGGCTTCTGGATCGCCGGATTCGATTTGAAACAGGATTTGGGTGACGTCGGACATGGCCTGGATTCCCGCGGATTAGGCCGATGAGTATAACTGAGAATGCCGAGTAGCATAAGAGGCCCCAAGAAGGGAAATGGCATGCCGACTTCCCACCGGTCCCAGCCATTCCATGTCTACGACAGACAGCTTCATGTTACGATCTACCACATGGGAAGTGGGGCACCCGAAAACGACTCCCGACCCCTTTCGCCCGATATTCGCGATATTGCGACGATCTGGCATTCTCCTGGGGGAACGATAACGAACCACCAGTGTTTCGCCGGTACATCGAGGACACTTTGGGCCGTTTCGGCTATCGAGTCAACTCAACGACGCGTCCCGTCAACCAGCAGCAGAGTGTGACATTCGCTCCATGTCGGCGGTTCGCACTTGGCTGCCAGCTTCCGCACAACTTGCTCGGGGACCGAATTCTTCCGGCTCTTGTTCTGACGCAGCACTCGCTCGAATGGCGGTTCGATATAGACCATTTCGATTTGGGCGTTGTAGTCGGTCATTAGGGCGATCCAACGTTGGCGGGTCTGCTTTAGAATGTTGGTGGCATTGAAGGCGAACGGCGTTTTGGCTCTCAGGAATTCGCGACACCGTTCACGAGCCAACTGCACGACGTTTCCTTGATTGTCCATCGGCTCGACCTCCAGTTCGCTACGGATGTCGTCCAGCGATACAACGGGCGTGTCAGGTCGGTTCCGAGCCAGCCACGTATCCTTGCCGCTGCCGGGCAAACCGGACAGCACGGTCACTCGGCAGGTAAAGGCTTCGTGGGGAATATAGTGCAAGTTCGGCTCTCGCTGCCGGAAGAACAGAAAGCGGGCATGATCGTTGGCAAATGGGTACGGCTGGTCGTAGCAGCCGTTTTCTTCCGCCAACAACTTCCAGTAGTGCAGGTTCTCTTCCGGTCGGGTTATGGAATCCGTGTCTCGACCTCGGGTGTCAGCCAAGGCGAATAGATACAGAAGCCGATTGCTGACCAGCCATGACAACCGTACGACTTCATGAACCGGCTCAGACCGTTCCAGCAGGAACGCTGGCCGTCCATGGAAGCGGACAAGGCGGGCGATCTGTTCTCGGGTGGCCAGATCACAATCCAAGTCGCGCAGGATCGCTCGAGTCAGATGCGTGCCCTTGACGGCGTGCTTCGGCGATGTAATCCGCCCGGTTTCGGGATCACACTCCGTAGTCAGGGGCTTGGCAACGTCGTGGAACAGGGCGGTAAAGAGCAGCACCGTCCGTTCATCGGAAGTCAATGTTGCCCATTCACTGAGCCCGGCAAGCTGCTGGCACACCATCTTCGTGTGCGTCCAGACATCACCTTCGGAATGCCACTCGGCATCCTGGGCGCAATTCGCCATCGCCCGACACCAGGGCTGGGATTCCGCCCAGTGAAAAATATCGTCGAGCGATGCGTGTTTGAGTGTCTGCCAATTCATGACCAGATGTCCACACCGTCGGCAAGCTGATTTGGTACCATCACTTGATGTTGCCAGTGCGTGCTTCTCTTGACCTTTTCCACAAACTCCGCACGGACGAATTTCGCCCGCCCCGTGACAATACCGTTTGCCTCGGTTCGTAGATACAGGCCTTCCATCAAGTTGTCAGTCCGGTGTGTCAGCGGATTCTCGAACTGGCTATCGAACTTCGATGGTCCGATCAGGGCTTCGAGTTCGGACTGTTTCAACGCTCCGGAATGCAGGACTGGTACGGTCCGGATGCCTGCTCCCGCAAGCAGCGTGAGCCGACGTTCAAGATCCAAGAACGCCTCGATTTCCTTGTCGTAGATGTCGAACTCGAAGAAATAGTGGGTCAGTTGCCGGTAGAAGACCGAGTGTCGGGCGTAAACCCATTCTCCGAACAGCAGGAAGCGGTCTTCCAGCCGTTGCTCCAGCACATAGCGTTTGACCGTGGCCCATTGCTTGAACAAGTCGTATTGCCGGTGCATTCCTTCCGTGATCAGGTGGCCCCGGCACTGCAGGACCAACTGGCCCTGGTCCGAGAAATGGATACCGACATTCGTGCCGTCGAGCTTTTCTTCGACGATCAACGAATCGTCGGCGATGAACCGGGTGGAGCCGGCTCGACTCAGGTGCTTGTCGTCATCCGTGCCTCGGGAGCCAAACAAATGGGGCGTCCGCGGGTACTTGATGAAGTTACCGTGCGAACTGCCCATCTCGACTGCCCCCAATACCTGTCCGTCAACAAAAACACCCTTGCGATACGGTCGCAAGGGTGTATCTTCTACGGGATTCGGCCCGATTTCAATCCAGGAACGCCACCGAGTCGGACTGGCTCTCGGTATTCATGGCCACTCGGTGCCAGCCGTCCAAGCGGATGGTGGCATGATCGGGATGGCTGATCCTGCCGCGCACGTAGGCGACGGGGTTGCGGCGCATCACCTGCCAACGCCATTTGGCGGCTTCCGGTTTGGCCTTCATCAGTTTTCGGTACTGGTCCACCGTCAGGCCATTGGGATGCTGGCGGCAGACGTAAACCGTCGTCCCGCCGTCCCGGTACAGTTCCTCGCACACGTGGGGCTTGCCGCGGCCTCGGCGGATCGGTTCCTTGGTCAGGATCAGCTTGTCGTTGACCTGAACGTCCGGCACGGGGATGAAGAACCACTCGCCCTGCCGGATGAACACGTCAGTTTTGCGTCGTTGCCGCTTGGCGCGCTTGCCTCGTTTTCCCTGCTCTCGGCTCCGCACCGCTTCCGGTTTCAACGCCTCCTTGGCCGTCCCCACGCTGCTGACAGGAACGCTGTCCGACACGCCGGCTACGAACCAGTGCCGTTCGTCGTGGCCGCATAGGAACTTTTCCTTGCTGTCCCGCAGTCCGACCCGGTCGGCTTGATGGCGGACCATCAACAGCAGATGCCGATCTTTGGGCTGAACGTCCAGCACCCGCACATCCGCCTTAGTGTCCGCCTGGATGTCGAAAAATTCGCCGTGCCGGTCGTGGCGGATGTCGATCACCACCCGGCCGTGCGCAGGCTGCCAGCGACTGCCGGCCAGCGGCCGGATCTTCGCCCGGGCTCCCAATTTCTCGAACTTGGTTTTCAATAAGTTTGCGTCCATGCTCGTTTAGACACCGGGCAACGAGCAAGGTTCGCTGCCCGATCTGACTTTCGAGAACGAGGGCGCCCACGTCATGATGTCGCTGTCGAAGGGGTGAAGCTCCTGGTCAACGGATCTTCTCAGAAATACTCACGTGATGTTCACTCGACATCGCATCTGGATTTCCGTGCAGGGAGCATCAACAATCGCGCATCGCTTGGCGGAATGACGATGGTCGATCCGACGACACCGGTAGAAGCGTCCCGCAATGGCTCGGGAAAGGTCACCGTTACAGCTTGGCCGGTCGGATTGACGATCACTCGCCCGTGTGTAAAACGCCGCTGTAGCGTGCCGGGGTGGGGCGAGTCGGCTTCCAAGGGAGCCACCGGTGCTCCGAGGTCCACATCATATTCGTCGAACCACCACAACTGACCGTGCAGGCAGTCTCCGCGGTCGAATCCGAAGTACACTTCGTCCAGCAACATCGCCGTACCCAACCCTAATCTCAAGCGGCGCATGTCGTCCTTCGTCAGGCTTTCCAATCGACTCGCCTGATCCTGATCCCTTCCACCAGCGCGCACACCCAGCGTTTGCGGACCGTCATCGAGATCCGTATTTTGTTCCATGCCGGAACCTGCTGTGAAATGACCGCCAATCTGCTTGGGTATCAAGGTTCTACGGAACAGATACCGGGCCGTCAAGCTATGGATGCGGGTGTACGCCGGAATCACGGGCGTCCGTGTCGAAACGACGGAATCTCGTTAATCCTGATCGCACGAGACATTCAGCGATCAACACGGTGACAGTCGGTGGAAACTCGCCGCCATTGGAATCATCGTCGCTGGACGACGAAACTCGCTTCAGCGCACCCATCATATCGACTGCCGCGAATACCTCTGGAGTTCGCACCGGAACGGCAAGTGGCGTACACACGGGCATCATCGCATATCCGCTCCTTCGATCCACGCCACCTCATCCGGTTCCAGGGAAAAATCGAAAACCTCCAAGTCCGCTTGCATGTGCTCGGCGTTGCTGGTCCCCGTCAACGGGATCATGCCGATTTGGATCGCGAAGCGGAAGACGATCTGCGGGATGGTGCGCCGGTGACGGGTGGCAATCTGGGCCATCTGCTTGGCGGCCAGTGTGTCGCGATTGGCGGTCAGCAACGAGAATCCCTGGTAGACCACCCCATGGGCTCGGCAGAACTCCCGGACTTGGCGATCCCAACCCAAACTGGCGTAGCAGCGGTTCTGCACGAATTGAGGACGGACGCGGGCCTTCTGCCACAACTGCTGCAGTTGGTCGACCTGAAAGTTGCTGACGCCCAGCATCCGGGTCCGGCCGCTGTCGTGGATGGTTTCCATCGCTCGCCATGCGGCCCAGTCATCGGCAGCCAACCCTGTCGAGCTTGTCGGGCCGTGCAGCAGATAGGAATCGATTTGTTCCGCACCCAAGTGCCCGAGCGAACTGGCGAACGACTGTTCGACCTGGGCCGGGATAGCCGCCTTGGGATCGTACGGTAGCCGGTGGTCTTGACCTCGCCGGAACGTGAACTTGGTTTGCAGAAACAAGTCTTCGCGTGCAACCAGGCCCTTGGCGATTGATTCAGCGATGGCCCGTCCCACCGCCGCCTCGTCATAGTGGCGTCTTTGATTGGCGGTATCGATGCCTCGAAATCCACTCGCGATCGCCAATTCGGTCAGATGTTGTGTCTGCTGTTCCTTCCAAGCCGTTCCATAGAAAAATGCTGGTACTTCCACGCCATCGATCGGCACCGTGTGTTTGGTCATCAGATCCTCCCCATTCGTTACTTCCAGATCACTTGTGGCTGACCGCCTTCCAAGTTCCGTCGGTATCCTGCTCGAAGCGAAACGTCCAGGTCACCGCCGGCCCGCCCATGGTCGCATGGTGAAGCGAAGCGGTCAGCGTGGCGGTCTGTCCTTCGACGGTCGGCCCCACTTTGATGTCCTTTAAGGCCACGCCCATATTGTTCTGGTCCAGGTACTGGGCGACTGCCGCCTCGAAGGGTTGCGAATCCACGACGGGAGCCGCCGATTGGTCGCAGCCCGCCGAGAGGTAAGCCAGCGTCGCCAGCAGGATCAACACGCCGAGCAGTCGGTTGCGGCAAGTCATGGCAATCTCCATTTGTTTTCTGGGCTTCCCGAAAATCATGCACCCGTCTCCAGTTCGTCCAAATGTTCCTCGCAATAGGTCAGAATCGCGTCAGCCGGCCGTTCGTCCAGTAAATCGAGAGCCAGATGAGCGGAGACGTAGCACAGGGCGAACGCCAACATCGGGCGATCCTTCAACCCGTGATCGATGCCGTCCGGGTCAGAGTTGACGACGTAGTTCGTCAGTGCTATTTCTGTAACCCGCTCCGCTTCCGGTCCGCGGAGCTCTCGCCCTCGGAATTTCAGGGCTACCAGCGGGGCCAGATGGAACAGATCGGCATCGGTGATCCTACAGCCCGTCAGTAAACCAAACGGCTTTGTCTTCTTCGCATCGACGATGGCCAGCTTGATCTCAGCCAGCCACTCGGCTGGCGTATTCGGCAACGGGCGTCTTAAGCCCTTTTTCCGTTCCATCTCTCGACCCCTTTCATCGTGACGCCAACTCGAACAGTGTATTGC
>SKKK01000608.1 GCA_007121535.1 Planctomycetaceae bacterium | reverse complement strand
TCGATTTGCATTGCCCGTGGATCCGAGGTCCCCACAACGAAACGATCTACATGGTGGGCAGCGCCGATCCGGTGATGTGGCAGCGGCAGCAGGAGTTCGGTGCGATCCTTCAGCGAGTTCAACGTGGGCCGTTGGAGTACCGCGCCTCGGATAATCTGCCTTTCGGCAAGGCATGGAACACGGCTGCCAACTACGGCGATGGGGTCAGTTTCGGACGTTGGGCCTCGCAACTGGAAGGGATCGGTTTGGCCAGCACCTTCGAAATCCCCTATGCCAACGCGGCGGGAGCGACCGTCGACGCGGACAGCGCCCGGGCCTTCGGACACGATTTGCTCCGAGCCATTCGGAAATACGTCTCCAGCCCCTAACCCGACGTTAAGTCAGTCGAGTGTGAATCATTCGGCTACGTGACGGGGCTGGCCGGGTGCGTGAGGCTATGGGATAACGGTCTGAGATTTCGGGGGGGGATCGATCAGGGATTCGAAGGTGCGTTTTGCGTCGAGGACCAGGTCGCGGTAATCGGAGTTTTCGAGGTCTTCGCCCAAGAGTTCGATGTCGTAGAAGCCATCGTAATCGGCGTCCTTTAACGTGGTGACGATCTCTTGCAATGGTACGACACCGTCCCCCAGACGACAGCGATTCTGCTCGCCGCGCGGCGGCTGATGGGCATCGCCCAACTGGACCAGAGCCAACATCGAAACCAGTTCCGGCAATCGCTCGATTCCATGCGGAGACTGGCTGAGATGATAGGTATCAAACACCAGCCCGATCGATGGGCAATCGGCTGCGTGGATCATTTCCACCGTTTCGGATAATTTCGTGAGGAACGTCCATTCGGCGGCACATCCGGCGTGCATCGGCTCGATGGCCAACTTGACCTTGCGATCATGGGCGATAGGTCCCAGTTCCTTCAACGCGCTGCGAAAAAGTCGTCTCGCATGATTGTGAGTGTGCCCGGCACGGGATCCGCTGTAAACAACCAAACAGGCGGCAGACAGGTTTGCTGCCAGCTCAATCGCCTCCCGCGCGTCCTCGACACTCTCGCGGAACGTCCGCCCGTCGCTTCCTGTGAAACCACCAGCCCACTGCAAAGCGGATACCTGCATCTTGTGATCCGCCAGCAGCTCGATCCCCTTCTCCTCGCCGAAGTCCGAGAGCTTTTGGCGCCAGACGGCCATCGCCCCGATCCCCATCGCAGCATAATTCTGGACGTCCTCTTCGAAGGACCAGCGATACGTGGTTATCTCGTTGATCGACAAACATGCCATCCCCGTCCATGCCTCCGTGTAAGGGACTGCAAAAGGGCCAGTATGCCGGACGGACCGGTCGCTGTAAAGCAGGAACAAGCGAATGATGATCCACCACCAGCGGCCACGTCGACAGGCATGCGGTCTGCCTGCTGGTTGGGCACGATGGCGTAAAACCTATGCAACCAGGAATCAGCGGGCTGAACCGCAGTCGGGGTGGCAAGTTGCATCCTGCCAACGATTTACGCCGCTTTTCCCTCAAGATCCACCAAACGACCGCTGTTCGGCACACTGATTGCTTGCTACCGTCGCAGTCCAGGCGGCGACGTGAAGACGTCGAGACAGACTGTATTGGAAACTCGAGCAAAAGGCACGAGCATGAAAAAAATTGAGGCGATCATTCGGCATCACAAATTGGATGAAATCAAGAACGCACTGGTCGAAAGCGGGTACCATGGGATGACGGTTACCGAGGTGCGTGGTTACGGACGGCAGAAGGGGCAGCGCGAAACGTATCGTGGCGCCGAATACACGATCGATTTCATCCCGAAGCTGAAGATCGAGGTTGTTGTTCCGGACGAACAGGTGGACAAGGTCGTCCAAGCGATAGCAACCGCAGCGAAGACCGGTTCGATCGGCGATGGCAAAATCTTCATCTGCTCGCTGGAAAACTCCGTCCGTATTCGGACCGGTGAGTCCGGCGAAGCAGCACTTTAGCCATCCCGGTTTCTTCCCGCTGAACCGCCATGGTCGACAGATCGTGGTAATCACGCATTCGGGCGAATTCAGGATTTCAATGGCTGCCTTCGCTCACACTTCGGGTTACGACCGCTAGGTTACGATCAACGCCCTTGACTCGTCATTGCATCCGGCCCAAACTGGCAAGCAAAGGAGGGTCCGGTCGTGAAACGAATTTGGAAACTAGCGGAAAAGATCCTGTTGTCGGTCGTGGTCCTGGCGACGGCGATGCCCCGAGCGTCCGAGGCTGAAAGCGTTCTGGTGTTTCCGACGGATTCCCAGCACCACGTCTTCATGCTGGACGGTGAAGAGTATTTCGAGCTGGGGTTCGCCGGGTGGGGACCCGGATGGGCTTGGCAGAGCTTTCGAGGCGAGTTGAGTACGGACGGGCAGGTGGGCGTCGCCGTCAGCAACACGACGATTGCGGCATCGGGAGCCAACGTTCAGATCCGTACAAACACGACCCGAACGGGGCCTCGACAGTTGACCATTCAAGCGCGGATCACCACCGACCGCGATACCGATTTGACCATGCTGATCGCAGGGTTGAACCCCGAGCAGCGCTCGTTCCGCCAAGGCCAGGCGCTCGTGACCGACGAGGCCGGCGACAGCGTCACCGTGCCTCTGCCTCCGGGCCGCCGGGACTTGGGCCAGCAGGTGCGAGAATTGCGATTGAGCGACAGCCAGGATCGCGAAACCGTACTGACTTTTCAGCCGCCGTTGGCCCTGTCCGCTGATGGCGATCTGCGTATCGGATTGGCTCGCCGACTGCAAGAACAGCAACCGGTCGAAGCTCGCTTGACGATCGATCTGCCGGCAGCATTGACCTATTATGCCCATCCCGACCGGGTTCCCGACGAACCGGGGTTCGACCAATGGTACGTATTCGCACCCGACGATGATTACGAAACACCCGGCGAATTCGACATGCACGACTGGCTGGACGCACCCGCAGGGAAACATGGGCGGATCGAAGCCGACGGCCAGCGGCTGATGTATCAGGACCGACCGATCAGGCTATGGGGACTGAATCTGTGTTTTCGAGCCGGCACGGCGCCCTCGAAAGACGTCGCCGATCGGCGTGCGGCTCTGTACCGCAAATTCGGCATCAATGCCGTACGGTTGCACAAATGGGCCGACGGACCCGGTTGGGCCGGCATCCAGACGCAACAAAGCGCCTTGGAATTCGACCCCGAGGGACTCGATCTGTTCGATTACCAGAACGCTCAGTTCCGTCAGGCCGGGATGTTCCTGAAACTGTCCCAGGCTTTCGGCACGATCCGCGTGGGAGCGGCCGATCTGCATCTGGTGCCGTACGCCGAGGAGTTCGGGTCGCTGAACAAGCCGGGCGCTCGGGTCGGCGGCGGAAACAGCACCCTGTTCTATTCGCGGGAATTGCAGGACGCGACGATCCGGCAGTTGCAGAATATCTTGAACCATCGCAACCCCTATACGGGCCTTACGTACGCCGAAGACCCGGCCGTGGCTTTTGTCGAGATTGTCAACGAATCGAGCATTTTGTTCTACACGTCGATGAATCCGCTGAAACAGAGTCCGACGTTGCGAAAGAGAATCGCCGAACGCTTCAGCCGCTGGCTGCAAGACAAGTATGGCGACCAGGAGGGGCTGGTCCGGGCCTGGGGCGATGCGGCCATGGACAGCTTTACCAACGAATTGGCGACGCCGGACGGTCAGACCGAAGATCTGGCTCGAGCCAACATCCTGCCGCTGGGCAATCCTTGGTTCTGGGACCCTGACCGATTGGCCGGTTCCCAGCAGTTCCGCCGTCAACGGCTGTTGGATACGCTGCAGTTCTTGTACAGCTTGCAAGTCGAAGCGTACGAACGGATCGTCGCGGGGATTCGCCAGACGGGATACGAAGGCGAGATCATCGGATCGAACTGGCACGCGGGTCGCATGTTCAGCCATTACGCGAACCTGCACACGGACTATCGGATCGGCACGATCGATCGGCACAACTATTTCGGCGGCGGGGGGCGCAGCCGCATCGACAACGAATCCATGGTTCGCATCCCCGGCTCAGGCATGCTCAGCACCGGCATGGAGCAGGTGGCCGATCGGCCTTTCATGCTGTCGGAATGGATCCATGTCCATCCGAACGAATGGGGCGTCGAAGGGCCGGCGATCGTGGGCGCGTACGGGATGGGCTTGCAGGGCTGGGATGTCAGCTACATGTTCCAGAATCGTGACGACGGGCGATTCAGTTCGCAGATCGGTCGCGAGCGATGGGATGTGACGGCGCCCCAAGTGCTGGGCGTGTTCCCCGCCGTCGCTCGCCAGGTGCTGCGCGGCGACGTGGAACCGTCCGAAGTGCGAGCCACTCGCTACGTGCATATGCCGTCGCTGCTGGAGGGCAAACTGGGCTTCGTCGATTCCGTGGGCAGTTTGCAATATGACGTTCGCACGTTCGACAGCGACCAGGTGCCGTCCGGTACGCTGGCCGTGGCCCGATGCGAGGTTCAGTTCACGGAACGGTTCCAGACCACGCCACCTTTCGATATCGGCCCTTACGTGGAAGGCGACGAGTACGTCTCCAGCACGGGCCAGTTGCGTTGGCGCGAGGGCCAGGGACGACACGACGGGCACTTCACCATGAACACGGCGGGAACCAAGGCGGTGGTCGGATTCGCCGAGGATCGGCCAGCGGAACTGGGGGAGGTGACGATCACGCCGCGCTGCCGGTTCAGCGCGATCTATGTGACCGCACGGGGCAAGGTCGAGCACATCTCCGACGCTCGCGACTTGCTGGTCGTCGCGATGGCTCGAGCCAGAAATACGGGGATGAAGGTCGTCGCCGATTCCCGCATCCTTCATTCAGGAGACTCGCCCGTCGTGCTGGAACCGGTCACCGCCGACATCCAGCTCCATCGCCCGGGTCGCTTCACGGTACACGTGCTGGACCACAACGGCCGAATCACCGATCGCACCTTGCCGGTCGAAGGCGGGCAATTTCAGATCGACGGAGCGAAGGATCGAACGCCGTACTATCTGATCCGCTTCAGCGAATAAACCCTACGGTTGACGATGCAGCATGACATGACGCCGATTGGGACGAAAACCGGCGGCTAACGCCTTGCCGCTCACAGCCCGGACGACGCACTGTCTGCTAAGACCGACTTGAGCCGGCGTAACGCAGAATGAAGTACAGCAAAGTCAAGATCGCTTGCAGCGTCGCGGCAACATACGTCAGGGCGGCTGCGTTCAGCACTCGGTTCACCGGCGCCATTTCCTGCGCCGGAACGACACCCAAATCCACCAACAACGTCTTGGCCCGAGCACTCGCATCGAACTCGACGGGCAGATTGATCACTTGAAAGAACACCACGCAGCTAAACAGGATGATCCCCAACAGCAGCAGGGGCGGTTGGTTCAAAACGACCCCCAAAATCAACAAGATCATCCCCGCATTGCTGCCAAATCCGGCGGCTGGTACGGCCAAGTTACGAATCACCAACGGTGCGTACCGTTCCGCATCCTGGATCGCATGCCCCGCCTCGTGTGCCGCGATCCCGACCGCCGCCATCGTGTTCCCGTGATACACCTCGTTGCTCAATCGAAGCACCTTCGAACGTGGGTCATAGTGGTCGCTCAAATGTCCGGGCGTTTGTTCGATGTCCACCGATTGCAGGCCCGCCCTGTCCAACAGAAACCTGGCAGCCGCATAACCACTTAGCCTCGCATGCACCCGGTTAGCGCTCGCATAAGCCGACTTGACCATCATCTGGGCGATCAGCGCCAGCAATAAAGCCGGGGCGATGAACAACAGCAGCCCCACATTGAATGGCATGATCATCTGGCCGATGACAACGCCCACGGAGGCCAACAACACCATCCCCACGAAACCCGAGCCGATCACGATACGTTCTCCTATTCGATGACTCTGAACCCAAAGTGACGAGCCGGTCGAACGCTGTACCACTGAGGTCGACCGACAAATCACCGCTATTGTAGCAACATGCTTTCGCTGGCCAATAGGCAGGCAAATTTTTGGGTAGCCGCACTCGCCAGAATGCGGCATTTCCACGGTTTGGCGACCGTTTCCAGTGCGACCGAAAAAACGGCGGCACAATCGATCCCAAAATAGTGTAAGATAAGCGTTCCTGTCCGTCGTTCGGCAGATCACCGACAGGAATTCAGCCCTACTTGCTTCGGGTATCGTTTCCCTGAACTATAGGGGCAATGCACGCGATGGCCCGAAGGGGCTGTCGTAAAACACGATGAATGCAACCGAAAGGTCAAGGGAGTGCTTGATGGTGATGGGAAATGCGCCGCCGCTGAATCCGCCCGTGAGGACCCTGATGGGACCCGGCCCCAGTGATATCCATCCGCGGGTGTTGCAGGCGATCAGCAAGGGTACGATCGGGCATCTTGATCCGTATTACTTGCAGGTGATGGATCGGATGCAGCAGATGTTGCGCGATCTGTTTCGGACACAGAACCGTATGACGCTGGCGATCAGCGCCACCGGTTCGGCCGGCATGGAAGCGACCGTGGTCAATCTGATCGAACCTGGCGACCCGATGCTGGTGTGTGTCAACGGCGTGTTCGGGATGCGAATGGCGGATGTGGCGGCACGAGCCGGCGCGGTGGTGACTCAGATCCAGCGACCGTGGGGGCAGGTCTTTTCGGTCGACGAGGTGCTGCAAGCGGTCCACGACACCAAGCCCAAGGTGGTCGGCATCGTGATGGCGGAGACCTCCACCGGCGCCTGGCAGCCGATCGAGCAGATCGCGCGGGGCGTCCATCAAACGGACTCACTGCTGCTGGTGGATGCCGTGACGGCGCTGGGCGGGATCCCGGTCGAAGTAGATGCCTGGCACATCGATGCGATCTACTCGGGAACGCAGAAGTGTCTGAGCTGTCCTCCGGGACTCGCGCCGGTGTCGTTCAGCCAGCGGGCGTTGGAAGTGATCCTTCAGAGAAAGACGAAGGTTCAGAGCTGGTACTTGGACATCAATCTATTGGCCAATTACTGGGGGACGGATCGCGTTTACCATCACACGGCGCCGATCAATATGACGTACGGACTGTACGAGGCGTTGCGGGTGATCTTCGACGAAGGGTTGGAAGCCTGCTTCGCCCGACATCTGCAGAATCATCGTGCGTTGGCAGCCGGTTTGGAAGCCTTGGGGATCGGCTACGCGGCCCAGGAAGGCCACCAGTTGCCGATGCTGAACGCGGTTTGGATTCCCGAGGGTGTCGACGATGCCAGAACGCGCAGCGGACTGCTCGAACGTTTCGGAATCGAGATCGGTGCCGGTCTGGGCGACTTCAAGGGCAAGGTCTGGCGGATCGGCTTGATGGGCTATGCCTCGCGAGCGGCGAACGTGTTGTTCTTCCTATCCGCGTTGGAGCAACTGCTGGCCGAACAAGGGCATCGCTTCCCTCCCGGCTCCAGCGTCGCAGCAGCCAACGTCGTGTACGCGACTTCGCCGTAGCCCCCTCACGGGATGAACGCTCAATGCTGCAGCGGACGGTCGAAGCCGACCATTTGTATGTCATGGACCGCGGCTATGCCAAGTTCACTTTGTTCAACAAGATCGTCAACGCGGGCAGCAGCTACGTCTGCCGGTTGCGTGACAACAGTGCCTTCGTGGTGACCGAAGCGAGGCCCCTTTCCGAGGCCGATCGCGCCGCCGGCGTGCTCAGCGATCAACTCGTGAACGTGGGCCTGTCCGGCAAGAAAGAATCGCGGCCGGGCGTCCGATGCATCGTTGCGACGCATCGGACGCGCATTGGGACCGTCAAAGCTCGGGGAACCAGCCGGAACGCGCCGGTGGACGGATCAGCGGTTCGGCCTCCGGGCAGTTCGCGGCGCGCATCTCGCGGCCGTTCCAGTCCAGCGGCTCACCGACCCGGTAGGCGACCACACCCGCAAGAACCACCTCGCTCAAGGCGCCCCCATAATGGAAGTCGGATGAGGTTTCCCCGCGTCCCTTGCAGGCCTCGGTCCACTCGACGTAATGGTTTTGCGGCCGAGTCAGCGTGGGTTCCGGCAGCTCGATGCCGGCGAACGTTTCGGTCGGCAAGAGCTGCGTTGCACCGCCACGGAAATTGTAGATCAACCGCCCACGCTCGCCGATCACCATCACGCCGTCGCTGACCCCTTCAATCACCTCGCCGGCAGGCGCCAGTTCCCCGTCGTACCAGACCACCTCCAGCGGCGAACCGCCCTCTTCGCGTTCGAAGTGGTAACGCACCAGTTTGCTCTTCGGCGCGACGTCCGGGTTCGGCAGTGGCCCCTCGGCCTCGATGCGGACCGGGTAACCCAAGTTCAGGCCCCAGTAGGGTGCGTCCAGGATATGGCAGCCCATGTCGGCGAAGTTCCCGGAGCCGAAACCCCAGAAAACCCGCCATCCGCCCGGATGATAGGCCGGATGGTACGGCCGCTCGGGCACGGGACCCAGCCACTGGTCCCAGTCGAGCTGTTCCGGCACCGGCGGCGTGTCGGTCGGCAGGTCGCCCCCCGAATGCCGCAGCACCTTGTGGCATACGGCAACCACCTTCTCCACCCGCCCGAGTACGCCGGCTTTGAGCAGTTCCGCCACCCTTCGCAAGTGATCCGAAGCATGGACCTGGTTGCCCATCTGAGTGACCACGCCGGTGCGCGCCGCGACGTCGGCCATCAGCCGGGCTTCGTACACCGACGAGGCCAATGGTTTTTCGCAATAGACGTGCTTGCCCAGCATCATCGCGGCGAGACTGATCACCGCGTGAGTGTGATCCGGCGTATTGACGACGACGGCGTCGATGTCGTTCTGCTGGAGCATCCGGCGGTAATCGGCGTATTGCCGAGCCCGCGGGTACTTCTCGGCCGCTTGGGCCAGCCGGCGCGCGTCCACGTCGCACAGGGCCACGATATTCTCCGTCCGCGCCACGGCATTCATATTCGAGGCGCCGCGGCCCCCGACGCCGACCACGCCGACGTTCAGCTTTTCGTTCGCAGAAAGTCCTGCTGCTGCCAACCGTGGCACGGGCCATACACAAGCTCCCACACCCGTCCAAGCCGCCGTGCGAAGAAAGCGGCGTCGCGTTGTCCGCCTAATCATTGTCGTCTCCTCGTGAAAAAGTTAAACCGCCCGCCGGTCACCGTCGCTCCGGACCCCGCAGACCGCAGACCCCGTGACCGCCCGGCCCGTCAAAATATCGCTACAGTCCACTTGCCGAAATCGAATATCCCTGAAACATCCGAACCTGGTCCGCGTACTCCGGCCCCGGCGCGAAGTCGACCGTGGGCAAAGTCCTGGCTGGCGAGGGTGCCGGATGTTCCGATCACCCGGGCCCAGCGGCAGTCATTCGGCAGGCGAGCAGGCCGCCGGCTCGTGCCGCGACGGCCGGGTGTTTCCGGCGTCTCATGGTGTCTTCTCGTTTCACGTTAAACCCTCGATCAAATCTTCCAGTGCCGCGTCGAGCAGGGATTGCGCCCGGTTGCCGGGCACCTGGCTGGACAGCTTCTGGTCGAACGCCGCCAACGCTTCGCGGAGGCTCGCGCGGATGTGGCGCCGCACCCCCTGCTGTGCGGCTTGGGCGTCGCGGCGGCGGACGGCCAAGGCGATGCGCGCATGGGCCAGCCAGACCCAGGCCACGTGGTGCAAATCGCGGCGGTGGCTGCGGTAGCCGAAAACCCGGTTGCGGATGTGGCTCTCGCGGAAGATCTGCAGCACCATCCGGTTGCCCGCCGCGCGCAGCAGCAACAGATGGAAGCTCAAGTC
The DNA here is from genome assembly GCA_007121535.1 of Planctomycetaceae bacterium. GTDB lineage: Bacteria > Planctomycetota > Planctomycetia > Pirellulales > Pirellulaceae > SKKK01. The sequence goes on along the minus strand of SKKK01000608.1, from coordinate 2,072 downwards.
GGCCTCGAGAAACTCCCGCAGAGGCTCGCCGTCCAACACCTGCTGGCCGTTGTCCCGCATTGCGGTCACGGCACCGCGCATCCGGTCGCACAACCGCGTCAGTTCGGCCCGTTCGACCGGCGTCATCCGCCCCACGGCTTTGCCCACAGCAAAGCACTCCAGGGCCTCGCGCAATTCATAAGCCTCGATCAAACTCAAACGGTCCGGTTGGGCGACAAACGTGCCGCTGCTGGGCACCTGGTACAGGAGCCCCTGGTTCTGCAGTTGCCGGATCGCCTCACGGACCGGCGTGCGGCTGACCCCCAACTCCTTGGCGATGCCGGCCTCGGAGATCCGTTTGGCAGTGGACAACTCGCCCCGCAGCAGCTTCTGCCGGATATGGTCATAGGCCGCTTGACTCAACCTGGCCGCCGCCTGGCTGGTCTTCGCAATTCCCGGATGCTCGTGCGTTGACGTGTCCAATGCTCTGGCGCCCTCTCCCGATTGGTTTTCACACGGAAATCTCGTAACCCTTGCGTTGCGGCCGGCTGAGAAGGCTGTTGGCCTGGTCGTCGTCCAAGAAGACCTCGTTTTCCGGATCCCAACGCAGCTTGCGGCCCAGATGTTGAGCGATGTTGGCGATATGGCACACGTTGGCAGCGCAGTTCTGACTTAGTATGTCCGAGATCGGCGTTTGGCGAGTGCGTACGCAATGGAAAAAGTTGGCCGCGTGCAGATCCTGCTGACCATCCTTGCCCGTCCTAAGCGGTAGGTTCAAATCGTCGTGAGCGTACAACTGGTACGCTTCGCGCGGGATCGGATCATCCTGCAGCAAGTCGAACGGCTGGCCGTTGATCTCGCCGCGACGCCCGTGAATCCACCCCAGTTCGCCTTCATACCGCACCCCGCCCGGCACGCCGTCGCCCGTAATCAGCTCGACGCCATCCGCGTACTTCATCCGCACCTCGAACGACGTGGCCACGTTGTAGCCGTTCTCGACCTCCGGAAAAGTGGCGGTACCCTCCAACTCGACCGGCCCGGAATGCTGCATGCCCATGCCCCATTGAGCCAGATCCAGTTGATGAGCGCCGATATCGGCCATTTTGCCGCCCGCGTATTCGTACCACCAGCGGAACGTGAAATGGCAGCGCTCTTTCGTGTAGGGCACCTTCGGCGCCTGGCCCAGCCACAAGTCCCAATTCAAATGCGCCGGCGGGTCCTCGATGGCGAACGGTCCCCCCGTCGGGTTCTTGCCCACGCCCACAATCACCCGCCGAAGCTTGCCGATCCGTCCCGCCGCGACCGTTTCGCAGGCTAATCGGTGCACGTGGTCGCTTCGCAATCGCGTGTTGACCTGAACCACTCGGCCCGTCTCACGTACCACGGGCAGCAATTTCTTGCCCTCATCGACCGTCAGCGTCAACGGCTTTTCGGCATACACGTCCTTGCCCGCCAAGCAGGCGTCGATCAGCATCTGGGTGTGCCAGTGATCGGGAGTGCCGATATACACGATATCGATGTCTTTGCGTTCGAGCACCTTGCGGTAGTCTTCGTACAGCGTGGCCTTGCCACCATAGTGCTCGACCGACTTTTCCCCGATTTCGCGGTCGACATCGCAGATCGCCACCACGTCGCCATAGGGAAGCGCGTGGTCCGTATTCACCGTACCCTGGTAACGCATGCCGATGGTACCGATGGTGAACCGGTCGTTCTTGGACTTGGGCACGCCCCGGGCAGCGGCATTCGAGGTGAACACATAGGGCAGGACCGCACCGCTGGCCGCCTGCAGCATCTGGCGACGAGTCAGTCGGGAAGGATTCATGGTAGGACTCCTGGAAGGTAGGATGTTGCGAGTGAAGGGGTTTTTTGCCAGTCCAGTTTCTTTGGGGGAAACTTCCTGTCACCCTTCCCACTCCCGCCGGGTGTGGGAAGGGTGACATTGGTTTCTGCGCCGCTCGAAAACCAAATCGTCACAGCCGCAGTGCGTATCGCGGCTGGCTCTTGGCAACGCGTCAGCGCTCATCCGACGTGGCCGCTCGGACGTTGTCACGGCAACGTTACTGGCTTGCCGCTATCGCGCGCCGCGAGGATGT
>SKKK01000523.1 GCA_007121535.1 Planctomycetaceae bacterium | reverse complement strand
GTCGCAAACCTCCCGAGCCTGATCGTCCGGCAACAGCTCGTACACCAGTTCCCACAACTGCTGCTCCAAGTTTTCAGGATGATCCATGATGCTTTCCCCCCATGATCCCATTTCACTCAGTTTTCGCCAACGCTTCACGCAAATGGATCAGCGCCAGTCGCATCCGAGTCTTCACCGTCCCGGTGGGAATACCCACGGTGTCGGCGATCTGTTCGTAGGTCATTTGGGCGTTCTGTCTGAGCAGAAAAACCTCTTGTTCCTCCGTCCGCAAGCGGCTGACCGCCTGGCGGATCAGAGCCATTTGTTCGCGATGTTCCACGTCGTGTTCCGGTCCCTCCCCTCCCGTCGCGAGCGTCCCCGGGTCCTCGGGCAACGGTCGTTTTCGCCGTCGCCAAGCCGTCTGACGCATGTCGCGGCCTGTGTTCAAGGCGATGCGAAAGATCCAAGCCTTCAAATTGCTGATCTCGACCACCTGATCGCGGTGTTTCCAACACTTGATAAAGGACTCCTGCAACGCATCCCTTGCATCCTCCAAATTACCAATCAAGTGGTATAGCATGCCCACTAGTTCTGGCTGGTAACATGAGAACGCCTCTTCCAGCATCTGGTCGCAGGACGACCGATCGTTCGTCGACGTACTTCGTGCTGATTCCGACACACGATGCCTCTTCTCGTTGGTATTAGACGAAGACCGGCGTCCGTTGGATTCTGGTCTTTACCCCTATTTTTAACAGAAACCTGCCGGAAATTCAGCCGATGCGACCTTTTGATTCCGCGTTTTCATGCTTAAATATAAGGGGAGCAATGTCGAGGACGCTATGTGGCCGGAACCGGAAAAAACCGAACAGTTGTTGTCAGACGTCAAAGTCGGTGACCCGCGGGCGGTGAACCGTCTGTTGGACGATCATCGAGCGGCTGTGCACCGCATGGTGCGGATGCGCTTGGATCGAAGGATTCAGCGGCGGGTGGACGTCAGCGACGTGGTCCAGGACGTGTTGGTCGAGGCCAATCGGCGGCTCCAGGAATATTTGAAAGATCCCGTCATGTCCTTTCATCTCTGGATTCGCCAGATCACCCGAGACCGGATCATCGACGCTCATCGTCGCCATCGAGCATCGGCGAAGCGGAGCGTCGATCGCGAGCAGGCCGTGGCGCCTTTGGGCGATGATCCATCAAGCATCATCTTGGCCGAGCGTTTATGCGACCCGGAACTGACTCCCGCCGCCGCTGCGACGCGCCGCGAAATGGCTCGACAAGTCGAACGGGCGATCACGCGCCTTTCCGAATCGGATCACGAGATCATCGTGATGCGGCATTACGAACAATTGACCAACCAGGAAGTTTCCCAGGCTTTGGGGCTGACCGAACCAGCCGCAAGCATGCGTTACCTGCGAGCCATCCGTCGTCTGCGGACGCTCCTGGGGGAGCCGTCCGAATGACCCGAGTATTCGAAGAATCATGATGCGGAACGACCCTCTTTCCACCGCAACCGGGAACGAGCAATTCCTGGCCTTGTTGCTGGCTGATCTGACCGACGCCGTGCTGCGCGGGGAAGAGGTCGATTTAGAGCAGGTTTGCGGTCAGCATCCAGAACACTCGGCCGAGCTGCGACGGCTCTGGGGAGCGGTCATGGTGGCCGACGCGGCGGGCAGCCAATCGCATGTCAGCCAAAAAGAACTTTCCGACTGGCCCGAAGCCGTCGTCACGCTTCCCTGCCGTTTCGCCGGTTACGAGTTGCTGGAGGAGATCGGTCGCGGCGGCATGGGGATCGTCTATCGGGCTCGGCAAGTCGGTTTGGACCGGGAAGTAGCGGTGAAAATGATCCTTCGCGGCCCGTTGGCCAGCGGGGTGGATCGGCAGCGGTTCCGCGTCGAAGCCGAAGCGACGGCTCGTCTGGAGCACCCGAATATCGTTTCGGTGTACGAGGTGGGCGAGTCGCGGGTGGGACCCTATTTCAGCATGAAGTACATCCGAGGCCGGACGCTGGCCAGTCTGGTCGCTGCCCAGCCCATGCCGCCTCGCAAGGCGGCTCGAATCCTGGCGGCTGTGGCTCGTGGTATCGGTTTCGCTCACCAACATGGTATCCTGCATCGCGACCTCAAACCGTCGAACATTCTGGTCGACCAACATGGTCAACCGATGGTCACCGATTTCGGACTGGCCAAACACACAGGCCAAGGCGCTGTGATCACCCAGACCGGCGACATTCTGGGGACGCCTGCTTATATGGCGCCGGAGCAGGCGGCGGGCGATCGCGGCCAGGTCGGCCCCGCGAGTGACGTGTACAGCCTGGGGGCGATCCTGTATTACATGCTGACGGGACGGCCGCCATTCCAAGCAGTAGCGACGGTCGATACGCTGCTGATGGTACTGGAACAGGACCCTGTTCCACCGAGAATGTTGAATCCCCAAGCGGACCGGGATTTGGAAATGATCGCCCTGCGGTGCCTCCAAAAACCGGCCGACCTGCGATACCCCACGGCGAACGACCTGGCCAGCGATCTGGAAGCTTACTTGAAAGGCGAGCCGATCGCGGCGCGAGGCGGGCAATTCGTCCACTTGCTGACGCAGGTGTTCCGCGAGACGCATCATGCCCCGGTCCTGGAGAATTGGGGCGTGCTGTGGATGTGGCATAGTCTGGTGTTATTGATCGCCTGCGTATTGACGAACGCTCTGCTCTTCTTCGACTACGACGATCGCTGGGTATACATCATGCTGTGGACCGCCGGGCTGGGAACGTGGGCCGGCGTCTTCTGGGCCTTGCGACGACGAGTGGGACCGGTGACCTTTGTCGAGCGTCAGATCGCTCACGTCTGGGGAGCCAGTATGGTGGCGATCGGCCTGTTGTTCTTCATCGAGACCCTGTTGGGAATGCCCGTGCTGACCCTTTCGCCCGTCGTCGCCCTGGTGACCGGGATGGTGTTTTTGATCAAGGCAGGAATCCTTTCAGGGGCGTTTTACGTTCAAGCCGCGGCGTTGTTCGCCACCGCCTTTTTGATGGCCCTGCTGCCGGCGGTGGCTCATCTGATCTTCGGCGTGGTCGCCGCCGTCAGCTTTTTCGTGCCGGGGTTGAAATACTACCGCCAACGCTGTCGCGCGGGCTGATCGCGCTTTGCACCCGTTGGAGCGCTCGCAGCATATGCTGCCAATCGATCTCGTGGACGTCGACGCTGTGCCCGATGGCGTCGACCATCGTCAAGGTGAATCGGCCTCCCAAGTGCTGGCGAAATTCCTCTAAACCGCGGAACAGATCGTCCGTCGCTTCCAACGCCGGATCGTCGAGCGACAGCCCCAGATCGTGCAAGCAGCCGATCGCCCTATCCGCATCGGACGGGGGTAACCCCAGCACCAGCGAAGAATACACCGTATCGATCGCGACGCCGATCGCCACCGCCTCGCCGTGCCGCAACCGAAAGCCGGTCATCGATTCCAGCCGATGCGCCGACCAATGCCCGAAATCCAAGGGTCTGGCGATCCGGGTCTCGAACGGGTCGCCTCCGCGAGTGATATGGTCCAAGTGCAGACGAGCCGAATCGTACAACATCGGCCAGGCAACCGACATATCTCGCTGGCGGATTCGTCCCGCGAATTGACAGAGCCGGTCGAACATCACTCGGTCCTTCAACATCGCCACCTTGACCGACTCGGAAAACCCGCAGATGAAGTCCCGATCGCTGAGCGAAGCCAACAAGCCGGCGTCATTGATCACTCCCCAAGGTGTTGCGAAAGCACCCAACCAATTCTTCTTCTCGAAAAGATTCACGCCGTTCTTCACCCCGACACCCGAATCGCCTTGCCCCAAGGTGGAGCTTGGCAGTCGGACCAGGCGGATTCCTCGATGAGCGATCGAAGCAGCGAAGCCGACGGCGTCCAGCACCGCGCCGCCGCCCAAGACGACCACATAACTGCGACGGTCGAGATTCGCGCGGTTCATGGCCTCCAACATCCGCATGATGTGCTGCCAATCGTTCTTGATGGTCTCGCCACCCGGAACCAACTGGATGGGTTGCTCCAGAACGAACCGCTCGGGATGATTCCGCGAAAAAGCGACAATCCGTTCCAGGAGACCCGGCTGCGTATCCGCCACATTGGCGTCGACCCAGAATTGGACTCGAGCCGGTTGGTCGGCCGACGGCTCCAACAGATCGGCCAGCACCCCTTGATCGTCGCCGAAAACGTCGTTCGTAAACCGCAGTCGATGGACAAAGCTCGCTGCGAACGGTACATCCAGAAAGGTCTCTCTCTCGCGAAACTTCACCTCGGCTCCTTGTTGTTCGTCAGGTTTCCCGCTTCTGCCCAGCCTCTTCGGGTTACGAATAATCCGGGCTCGGGGTTCAAGCTGTCTACTTTATCGGTAGATCGACAACGACCGCAAGGACACGAAGCAACGAACGATCGAATTTCGTGTACAGACGGGCATGGACCCGAACACGGCGGGGCGCTGGTCGCGGAGGTTTCGATCGGTTAGACTGAGCGGGCTGGCGCGAACCGCCGGTTGGTAGGCGACGGAAGGACCGGCGGCTAGCGCCGTGCCGCTCACGGGACCGGCGGCTAGTGCCGTGCCGCTGACGGGACCGGCGGCTAGCGCCGTGCCGCTCACGGGACCGGCGGCTAGCGCCGTGCCGCTGACGGGACCGGCGGCTAGCGCCGTGCCGCTCACTGGAACGCGGCTCGCGCCTTGCCGCTGACGATATTCGTAGTACAGAAGAAAATTGCTGATGAATCATTTGCCTGATTTGGAGACATTCTGCAAGCTCGCAAGGCAGCACGCCTTGGTGCCCGTGTATCGACGATTGGTGAGCGATACGCTGACGCCGGTCAGCGCCTTTCACAAGATCGATTCGGGTGGCAGTGCGTGTCTGTTCGAAAGTGTTGTCGGAGGCGAAAAGATCGGCCGGTACAGTTTCCTGGCGGCCGATCCCGTTATGGAACTGGCCGCGTTTGACACACAGGTGACCGTCACGAGCGCCGAGGGCAGTCGAACCTTTCAGGCAGACGATCCGCTGCGGGAATTGCGAAGCCTGCTGTACGCGGCCAACGCGGCTCGATTGCCCGAGTTGCCTCCGTTCGAAGGCGGCGCCGTGGGTTACGCGGGATACGACGTGGTGCGCTACGCCGAACATCTTCCTGACGCACCGCCCGACGATCGCCAACTGCCGGACTTGGCTTTCGGCTTCTACGACCGGATGGTCGTATTCGACAACGTCGACAAGACCCTTTACGTGGTGGTCATGGCCAAAACCGATCCGGACGCGGATCTGGCGGCCGTGTATCAAGATGCCTGCGGTCGAGTCGATCGCTTGGTCGATCAGTTGTCATCGCAGGATACCGACCTGCGTTGCGCTGATATCGGGACCACCGGCGACGCGACGATCGCTTACGAATCGAATTTTCAACAAGCGGACTTCGAGGCGGCCGTGCGGCGGTGCGTCGAGTATATCCGAGCGGGCGACATCTTCCAGGTGGTGATCAGCCAACGGCTGGACGTGCCCATCCAATGCGATCCTTTCGAGATCTATCGCACGCTGCGGGTGGTGAACCCCAGCCCTTTCATGTTTTTCCTCCGCACGGGATCGGTGACGTTGGTGGGCAGTTCGCCTGAGATCATGTGCCGTGTGGTGGACGGCAAGGTCACGGTTCGCCCGCTGGCGGGCACTCGGCGCCGCGGCCGTAACGAAGAGGAGGACCAATTGCTGGCCGCCGAATTGTTGGCCGACCCCAAGGAGCGAGCCGAGCACGTGATGCTGGTCGATCTGGGCCGCAACGACGTGGGCCGAGTGGCTCGCTATGGCACCGTCCAGTTATCGGACGTGATGGTCATCGAACGCTACAGCCACGTGATGCACATCACCTCGAACGTCACCGGTCAATTGCAACCCGGGCGCGACGCCTTTGACGCCTTGCAGGCCTGCTTGCCGGCGGGAACCGTTTCCGGTGCGCCGAAAGTTCGCGCGATGGAGATCATCGACGAATTGGAACCGCACCGGCGCGGACCCTACGCCGGTGCGGTCGGCCACTTGGACTACCACGGCAATATGGACACGTGCATCGCGCTGCGCACGATCGTCGTCCAAGGCGATCGCGCCTATGTCCAGGCCGGCGCCGGGATCGTGGCGGACAGCCAACCGTCCTTGGAGTACCAAGAGACGTTGAACAAGGCTCACGGTCTGCTGAAAGCCATCGAAATCACCGAGCACCGGGTGCGGCGGTAACCTACGGGGTCGGGAGTCGTTTTCGAAGTACGATCGACCACGTGGTAAATGGCTTGCCCGAAAACGACTCCCGACCCCTTGCCCGGATTATTCATCAAGTGGGCGTCTGTCTCCCTAAGTATTTTGATGCCAACGTGTTACGGCCATCTTGCCCAAAGCGCCGCGCAGATCAGCCGAGACGCGCTAGCGTCCGGTTGGTGCAGCGGTTACGGTAACCGGGGCTAGCGCCCTGCGGCTGATGAATAATCCGGGCTTGCGCGAAGCACGGCACGAATTCGTTCGCCGGCCTAGACCTTCGGCTCCCAGCCTTCCTCGTACTCGCGCCGCCACATCTGCATTGCGTCCGGGTCGTCCAGGATGTGCCCGTTGGTCGGATCGCAATTCACCGTGCGACCGGTGCGGTGAGCGATATTGCCCAAGTGACACATCAGGGCGCTGCGGTGCCCGCTGGCAGCTTGAGCGTTCAACTGCAGGGGATTGTCGTTGCGAATCGCCTGGATGAAATCGACGATGTGTTCCATGTCGCCCAGACTGGAACTGGTCGTCGTTTCCACCTCGCGTTCCCGTTCGTCGAACACCGTGTGAGTCCCGTTGGACTCCAACGCCAACGAACCGCCTTCGCCATAGAACGTGACAAAACCTTTCCTGCGCCGATGGCAACTGAGTCCGTCCCAGGTGATCTTTCTTCTGCCTTCGAATTCGAAGGCGACGGTGTGGGTGTCGGGGGTCTCCTGGTCGTCCTCCCAGCGGTAGCGGCCACCGGACGATACGACTCGAATCGGAAAATCGACGCCCAACCCCCAACGGCAAAGATCCAACGTGTGGACGCCGTTGTTTCCCAGTTCCCCGTTGCCCCAGTGCCAGAACCAATGCCAATTGTAGGGAATGCGATTGTCGATGTACGGACGCCGCGGCGCCGGCCCCTGCCACAGATCGTAATCCAGATGGGACGGCACCTCGGCCGGCTTGCCGATCCCGATCGATCCGCGAGCGTTATTGTACCAGGCTCGAACCAGGTAAACGCGGCCGATCACGCCGTCATGCAGTTTCTGCATGGCCTGGACCGTCCCCGGTCCGCTTCGCCGCTGGGTACCGATCTGGACCGCTCGACCGTGCTTCTCGGCCGCCTCGGCCACCAATTCGCCCTCGTAAGGATTGTGGCTGCCCGGTTTTTCGCAGTACACGTGCTTGCCGGCAGCACAGGCCATGATCGTCGCCGGCGCATGCCAGTGATTGGGCGCGGCGCACACCAACGCGTCCAACTGGTCGTCGTCCAACATGCGACGCAGGTCGCCGATCGCTTGAGGTGCAGGATGATCGGCCGCCACCAATTGCTGGGCGCAGTTCGCCGCTCGCGTTTCGTCGGGGTCACAGACGTACCGGACCTGGACGCCGGGCACGCGCGCGAAACTCAGGGCCAAGGCTCGGCCGCGGCTCAGGCCCATCACACCGACCACGACGCGGCGAGACGGTGCATCTTGAGCGTGCAGAAAGTGCCCGAATCCCAAACTGGCGACGGCGCCCGTTGCGGCGGAACGACCCAAAAAACGACGACGATCAAGCATTTCAGACATGGACAAACCCTCCCGCTACTTCGATGATCCGCGACACGGTTGCCGCAGCCGGAAAAATCCCCAACCGATTTCCTGTCGTCCGTTGACGACACGGCCGTTACTGTAGGCCATCGAATGCAGGATTTCAAGTCAGTGCCCAGGGGATCGGGGGCCGCAGGGGTCGGGAGTCGTTTTCGGGCAACGATCAACCACGTGGGAAGCGGCTCATCCGAAAACGACTCCCGACCCCTAGCGCCAAACCGAAAATCGGACGCAGGGCGTTCACCTTTGAATCGAATGGTCTTGTCCCCACCGGTCCTGCACCGGTGGGAACGGGTTTAGAAACCACAGTCACCCGCGCCGCCTTCCCCCACTGCCGGCCGCTTGGTTTCCAAACCTCCCTCTCACCGGTGCGGGACCGGTGGGGCGGCCACGAAAGTTGCCGGGGGCTGGAGAAAGGCTCTAGTGCGTTGTCTAGGCGAAAAATGCGGATTGTGAGCGGCACGGCGCTAGCCGCCGGTCCTGGACGCCAACGGCGGCTAGCGCCGTGCCGCTCACTCATTGCGACCCCAAGATTTCGCCTGGGCAACGGCTCTATTCAGCCGCATCATCCGGTGGGGAAGCTTCGCTGCGCAGGAAGACGGCGGCCAGCGGGGGCAGCGTCAGTTCCAGGGAGTAGGGCTGGCTGTGCGACGGCGACGGGTCGGCCCGGACCCCACCGGCATTGCCCCAGCCGGTTCCATGGTAGATCTCGGCGTCGCTGTTCAGAATCTCTCGCCAGAAACCGGGACGGGGGACGCCCAAACGATACCGGGTTCGGGGGACCGGAGTGAAGTTGAAGACCGCCAGGATCTCCGTCGGATCGGTCTTGCCTCGACGCAGAAAGCTCAGCACGCTCTGCTGGCTGTCGTGGCAGTCGACCCATTGGAATCCGTGATGATCGCAATCGTACTCGTGCAATGCCGGCTGGTCGCGGTACAACCGGTTCAGGTCCTCGACCCATCGCTGCAAGCCGCCGTGCGTCGGCAGATCCAGCAGATTCCAGTCCAACGTCAAATCATGGTTCCATTCCCGCCACTGGCCGAATTCGCCGCCCATGAACAGAAGTTTCTTGCCCGGTTGAGCCCACATGTAGCCGTACAAGGCTTTCAGATTGGCGAACTTCTGCCACCAGTCGCCCGGCATCTTGCTCAGCAGCGACCCCTTGCCATGAACCACCTCGTCATGCGACAGCGGCAACACGTAGTTTTCCGAAAACGCGTACACCATCCGAAATGTGATCTGATCGTGCCGGTACTTGCGATAGACGGAATCCTGCGACATATAGTCCAACGTGTCGTGCATCCAGCCCATGTCCCACTTGGCGCCGAAACCCAGGCCGCCGACGTACAGCGGGCGGGAAACCATCGGCCACGCCGTGGACTCCTCGGCGATCGTGATCACGTCCGGGTACTTGCCATAGATCTGCGTGTTCATCGAGCGCAGAAAATCAATGGCCTCCAGATTCTCACGCCCGCCATAGCAGTTCGGAATCCACTCGCCCTCCTTGCGGGAATAATCCAAGTACAGCATCGACGCCACCGCGTCGACTCGCAATCCATCGATGTGGTACTTGTCCAACCAGAACAAGGCGCTGTTCAACAGGAACTCGCGGACCTCGGTGCGTCCATAATTGAAGACGTAGCTGTCCCAGTCGGGATGCCAGCCTTGGCGCCGATCCGAGTGCTCGTACAGATGCGTGCCGTCGAAGTACCCCAAACCATGCTCGTCGGTCGGAAAGTGCGAAGGGACCCAATCCAGGATTACGCCGATACCGTTCTGGTGCAGACAATCGATCAGATACATCAAATCCTGCGGCGTGCCGAAGCGGCTGGTCGGCGCAAAATAACCGGTGGACTGATAACCCCAGGAACCAAAAAACGGATGCTCCATGATCGGCATGAATTCGACGTGCGTAAAGTTCATCTTCCGCACATAATCGACCAAGGGACCGGCCAGTTCACGATAGGTGGGATGTCGGCCGTGTTCGGGGGACAGCTTGCCCCACGACCCCAGATGCATCTCGTAGATCGATATCGGCGCGGTCAACGCGTTATGCTGCCAGCGCCGCATCATCCAGTCGCTATCGTTCCAGGAATAGTCCAGGTCGGTCACGATCGAGGCGGTTCGCGGAGGAATCTCGTTGTGCTTGGCGTACGGATCGGTCTTGTCCGCCCGATAGCCATGCAGACGCGAAGCGACGAAATACTTGTACCTCGCTCCGATCGTCACCTCCGGCACAAACGACTCCCAGATCCCCGAATTTCCGCGAGGCTGTAACGGATGCCTGGATTTGGACCACCCGTTGAAATCGCCCATCACGTGCACCGATTCGGCATTGGGCGCCCAAACCGCGAAGTAAACCCCCGGTTCTCCCTCGAACGTGCACGGATGCGAACCCAGCCTTTCATACAAGGCCTGGTGCGTTCCTTCGTTGAACAAATATAAATCATCTTCGGTCAAAAGACTGTTCATGTCGGACCAAACGTCAAGGTTTTGTAAAGGTTCTTCGGATCGTGGAAATCAAACTCGCCCGACGACCAATCGCCGGGCCGTGCCATTCTCAGCCTACCCCGATACCACGACGCCGTGAAACATTTTCGTAGCCGAATTCGCCAGAATTCGGGTCGTTTTCGACCATTCCGAATTCTGGCGAATTCGGCTACGATCCAATTGCTTGACCCTTTTCGACTCAGAAAATGCTTCACGGCGTTGCCGATACGAATCGGACAAGCTCAAATTACCATAGCATCTCGTGGGCTGGTTGTCAGGGGGGCGATGTGGTAGAAGAAACCGGTGGATTGTCTCGGAACCCTTAGCCAAACGGAGCCGTATCATGGGGAAGATCGCAGTAGGACTGAACGCCGAATTCTCGCGAAGCAGTGACAAGCCTTTCGAGTGGGCCGTCGAAGCGGCAGCGAAGATGGGGTACAAGTACTTCGAACCAATGGTCCATTTCGGCCGCGAATTGATGAGCGAAGCGGGATATTTTCATACCGTTTCCATGTTCGACGATCCCTACCGGATCAAGGAAGCATGCGATGCGGCCGGTCTGACCATCTCGGGACTGCAAAGCCACGGGCCGCTGGGACGCCCCGACGTGCATGGCGAGTACATCAAGTTGGCGATCCGAGTCGCTGCCGAGATCGGTGTTCCGGTGATCAACACGGACGAAGGCATCAAGGCCAAGTGGACCAGCGAGGAAGAAGATTTCGTGCTGATCAAATACACCTTGCAGGAAGCCGCCTTCGTGGCGGAACGGCGAGGCGTCAAGATCGGATTGGAACCGCACGCTCAGTACTCACGCACGCCCGAGGGGCTGGACCGCATCTACAAACTGGTCTCGTCGCCGGCGATCGGCATCAATTTCGATACGGGCAACGCCTATCTGTGCGGGCACGACGTTTACCCATGGCTGGAAAACGTGGCCCCGCGTCTGGTCCATCTGCACGCCAAAGACATCTCCGAATCGCATTCTTCGGCGGAACGAGGCAAGGTGACCGGTACCCCGGTCGGCTGCGCTTGTGGCGAAGGGGTGTTGGACTGGCGGCGGATCATCGACATCGTCCAAGAGCGTTGCCCGCGCGACATCGTCTTCTCCGTCGAATGCGGAACGCCCGAGCAGGCCGCCAAGAGCTTGGAGCACCTGAACAGCCTGCTGTGAGCCCGCCTGGTCCCCTGCGTCCACCACAAAGTCCCGTTCGAGGGCTTCAGGGCCACGGTGGATCGCCCCACAGAGACCGCAACGAATCAGCCCGGGGCACAGCGTAGCGGTGCCCCGGGGGCTGGTGGCCATGGGGACCTAAGCCCTGAAAAGGCGACACAAGACGTTGGCTCAATGTTCACGCCCCTTCAGCGCAACGTCTTCATGATTTGGGTCTCCGGCAGATTCAGGGAGGCCAACAGATAATGCCAGCAACCGCATCTTCCAATCGCTGGGTGAAAGGAAATCGCGATTGACCGGCGCGATCTCCAAACGCGATTTCATTCTGGATAAATTCCATC
>SKKK01000517.1 GCA_007121535.1 Planctomycetaceae bacterium | reverse complement strand
TTGTCCAGCAGGCAAATCGAGATCGCCGACCGCAGGTCCTCATAACTCCCACCCGACTTCAACTGATCCACGTACAAAGCCGAAGCGTAATAGACCAGCCGCTGTAACAGCCCGACAAAAACGCTGACCTGCATCTCGATGTTCAGCCACCGGCCCGCCGAATCACGGGCCCGGATGTCCAGCACGATCAGCTTGTCGTCTGCGAAATCCTTGTAGCTGAACGGATTGAGAATCTCCACGTGAGCGATCGGTTGGGGAAGGTTCAAGATGGCGTTCAGAAGACGGATCAGAACCGAAACGTTTTCCGGACTGCCGAAAACCTTCTTGAACACGAAATCGACCGTCGGCTTGATTCCCAAAGCCATGGGACACCCGTACTGATTCAGATTGACCTTTTGCTGTCGCCGCAGCGGGCATTCGACCGGTCCAACGTCGCTGATCCAACAGCATTTTCCACTTTCAACAACGCCCCCACATTTTCCGACGCGAACGGCAATAACGCAAGCCCCAAAGTTCGGATTTTGGTCGCCCAACGTCAACTGCCAGCTTAGAAGCACGGAAAAGTCGGGGCAAGCGAATGTTGGGCATGGGAATTGATGACGACAGAATGTTCGAGTAGTGGCGTCAACCGCCGAGGCCCGAAAGCCGGTCCCCCGCGCGGCCCGAACCTCGGTCCCCGCCGCGGCGCGACGGTACGCGCGGCCGGCGCGGCCTCCTTGCGCGGCGTCAGGTTGCCCCAGTTGGCGATCGTCATCTGGCCCGAGCCGGCATCGACCGCCTTGACCTGGTAGAACGAGTGTCCCGTCCAAGTTTCGCGGCCGTCCGGCAAGTCGCCGACCAGCCGGAGTTCGTAGACGTACGTCCGCCCGGCCTCGAAGCCGTAGCGCAGCGGCACCGGATCTTCCTCCGCCGCCGTCGCGTCCGTCGCCACCCCGCCCGCAGCCAGCAGGACGCTCAGTCCCAGCCCGATCGCCACGCGGGACAAGCGTCCCAACAAATTGCATTCATGGAAAGCCGAAATCAACAGCTTCTTTCGAAGAGACAAGCAGTACAAAATTCATCATGATCCCATCTCGCCAGCGGCCCCGAGCCGCTGGGAAGCACACTCGGCAACGCGGCGGAAGGGGGCGGGAGTCGTTTTCGGGTAAGCCGCTTCCCGTATGGTAGATCGTTGCCCGAAAACGACATCAAAAAACGCCGAAAACACGGTAGAATATTGTATTTTACCGCATTTCGTCGAAAAGTTATGAATTGGCATGTACGGGCAAAAACAGGGGTCAATTGGTGCTTAGTGGGTGTCAGTGACACCCGATAAATCCAATTGATTTCGGGCTTGCCGCTCATGCGTTCTGCCGTCCAGGTTGTCAAGCCCAGGTAGCTTTTTCCCTGCTGCGTAACCGCTACGCGCTCCCGCGGACTAAAGTCCGCCTGTCCGGATCCACCAGTCTATCTGCCATTCCGCCCGCTGCAACCATTGGTCCAGCAGCTTCGGATACCATCCCTCTCACACCAAGCCACGTTTGACGATCCAGACGGCAGCTTCCGTACGGTTGGACAGCTCCAGCTTTCGCAGCGTGTTCTGCTCGTGCTCCTTGACGGTTTCGATGCTGATGGTCAACGCCCGATCCGTCGCTCCGACCCGCGTCATTGAAGTTGCGCATTGCCGCCGAAAGTTGCCGGATTCCCGGGAATTCGGCTACGCGCAACTTCAAAGACCCGCGTACAACTCAGCACCGTTTACTGTGTGGTCAGACCGTTTTCGGCCAGGAATTGTTCGGCGACGGTTCTGGGGTTGCGTTGGTGATGATCGACTTGATAGTTCAGGTGCTGCATGGTCTGGTCGTCCAGGGTTCCGGCCAGGGCTTCCAGGGCCGTGCGGATGGCAGGATACTGGCGGAGCGTTTCGATCCGGGCGACGGGCGCCGCGTGATAGGGTGGGAAGAAGCCCCGGTCGTCGATCAAGGGCTCCAGTCCCAGCGCCGCGATCCGGCCGTCCGTGGCGAACGCGGCGATGACGTCCACTTCGCCGTTGGTCAAGGCGTCGTACATCAATGCGGAATCGATGTCGATGGCCTGGCCGAATTCCAACCCGTAGGCTTCCCGGAAGCCCGGGTATCCGTCGGGACGTTCGGCAAACTCGGCCGTGAAGCCCGCGCGCAGCTCGTCGGCCGACGCCCGCAGATCGGACACGGTCCGCCAGCCATGCCGCTGGGCATCCTGGCGGCGGACGGTCAGTGCGTACGTGTTGTTCATCCCGAACGGATCGAGCCACTGGGCATCATACCGCCAACGATACTCCCGCCGGACCGTGCGGAAGACCTGGTCGGGATCGGACGACGGCGAACGCCCCAGCACGGTGGTCAAGCCGGTGCCGGTGTATTCGGCGTACAGATCGATCTCGCGGTTGGCCAACGCTCCGTGGCAGATCATCGTTCCGCCCAGGCAGAAACGGCGGTCCACCCGCAGGTCCGTACGGTCTTCGATGATGGCCGCCATCAGATGCCCCAAGAGGATCTGCTCGGTGAAGTTCTTCGAACCGATCGTGATGTCGGGTTGCAGCCGCACGTAGCCCAAAGTTCCCACGCCGAACAACAGGAAGGGAAGCGCCAAGGCGGCTCGGCGCGCGACAGCTACACCCTTCGAGCCTCGAGCCGCGAGTCGGCGCGGATCGAGTGCCCAACCGGCGGCTCCGATGGCGAAATCGACCAACAGCGCCAACGCGGCGGCCGGGATGGCTCCCAGCAAAATCAAACGCGTATCGGCCAGAGCCAGCCCCCGGTTGATGAACTGGCCCAATCCGCCGGCGCCGATGAACGCGGACAGCGTGGCGATGCCGACGCCCGTCACGGCAGCCGTCCGCACCCCCGCGATGATGACCGGCAAGGCCAACGGGAACCGGACGATCAGAAGCTGCTGCTGCCCCGTCATCCCGAGTCCTCGAGCCGCCTCGATCAGCTCCGCCGGAACACCGGCCAGTCCGGTGATCGTGTTGCGGACGATGGGCAACAGCGCGTACAAGGTCAGCGCAATCACCGCCGGGACGGCTCCGATCCGGTGCAGCAGGGCCAGCAGCAAGGTCAGCATGGCCAGGCTGGGGATCGTCTGCAGGATTCCCACAGTTCCCAAGATCGGACCGCGGATCCACGGGATGCGGGCAGCCGCGGCGCCCAGCGGGATGCCCAGGGCGATGGCCAGGCCCGTCGAAGCGCCGGTCAGCGCCAGGTGCTGGACGGTCCTGAGCCACAATTCCGGTAAACGTTCGACGACAAACGTCGCCCAGGAACCGGCGTCCATTACAAGACCTCCCGGAAAGCGGCCAGTTGCTTGGCCGGTTTGGCGAACAGCTCCCGCACGAAGGAAGTCTTCGGGTGGGCGAGCACTTCGTCGGGCGCCGCGACCTGCTCCAAGCGGCCTTCGTGCAAGATGGCGATCCGGTCGCCCAGCGTCAGGGCCTCGAAGATGTCATGGGTCACGAAGACCATCGTCTTCCGCAACGCCGTTTTCAAAGACAGAAGCTGCTGCTGCAGGCCGTCGCGCGTGACCGCATCCAGGGCCCCGAAGGGCTCGTCCATCAGCAGGTACTTCGGGTCCGGGGCCAGCGCCCGCGCCACTCCCACCCGCTGCTGCTGGCCGCCTGAAAGTTCGTCCGGCAAGCGGTCCGCGAACTCGGCCGGGGCGAGTCCGACCAGTTCCAGCATCTCGGTGATCCGCTGCCGCCGGGCATCCGCCGCCCAGCCCGACAGCTTCAAACCCAGCTCGACGTTCCGCGCCACGGTCATGTGCGGGAACAGCCCGATTCCTTGAAAGACGTAGCCGATCCCGCGCCGAAGCTGTACCACGTCCCGGGCCCGGACGTCCCGCCCATCGACCTCGATCCGCCCCGACGTGGGTTCGACCAGGCGGTTGATCATCTTCAAGGTGGTTGTCTTGCCGCACCCGGACGAACCCAGCAATACCAGCGTTTCTCCATCGCCGACCGTCAGGGACACGTCGCGGACGGCGAACTGCTTGCCACCATCGAACGACTTGCAAACGTGCGACAATAAGATCATGGATGCGGCCTCCCGCTTCGAAACGCGGCACTAACAGCCGCTCTTGTCCACCTCGAAAATACCCACCAACCCGTGTGCACAGCCGAGCCCCTGCTGAAGCCGCGTCACCAAGTGCCGGAGGGCGAATCCCAGTTGTGGCTCGATGATGTTCTCCCTGGGCAACCCGTAACCCAGCCATCCGGTCGCTTCGACCACGCGCCGCATGCGTTCCATCATTTCGCGCAGGGCTGGCGGATAGGACGCGGGGATGGGCCGGGGCGGCGTGAGATACTGCTGGGATTTCTCGTCGTACTTCACCATCAATTCATCGACGAAGGTAACCAGCGAGTTCCAGCACATCTGCAGGTGCTCGAAGTAGTCGTTGATGAACTCGAACCCGGCCCGGGGGACGTAATCGAACAGCAACTGGCTTAAGTCCGTCCGCACGCTGGCTTCGTGCAGCGAATTCACGGCCTGCCGCAGCGGCTGGGCGTGCGGATTGTACTCGGCGGTATCCATGTGCCGGCCGGTGAGCACCGAGCGGTCGAAGAACTGCAGCGCCTTGATCTCCACTCCCGCCCGCTGTCCGGCCTGCTGCACGATCGCTTCGGCTACCTGCCGCGTCATGAGACGCAACCGCAGGTGTTCCAGTTCGTCGCGTTTCTGCGCCCGTTCTTCCTTGTCATAGATGTACGAAACCACATAGTCCATATTCCGGTTTTCGGGCAGGTCATTGGTCCACAGCGTCTGCCATTCGTAAGAGTAGCGGCCCAGCCAATCGCACACGATCAGACAATGGTCCCGGGTGCGCTCGGCGATCTCCGCCAGCAGACCGATCAGCGTCTCGTCCTCGTTGTGATGCGAGCACGTGCCGTACGACGTGAAGTACAGGTCGTATGGCCGTTCGTTCCCGACCAACGGGAGCCCTGCGGAGAAGTTGGCCTGCTGGAAGATCAGCTTGGGATTCTGCCCGTACTGGTCCCGGGCCTGGGCGATCAGCTCCTGATTCAAGTCCACGCCCTTGTACAGGCCCAGCACGGCCGAGGTCAGCAGCGTGACTTCGAACTCCTGCAGGTCCGCGTCCCGGCGGCGGATTCCCGCGAGCAGTTCGTATCCATCGGCGCTGCCGCACCCCAGGTCCATGATCCGGACCCGCTTCATCTGCGACGCTTTGCGGTCGATCAACTGTTCCAGATGGGGCCGGAGGAAAAAACGGGTGACTTCGTCCTCCCACAGCCGGCGGACATTGTCGTACTTGCCGACCAGCCCGGACCGTTTGGCGTACCGGCCGCTGGTCGCGGCGTCGGTATACGCTTTCATCTGAGCGATCTGTGCGGCGGTACTCATGATGCACCTCGCTGTCCGTTTGGGCCGACGGACGCCAGCAGCCCCGGCACGCGGCGGGCGATGTCGCGTCGGATGTCCGGCGGCAGTTCCTGCCGCGGCGTTTCCATCAACTGGCGGTATCTCCGATGGGCCGCAGCCAATGGTCCCGCGTCCTGATCTTCCAAGGGAAAACGGACGTACACCCGATCGCGGGTCGGCAGGGGAACGTGGTACATGAACGTTTTCTGGGCGGTGTCCATGACCTCGCGCATCATGGCCAGCACCTCGTCCCGCCGTTGCGGGCCGAGCTCCGGCGAAGCGAACGTCCGCTTCACCAGATCGATATGGGCGTTGTCCAGGACCGCCTGTTCGGGACAAAACACCTTCGTCCGCTCCAGCAGCCCGAAGGCATAATGGATGTACTGGGCGCCCGAGGCGGGCACCGCCAGCAGCGTAAACATTTTCTCGGCGGTCGCCTGGATCCCCGGCACCTCGGCATCCGCCACCCCGGCCGTGCTGTAACAGGGCAGGCCGTAGAAACGGGCCATCTGGGCGCAATCGATGCTGTAATGGATCACTTCCGGAGCCGCGTACATGTCGTTGAAATTGTCCAGCCGGGTGCGCACCGGCACGGCTCCGTACAGCACGGGCGAACCGGGAGCGGCCAACTGGTTCAACACGATCCCCGCCAGGATCTCGGCGTTGATCTGGGCGACCATCCCGAACTCGTCGAACGGTCCCGTGGCTCCGCCCATCGGACAACTGGAGATCACGACCGGCACCCGGCGCTTCGAGATTTCCAGCAATTTGGACGCGGTGTCGTCGACGATCTGCAGCGGACTCTTGATCACACAGGTGATGAACGAAAGAACGGGATTCTCCAGAAACGACTGCTCGCCGCCCGCGACGATCTGTCCGATCCGCAGCACGTCGTCCAGCGCGTCCAGGCTGGTCAACCCGGCTTGCACGTGCTTGCGGATATGGTTCAGGCTGGTGAAAAACTGGTTCACGTCCTTGTTGGATTCGTCGATCTCCGCGTCTTGGATGTTCACGTTGCGGATGAAGAAGTCCAGGTGTTCCAGTTGCTCGGCCAGATGGGCCGAGTCGGCCAGCCGGGCCAGGCATCCGGGCCGGGGCGTGAAACGCGGCGAAGCGCCGTCGAATTGGACCTCCAGCCAGGTATTGGTCTCCGAGCCGCTACCGAAGCGGACGCGCGGTTCGTCGGCCCTCAGGATCAGCCGGTTACAGGGCTCGCGCGCGCCCAGCACGACCGTGGACGGCACCGTTGCCAGGGCCCGGTCGACCAACGGCCCGGGCACTCGGACTCGCGGACAATCTTCGCTGTCGTCGATCCGGGCACCCGCAGCGCGGAGCAGCCGGACAGCCGCGGCGTTGTAACACAATAGGCCGGGATCTTCCAGCAGATCGCGGGAAACACCGTCGATCAGTCGGATTTGTTGGTCGGTCAGCCGCCGTTGCGGCTGGACCACGACTCCTTCACGTTGCGATGGTTGCATGAGTGACTTCCTCCGAATCTTACAAAGGCAAAGGGCTCTGGATCTCCGGGAACGTTTCCAGAATTCTCGTCCGGACCCGGGAATCCAGTCGGCTGGCCGCAGGCGCCGAACGGATCTCTTGGACAAACTTCTTGGCGCGTGCCAGGGCGTCGTCGTCCGACTGCATCAATTCGCGCTTGTCGCGGTTCGCCAGTTGAGGCACGAAGAACTCGGTCCGCATGAAATCCAGCGTGTGGTCCTCCATCATGTAGTCCTCGGACGGCCCTTTCTCGATCATCAGGTCGGCGGCCAGAGTTTCCTCGGTCACTTCGATGCCCCGCAGTACCCGCTGGCACATCCCCAGGATCTCGTTGTCGATCACCAGCTTCTCGTACGAGACCGTCAGGTCCGATTCCATCAGGCCGGCCGCGTCATGGATGAAGTTGGCGCCGGACAGCGCCACCAAGGCGTTGGACAGGGCGCTTTCGTAGGCCGTCTGGACGTTCACCGCTTTGGCGTCCGTGGTGCCGGCCGTCGAGTACAGGGGCAGTTCGAAATGCTGGGCCATCTGGGCGACGGCGGCGCTGATCATCGCCCGTTCGATGGGGCCCCCGAGGTGATCCATCGTGTTCAGATTGGTGATCGATCCGACGCTGCCGCAGATCCCCGGAGCGCCCCGGTTGACGCATTGAACCAGTGCGATTCCGGCCAGCGTTTCCGCCACGTGCATCAGGATGTTCCCGGCCAGCGTGACCGGTGCGGTGGTCCCGCAGATCGGCTCGGTGGGCACCACGACGGGCAGGCCTTCCCGAGCCAGATAGCAGGTCATCTCGCCGTAGTCCCGGTCGATTTTGAACGGGCTGATGATCAGCGTGATGAACGAGATGAACGGCCGCCGACGCAGTGCCTCGGCACCGCCCGCGATCAACTCGGCCATGCGCACCGTCTTCCGGCAGCCCGCCAGAGAATACGGGCCGCCCATCACGTGCTTGGTGGTGTGCTCCAAGGCGTGGAAGAACCGGTTGACGTCGATGTCGTCCTTGTGCTGGACGTCGTGGGGAAACACGTTCAAGGTGAACGCGTGGATATTCTCCAACACATCCACCAGGCGCGCGTTGAGAATCACGTCCTGCAAGGTGGAATCCCGCCGCTGGCCGGTGTCCGGGTCGAGCACATAGATGGCGGTGCCTCCGGTGGCATAGTGGACTCGCTGGCCTTCCAGCACCGTGTCGCACTCGCCGTCCCGCGAGTACAGCGTGACCGAGGAAGGATTCGAGGCCACCGCATCCTCGACCAGCGCCCGGGAAAGCCGCACGATGCGGTTCTCCCGGTCGATCTCAGCACCGGCCCGGTGGAAAGCCTCCAGCGCCGTATCCGAGTGGACCGCCATCCCGGAACGCGCCAGCACGTCGAACGCCGCTTGGGCGATCCGGTGCACCGCCGCAGCGTCCAAAGGCTGGTAGGCGGCAACGGACAAACCGGGGGATTGATGGGGCAAGGCGGATGGATGTCCGCTGTGATTCTTTGGCATAAGCATAAGTGTCTCCTTTCAGATTTCGTTTTGTACTGAGGATCGGCGACGCCGGGACCTGACATCCAAAGCTCTCACCGAATCTTTCACTTAATCTCTTCCTGATGCCCGGTAAGCGGGAGATTAAGCGAAAGATTAAGCGGAAGATTAAGTGGAGGGTTAGGACACTACAGTGTGACCCATTGCCCGACGGTGGCTACGGCGCTGCCCGTGCCAAACCGCTCGGTGAAAAGGCGGAAGTAGTACGATTCCTCTTTGCTGCGCACTTGCGGGTGTTCCCGCTGTGCATCGGCGAATTCTCCGTCATCGACCAGGGCATCGAAATAGGCGGGCAGCACGTCCGCCGCTCCGGAGCCCTGCGAAAATTCCTGCTTCACCCGCCAGACAATCGCAGCGGGCAGCAGCTCTTCGTAAGCCTTCCGGAAGATCCATTTCTCGACCTTTCCATCGCCATCGGGTTTCAACTTGTATCCGGCGGGCAGCCGCAAGGCGTAGTTCAACAACTCGCCGGAAATCAACGGCGTCACCGCTCGTACCGAATGGCATTGATTCATGCGGTCCAGCCGCAACGCGGCGTTGCTGTGCAGGTACCCCAGGCATTTCAACTGTTCGTCTGTCAACTGCTCCGGAGGGAATTGCTTCAGGTACAGGTAACCGCAGAAAACCTCGTCGCCGCCTTCTCCGGAAAGCAACTGCTCGATCCCGTGCTGACGGGCGTACTGCGAGATCAGATAGTTCGCGACAGAGCTTCTGACCAACGACGGGTCGAACGACTCCAGGTGCCCGATGACCGCGGGCAACGCCCGGATCACCTGCGAAAAATCGACGATCAGCTCGTGATGGTCCGTACCCAGATGCCCGGCGACGCTCCGTGCCTGCCGGATATCCTCGCTCTCACCCAAGCCCACGGCGAACGTTTTCAGCCGGGCCTGCGGGCCGGATTGCTCCTTCAGGCGGCGCATCGCCAGGCAGCACACCACGCTGCTGTCCAGCCCACCGCTCAGCAATCCCGCCGTCACTGGCGCGAAGTCGACCCGATTGCAGACGCTGCGCCACACGATGTCCCGGATGGTCCCGGCCGCTTGCTCAGGCGAGTCCTCGACCGGCTGCGCCGGGGCCGTCAATCGGGCGAAGCACGTCAACTTGCCCTCGCTGTCCATGAAATGCCCCGGCGGAAACTCATGGACTTCGTCCGCTACGGCCAGGATGCTCTTCAACTCCGAACCAAAATAAAGGGTACCGTTCTTCCGCCCGTAGAACAGCGTCTTGATCCCAAGCAAATCCCGCGCTACCAGCAGACGGTCTCCGTCACAGATCGCCATCGAAAACATGGCGTCGTCCAGATATCTGAACAGATCCACACCATACCGATGATAGAGTTGCAGCAGCAGGCATTCGTCGCGCCGCGGACCCAACGCGACCCCGTGCTGACGGGCGAGTTCCGGCCCATTGCCGATCTGTCCGTCGTACAGGACCGCTGGGCCATCGTCGCCCCAGCCCAGGTTGCCCAACCGGGCTTGGTCAACCGTCTTGCCGGCATCGGACGGACCGGTAATGTCGGCCGCGGCATAATTCTGGCCCAGAAGTGCCGAATTACGTTCCACCACCCCGCGCCATACCGGCCCTCGATGGCTCATGACATCCAGCATCAGATGGATGTCTTCCGGAACAGCGCCACGATACCCTCCAGCGATTCCAGCCATTATTTACCTCCTCCTCATGTTTTGTGCCCGAAAAGCTCAAGCAGCGTACGGACGGACTCTCGTGAATCGCCCCCCCAGGCCAGCGCAGCCGCGGATTGGTCCGATAAAGGGACGAAATGGCACTAAAACAGGGAAACGCCGACCCGCCAGGTCAACCCCTCCAGCTCGAATTCCAAGAGTGCGAGCGAGATTTGGTCCAGGACGCGTCCACAAGCGATAGCACGATACGGGTGGCGGTCCGTGAATCATTCACAGACAGGCTCGGACGAGCCACCAACCACCCAGCAGTGCTGGACATGAATCAATCAACATGCACTTCCATCGACGCGGAAAAGCCATTTTACGGCCTGAGTCGATCCGCTGCAATACCCCCTGGCAACCGGCCTGCGTCGATCCGGTTTAACGCCCAGCCGCAGGCGTCGGCGTCCCCGCATGCCGGAAGGCGGGGTGCCGCGACGGGTTGCCAGGGGACGGCTCCTCCGATATGCTGGAAGAGATGCCGCTCGGAATCGGTCCCGTCTCGTTCTCAATGTCGGGGCAGCCGTCGGCCGGTGCGTGGCAGGTTCCGAGCGAGTGCTACCCTATCGCTCCGTCTTCTCATCCCACGATCAGCGTCCCATCCTGATCGTTGAGAGCGAGAGCGGCCCAACAGCGTACTGACGATCACCACCGCCCAGAATACATCGTTCAAGGAAATCATCACTCTCCACTGCCTCCTTCTGACGTGATGGTGCGTGACGTGATTGTACGGCACAGCAACAGGAGAAGAAAGATGGCAGTCCCCGGATCGGGCACATCAGTTCGCTCGGGAGCCTATGTCGATCCGTAGGGCAGGATGTCGATGGAAACCAGCTTGGGCGAGCTGACGCCCAACCGCTGCTGGTTGGCGACGAAACGTATGCCACTCGGTCATCACGCCCGTGGAACCGTATCGGCCAGCGCCGACCCAGCTCTGGTTGTCGCTGACCAGCACGCAGCCGGCAAATCGCCGCTTGCCATACTTCGTGTTGGCTTCGTTCAGCGGGATTGAGCCGTGGGTTCCACCGCCGCCGTAGCGGGCCAGTCGTTCTGCCAGACTCAGGATCGTGTCCCCCGGATCAACCTTCGCCTCGTAGGCCGCCGTGTCGAACGGGATGACGATGCTGTCAGGGTTCCGTCGCAGGATCGCCGCCGCGAACAACGCCGCGGCGTCCACACAACGCATCTTGCTGGTTGCACCCCAGGTGCGGAAACCCGTGGCCGGCGAGCCCATGAACCCGATGTATCCAGACCGATCACGACCGGTCCCGGCAACTCGGGCACGTTCCCGCACGCGATCTCGGCCGCCTGATGCAGGGCTGCCTTGATCTTTTGCGGCACGCTCTCGTCCGCATTCAGGTACGCAGTCAGCCAGCCAAACAGCGCACGCCGCGCGTTGTCCTTCGGCATAGGACGAGCCATCCGCAGCACATCGCGCAAGCTCGGGTTGCTGCCGATCGACGCCGACAGCAGCTTGTCGACCGACGCCTTGTTCAGCCAGCGCTGGAACGCCCGCTGCAAGCTGGACGACAGCCTGGTGCGGCCTAACTGTCCCGAACGGATCATCTGGAACATGGTCCGCAGCACGCGGCCGTTGTCCACGACCCGATCGAAGACGCGGTGCATCAACTGAGTATCCCGCTTGGACAGCACGACCAGCAGCGCCGCCGGCATGTCCTTCATGTAGGCCCGCTCGCGGGCGTAGA
>SKKK01000634.1 GCA_007121535.1 Planctomycetaceae bacterium | reverse complement strand
GAGCTTTTTCTTCGGGATGTACGGAGCCAGCGTGCGGCATTATCTTCGCGGCATTCATCCGTTGATCGGTTTCGCGATCGTGTCCCAAATGGTAGGAGCCTGCACCTTTTCGGCGATGTGGATGCTCGGTCACCCGCAACAATTGCTACAACAGAGCTGGCAGACCGGCGTTCTGCTTGTATCTTCGTCCGTGTTGGGAATTGCGATGGGGCATTTCTTCCTATTTACTTCCGTCCAGCGTCTGGGGGCTGCAATTCCCGCGTGCGTGGGTTCGGTAACGCCGTTTTTGACCGTAGCGTTGGCCTTCGTTTTCCTGGGCGAGAGTCTCACCGCGATTCAATGGGTTGCCGGGATCACCTTGGTATCGGGCGCAATCGTGATCATGGGCAATCAAGCGATGGTGGTACGTTCCATAAGAGCGAGTTCAAAGATGACGTCGTGAACGGTACAGGCATTCACCCATCGCCAACAGTTACAAGATCGAAGTCCCCATGCGATCCTCGACCAAGCAAAAGGAGTTCCCGTTGGCCGTGGAATTCATCAGCAACAGGTCCAACATCTTCGGCCTGCTTACACCGATTTCGCGTTTACGTGGCCCGAGAAAACAAATGCCGTTCAATCCGTATCCAGCAACTCTTTCAGCAGGTCCAGGGCTTGGCGGCGGGCGAAGCCGTGTTGGGTGGCGACGGTTTGTGAATCGAACGATAGCAGACAATCCAGGCACGCCGTATCGCAGCGGCGGTGATGCTCTGCGTTGACGTACAACACGTCCCGAGTCCGCGCGAAGAGTTCTCGGCCTTGTTCCCACAGTTCGCGGACGTGCCCGGCGCCGCCCGGCACATTGTCGTACAGCACCGGCGCCCACGCCCGCCCACCGTCCCCGGCCGGCATCAGCAACACGCCGATCTCCCGCGGGTCAAGTTCCAACAACTTCGCCCCAGCCCGCCGCAGCGCGTAGCCGAACGTCCACATCAGGCGTTCGTCGTCGGCCGCACACGATGGCAAGCACCCCGAAAAATCGATCTGCAGCACGTCCGTCGTTTCGCGCGCCGCCAGAATCTGGTTCCGGCCAATGTTCTTGCCACGGCACGGTTTCGCGTCACTCTTCGCGAAAATCGGTGGATGTTCATTGAAACTGGCAGGAAGATCTTTTCTGTCCTTTTTTGGATTCTCGCTCTCCGCATAGCCGCATTTCCAGCAGATCGCGAATCCCAAGCCATTGTCTGCGCGATTGAAAACCAGTAGTTCACCCTCTTCGCTGTAGCACGCGGTCAGGTCCGGAATCCCGGCGAACTCTGCCAGCGTCTCCCCTCCGCGTATGAACGCCGTCAAGACCTCCGCCGTCCCCACCCGCTCGACCTCGGCACTGAACTTCGGTGGATCCCACGCAGCCGTCGTGAATCCGTGCTTCACGAACAATAGGGTTTCCGGGTTCTTCCTCTTGGGCCTTTCGCAGAAATCGCATTTGGGCTTGTCCTGCCCGATCGAGTAATACTTGTGGCCGCCTTGACACTCGTACAGACTGCCCTGCAAACCCGACGATCCATCCAGGTTCAACCCCGTCCAGTGCTTCAAAATACCATGCGATGTGATCAGTTTCCCGCCGACCAACAACTGCGATCCGGGAACGTACTCGGCGATGGCCAGAAGTCCCCGGCGCTCCAGGCGGTATTGGTGTTCTGGCCTCTTGCGATCCTCGTTCTTGCTGTCGGGAGAAATGACATTCAGCTTCTGCAGCCCGATGGGGAACCCGTAGCGAGGGAGAAATTGCCTGTCAGCCAGTGCCTCGATTACGGTTAGATCTACGACATGACGCAATTGATAGCGAATTGCATTCGCCTGTCTCATAAGGTCCGTTTCCACCGCCTCGCCCCAACGATCGAGCAGTTCATCATAGTCGTCACTCCAATCTTGCACAGCGCAGTTAAACTGTTTAATCACTGCGCCGATCAATGGGCCCCAGTCATCCAGGCTCTCCTCGATCGGCGTCCCCGAGAGAAGTTTCTTCACTGTATCCCGCAATACATCTTGGGCGGGAAAATCCTTGATCTTGTGTAACCAAAAACGAAATCCCGACTCATTGCTCGAATCCGCCCGTTTCGGGCGACCGGGCCGGTCAGTCTTTGAGTCCCAGTACGCGGGCACTCGTACCCCGCAGAAGGGCCCCATGTAGCCCCAAGCATCCATTGCACCCGTACGCTCGGGGCCAGCTTCCTCGCGAAAGAACTGGCCGAGCAGGAATGCGTGTAGGTGGCGGCGAACGACTCGTATCCGTTCCAAACTGACCCGAGGTTTGCGCAGATCTTCACCAAGATACTTGGCAAAGTCGGCGAAGACCTCGTGATCGAACGGGCGAGGGCGGATGAAGGTGACGACGGCGGAAGATCCGTCCGAACGACGGCCGGCCCGACCCGCCCGCTGAAGATAGTTCGCCTTGCCAGGCGGCACGTTGCTCATCAACACGGCGGTCAAGCCCCCAATGTCGATGCCCAACTCCAGGGTCGTCGTAGCACTCAGCAGATTGCGGATTCCCGCCTTGAACAGATCCTGCAAACGACGATTCTCTCCCGGCGCCAATTGGGCGCTGTGCTCCTCGGCCCACAGTCCCATTTGGAAGACCAGCGCATCTCGGTATTCGCGGCGCAAACGGCCGACCCGCGGATCTTGATCTGCCTCGTCTTGGTCGATGCGGCGAAGCGTGCGTTCGCATCCGGTTTCCGGTGCGCAGCCGAACACCTCGCGCGACCACAGATGCCCCGTCCGTTCACAGTGGTAGAGCGACATTGGGGGCTTCATGCACAGCTGCGGCAGCACCAGCCGCACGGCGTCGGCTTGGGGACCGTCCTTGCTTTGCTTGGATGCCCGCTGTAACCACGGAAACTGGTTCTCGGATGGCCTACTGTCCACAGAATAGGCGTGCTCGATGAGTTGATCGAAGGCGAATTCCAGCAACGTCTTGCTCAGCTCCACTGCATCCTCCTCCGGCACACCAGCCTCACGAAGCACCGCCGCAGCGAAACGCCGCCTTTTCTGGGTATTGGTGACGCCCACGAATCGGTCCAATCGCGTGTACGGATTCACGTCGGACTTCGCGGCCCATTTTCCGATCGGAACTCCGCCCGATTGGTATTGCTGATCCTCGGCGTCATTGCCAAGAGTAACGACTCCGTCGACCCGCAAAGTATCGCACAGGAAAGCCAGTATCGTCG
>SKKK01000492.1 GCA_007121535.1 Planctomycetaceae bacterium | reverse complement strand
CCGAAGGAATCTGCTCACCTTGCTCAGCCTGAATTCGATCGTAGGCCGACGTGAAAACTGCCCCGTCAGGCGAATCGGCCAATGCGGCTCGCACAGGATTCAAATCCACATACATGGCACAAGCCAAGAGCCCGGCGTCATCAACGATTCGTTGCGCCTTGAATCGACCCTCCCAGAAGCGGCCAGTGCATTCGTCCTGCTTGTTTGCAAGTCGGGCAATTGGTTCACTCAACGCCCGCATGAACCAAGAGATATCCGACAATCGACATCGCACAACGGATAGTCGCTCGGCGTCGGCCGCCAACCGTTTGACGTCGCTATCGGTCGGCTCTGCCAGTTGTTCCTCCAGTCGTCGCCCCGGGAATACCCTGAGCCACCGCACCGCAACCTCTTCGTCGGACCACGTCGCCACCACATCGGGGCGGTTTCGAAGGATCACATGCAAATGGTTGCTCATGATGGCATAGGTCAGCACATCAATGCCAAAAACCGAGGCCAGGGCCTCCATTCGACGCCGAATCCACTCGCGGCGGAACGAGTAATCAACACCCGTTCGATCGTCCCGACCGGCCAAAAATGCTTTACGTACACACCGTTGAATCGCGTGTACAATGCAGACCTCGTCCGCCCGAAACTGTTCGCTTCGTACTGGTCGTCCCATGTGATGTCTCCTTGCCTGAATTATACTCGCCGAATTAGTCGCGTCAAGATGTAAATGGGTGGCACCAAAAAAAATGTGAATGGGTGCCAATTGCGTCAAGATGTATATGGGTGGCACCAAAGAGAGTTTCGGCGGGATTATTGGGAGTAGCGGTAGCCGAAATGGTGGAGGTCGTCGGCGAAACGGTTGGCGACGAGATCGATGAGTTCCGGGGTGTAGTGTGGTTTGTGGAACTCATAGTCGCCCTGGCGGCGGGTGGAATCCATGGGTGTCCAGGCCAAAGGCGGTAGGTCAAACCGTTGTCGAACGGTCTGCCAGTCGGCACAAAGGTTCTCGAAACGGCCGACGTAGTCCACCACCAACTGGCGCTGGTGGCTGAGCGCGTAGAACTGGCCGACGAAATGGTCATCGGCCTGCTCATCCGGAATCTCAGCAACCCCGCGGACGAAATCGGCAAATCTCATACCGGGCCGGAAGCCGAATTCGGCGAACAAAAAGTCTCGGCCGTACAACACCGGCCCGACGATTTTGTCCTGGTAACACGAGAACAACCGCGCCCAGGGATCGCGGACAAAGCCGAAACGGAAGTAGTCCGTCATGCAAGCCACGTGGGCGATCGAGGGGATCGAACAGATTCGCCAATCGTTGATCCCGATCCCCAGCTTTTTCGTGACGGCTTCCTGCATGACCATGCTGGCCACTTTGGCCACGGCGACCCAGACAAACCGAGATTCGTGGGAAACCAGCATGCGAGTCATGTCGCCAACGCCTCGCGAGCTTCCCACCGCATGGTCAGATCAGGGCAGCGCCCGAACTTTTCGGTCCATAACCGCTCGATCAACTGCTCGTATTGCCGGGCCATCCGCCAGGCGTGGCCGTGTTGTTCGGCGAAGACTCGCCCTTCAGCCGCCACGCCACGAGCCCATTGGGGATATTCGGACAACAGTCGCGCAGCCCGGCAAACCGAATCGACATCGCCATCCACCACCAATCCGTTGACTCGGTCAACGATCGTCTCCGGTACACTGCCGACCGGCGTGGCGATCACGGGTCGACCGCACATCATGGCTTCCAACACCACGAGGGCAAACCCTTCGAATTCGGACAGCAGGCACATCGCATCGAGCGAATGATAAAAATCGCCCAAATGCCGATCGGCGGTGACGAAAGCAAAGCGGCCGGGAATCAGGTCATTGGCCAGCTCGAACAACTCATGTCGCAGCGGTCCCCAACCGACAATCAACGCCTTGAAGTTTCGAGGCAACCGAGCCGTCGCTCGCAACACGCGATCAGCTCGCTTTTCCGGCGAGAGCCGGCCGACGTAGCCGAGGACGAAATCGTCGGGGTGAAATCCCAGCGAGGCTCGGACGTGCTCTCGTGACCGGGTTTGGCCGAGTCGCGACGTATCGACGCCGTTCAGGATCACCGTACTGGGAAACCCATCGCACACCTTGCGCTGTACCCCGTGGCTGACCGCGACCACGTGGTCGACCACACGACGACTGCCCACCAGCAGATCGTGTGTCCAGTAGCTGTCGCCGTGCGCCAGATAGACGCACAGGGGTGGGCGGCAATCGGCCAGCCAGGAATCGAGCATCATGCCCCAGAACATCATCACATCATGCTCCTTCGCCGCCTGGCGGATGGATGGTTCGTCACCCAATTCGACCGGCGCGGGCATGTCGGCCGCCACTGCCGCGTCCAGCATATCCGGGTTCGTTACGATACATTTTTCGATGCGGACGCGGGATGGATCCAGAAACCGAGCCAGATCGATCGCGTGGTTTTCCGCGCCGCCACGGGTAAAACACGGTCCCACGTGCACCACGCGCAGTGGACTCCGAGTTGTCCGTGAGGTTGCCTCGTCCAAGGCGTGGGATGATGCAGGTTCCATCCCTGATTCTGCCGGCTCGACACGCCGGATGTAAACGGCCGATTGCGTTGCGGGTACCGTCATAGGTGGACTCCGGTCTTCAGGTGAACGAACGAGTATCCTACGGAGAAGAGCCCGACGATGATCCTTTGTCGGGCGAGTGAGCGCCAACGTGTTCGGGGAATCTCTGATCACCTACGCCGGCCGACCACAACGGCGATTTGGCGACGGGCCTTAGGAAATCGGCTCGGCGTGGATCGTTCCGATTGGCGACCTCGATCGGTGGATGCATCTTCTCTAGCACGAGCTGATCTTGATCGGGGCCCGATAGGTCCGGCGTCGCCTCCCAATAGTTCGCTTGAAAATTCCAATTGACCGCTACCTGTTCGATGATATGAGGCTGGCTTTGGACGATCCCACACGCCATGATCAGATTGTTGACGAAGGCGATGTTTGCCTCTTGTTCCGTCACGGATTTCACCAGCCCCAACCAATGGTCCAATCGATAAAACGTGTTGTTCGCGACGATGAACCCTTCGTGGGGCAGTGGTTCCTTGACGTCCAAGTTCAATCCAACCGAGACGCTTGGGACCAGGTGTTCCTCGGATCCCGCCACGTCCGCTTTGACAAAAAAATTGCGACGGACGACGACATCGTTCAGAGCCCCTTCAGCAAACAAAAGGACGCCACGCCCCAAAAAGCGATTTTCTTCGATCCGGACCGCGTGCAGTCCATCCGGTTGGGTTAAACGCACGCAATGCCCGGCTCCCGGAGCGTAGAACGTGGAACTGCGAACGATGATCGGACCGCCATTTCCCGCATCGTCCCGAGCCCGAATATCGATGCCGGGCGAGGCCACGCCCAGAGGCTGAATGCAGTGCACCTGTTCGATCACCACGTCGGAGCAACGGCCTTCGAGGATGATGCCGTAACTTCCGTGGGGATGGATCTCCAGCCCGCGAATCGTCACGCCCGGGACGTCGTGGATGGTGATCACCGACAATGTCAAACTGGGCGCCGGGGAACGCAGTATCGGCGGTCGGACAGCATCCGGAGCAGCCGCCAGCGTGACGTTCGCCAAGCGTTGCGGATCGCTCAGGACCAGCGTTTCCCGATACTCCCGGTCCGGATGAATCAGGATGGTAGTACCAGGTTGAGCCAAATCGATCGCCCGGCCGATGGTGGCGACGACGTTGGGTCGTTTCGTCGGATCTCCGACGGCGATTTCTCGCAGATCGGGCCCGCCTTGGCTCAGCCATCGCCATGGTTGCCAGACTGCCAACGCTACGAGAACCAACACCAACGGCAAGATGAATAATCGATTACGCCACACGCCACGTTTCCGCACCACAGGCGCCACGGGTACCGAAGAATCGACCTCCGCAGACGAGTCCGGCAACTGGGCTTGTCGCATGATCGTGGAGAACTCGTCCGTAGTCGCTTCATTCAATCGAGCCACGAAATTCCCCAGATGCTTTGCCGCCTCGTCTGCAGAGGCGACTCGTTCGTCAACGTTCTTGGCCAGAAGACGCTTGGTCAATGCTACCAAAAAAGGAGGTGTTTCCGGAACGACTTGATCCAGCGGCGGTGGATCGCAGTCCATGATGCGCCGCGCAATATCGAACTGACTGTCGCCTCGGAACGGCGTGCCGCCAGTGATCATGGCGTAAATGACGCAGCCCAAACTGAACAGATCCGAACGACAATCCAGTTTCTCACCCTTCACTTGTTCAGGCGACATGTACGAGGGCGTACCCACGGCCAATCCGTGCGAAGTCAAATCCACGTCACCGACCGCAGCACGGGCCAACCCGAAATCCGAAATCTTCACCCGCACGGCGGATGGCTCCAATAGCAGGTTGGCAGGTTTGATATCGCGGTGAATCACTCCATGCTGATGCGCCGCCGCCAACCCCTCGGCGATCCCTTTGCTCAAGCTGACCACTTCGGCCGCAGGCAACCGCCCTTTCTCGCGAATGTACTGCCGCAGCGTACCACCTGCTACGTATTCCATCACCAGGTAGGGGCACGTTTCCGTTTCGTTCACTTCGAACACCGTCACGACGTTCGGATGAGAGACAGCCGCCGCGGACCGAGCTTCGCGAACGAAACGTCGCCGTGCCCGCTCGCTGGTGCAAAGCTGCCGCTTTAACGCCTTGATCGCGACGGTCCGCCCCAAGGTTTCGTCAAGAGCCTTGAACACGATTCCCATCGCCCCTTCTCCGATAACACCCTGAATCTGGTACTTTCCCAACTTGCCCAAGACACCAGGGATCGTTGACGGTTTGATCAAGGAAGTGTCGAAGCTATCGTTCAAATCGATCAGCTTGGTGGGATCTGCGGCTCCATTGTCGCTGTCACGAGAATCCAGACTCTTCGTGCCGTCGCTTTCCGCCCGAACATCGTCATAAGCGCCCTTCAGCAATTCTTCGCGAAACCATTTCAATTTCTTCGAGCACGCGGAACAGTCATCCAAATGCTGTTCCACCGGTTCGCGCATGTCCGCTTCGAGTATGTTGGCAGCATAATGGATCAACGCGTCGTCCGTGGGACAATCCATGGTTTCACCCGCTTCTGTTCGAAAAGACTCGACAGCCCGGCTCCACCTGACGATTCTACCAAGACCCCAGCAACGTAGCTACTACCTTTGGAAAATCTGATCGAAATTTCGACTTGTTCTATTCGGACAACACTATCTTGATTGAAGACCGCAAATCAAAACAGGCGTCTTTGAACTTCGCTTCCGCTCTGGTCCGACTGGGACCGCGCTGCGGCAAGCAATTGGTGGGCATCGATCTCGTCGAAATCGACGATCAGCACATTGTCCCCGAAAACATCCGTTTCGACTTTCCTTCCACGATCGTCCAACTGCACGTCGGCTTCGGCCGTTTTCCGCTGAGCGACCGTCAACAATTTCTCGTACAAACGTTCGCTATCGGTTCCAT
Source organism: Planctomycetaceae bacterium (assembly GCA_007121535.1). GTDB lineage: Bacteria > Planctomycetota > Planctomycetia > Pirellulales > Pirellulaceae > SKKK01. The sequence goes on along the minus strand of SKKK01000492.1, from coordinate 6,353 downwards.
TGATAGCGCTGACCGCCTTGGCGACTTCGCCCAAGTACCGCAGGAACACCGATCGGCGTTCCCCTTCCTGCTTCACTTTCTGGCGACGACGCAAGAACATGCCCAGTTTGCGGCCAACAGCTTGCAGTGCCAGTCGCAGTTCCTTTTGGATCTCAGGATACGCGGCAATCGCTTCTTTGGATTCACTGGTAAAAGGCACCCAGACGCTGGCGACGTGGACCATGACGGTCACCGGTCCGGCCGGCAATGAACCACGAGATTGGCTCAGCCCATACGAACGCCAGTTCATGGCCATCACGGCATCGGTGATTGCACAATCGCGTTGCTTGAACTGCAAGGGCACTCGATTGGCGTATCGCAACACTTGCATCGATTGGCCCTCATTCAAATTCACGTGCCGCATGGCCTCGTGCAAGCGTTTGATCTCGGCGATCTTCAGCTTGCCGGGTGATTGGCGCGTTCCGAATTTGGCTTGTTTCAAGATCCGATCCGCCGCATCGGGCCCCAATCCATCAAAGGTGTTGATGATGAATTGGCGAAGCGTGCGGGCATCCGTCTCGCGTAGCAAATCTGACAGCAATTCCAGTGAAATCTTGGTCACCGGACTGCTGCCCCCATAAGCGAGCCCCACTTCGATCTGGAACGGGTTGCCTCGATAGACGGACGGGGGCCGAGTCGCTGCGCAATAGAATTCGCCGGGAACGACATGGCGGAGTCCCTTCAGCAGCAAATCTTCGCCGATCGGCGAGATGCAATCGGTCGCCGGCGCCTTGATCCTGGTCTCTTGGATCGCGCGATATACGGCATCCGCCTCTTCCCGACCGATCCGCTTGACCCTGGCCCGAGAGCTGACCCCCGCCGTCTCGCAGATTCGGCGAGCCACCGCGGGGCTGACGCGCGAGAACGACTGGCACAAGAACTGGCTGATCGTCGCTTCGCGAGACTCCTTCAACATCGTCACCAGACGACCGAGTTCCACCCCATAAGGATGTGGTTTGATCTCCTTGGGCTCGGCGGGCAGATCGGAGGTGGACCGTTCGTAAGTCCTGACAGTTCCCTCCGGATCGATGTAGTGCAGCGTCACGTGCGGGTTGGCGATCGCCGTCTGCTCCAAGTAATCGTCCACACTTCCTCGGCCACGCTGGTATCGACCCTCGAGTTCGATCGTCACCCGAGTACCACTTTTGACCGGTTCCGGTGGTTGATCATCTTTCGGGTCATAAAAGGCCACCCATTCGATGCCATGTTTTTCGATATAAAGTCGCCCCTCGTCGTTGGCGGGGATGTCAACTCCGTTGCCCTTGCCATTCAAGATCTCAGGAATGTTTTTCTTGGTATCGATCTGAATCTCGTAATAATGAGCCGGCTTGCGTATCGAAACCTTCGAGATGATCTTCACCGGCTTGCCGGTCGTCAGCATCCCGTACATGCCCGCGGCACTGATACCGATTCCTTGCTGACCCCGACTCATCCGAAGTCGATGAAACTTCGACCCGTACAGCAATTTGCCGAAAATCAAGGGAATTTGCTTTTTGACGATCCCCGGACCATTGTCCTGGATTCCGATCTTGAACCGATGAGTTCCCGTCTGCTCAAGATGCACCCAGATTTCAGGAACGATCCCGGCTTCTTCGCAAGCGTCCAGCGAATTATCCACCGCCTCTTTGACCGTCGTGAGAAGTGCTTTTCGCGGGTTGTCGAACCCGAGCAAATGTCGGTTCTTGGCGAAAAATTCGCTGACGGAAATATCCCGCTGTTTGGCTGCCATGGCTTCGGCAGTCGAACGTCGACGAGTTTGACCGTTACTGGAGGTGGTTCTTTTCGAGGTCACTTCATCACCAGGGGGGGCATCGACCAAATCCGGTACTCCTTCACCAAGTCGAATGGGAAAGCGCGATCTAACGGTTGGACGGATTGTACTAGATTCCCCGTTGCTTTCCCACCCGATTTATTATTTCTGCTGGTGGTTATCGCGCCAATTGCGCCGACTGGTAAATGTAGATCCAGTGCCATAGCCGTCATTTGCCGCGTATCGAATCGGGTGTGCATCCCCGCGAGACAAGGAGAAATTTCCATGAACACAAAACGGGCCCATTTCACCCTCCGCGCAGCCGTCGTTGCTGCAGCCACCGTCCTTCCCCTCGCGATATCCGGTGGATCTGCCGCTCATGATTTCCACCCGCTGGATGGGTCGGTCATCGGTGCGAGCTTCGCCGATGGAGGAGGATGCCGATCTTGGGAGTACGGCAATCCCGACCTGTTTTACAACTTTTATTCTCCCAACAACTGTGGGGGCAACGCCGCCGTGATGTATATCGCCCCCCGGCAAGTTCCAGCACGTGTCGGTCACACGTACTATACGTACCAGCCTTTTATGCCCCACGAATTCACCTACCCACACTATCGTACGTATCGCCGGTACTACGATGATGGGCGTGGGATGACACGAACCAAAGCGGTCTGGTACAGCAATCCGCTGACCGTCGCGTTGAAAGGGGTTCGCCAAGCGGTTCGTTTGCCCCGCTGATCGAAGTCTCTTTCCCGTCGAACTCCGTCTTCCACCATCCACCCCGATCAAAGATCAGGATTTTCCCATGAAATCTCCCTTTGCCTTTTTTGTCTTGGCTGGCGCCATCCTGCTTGCCAATGCGACGTCTGTGTTACGTGCTGAATCAGGCATTCCCGACGATCTGATGGACGATAACTCGGAAATCCAATCGTTCCATGCCGAAGCATCCGTCCTGCCTTGCGACTGTGACGCGTGCGTGTCGGCGGTCGCCTACGGCCGAAGATTCCATGGTGGTCGACTGCTGGGAGCCCGGCACTCGATGGCTGCGATGGCGAACAGCGGCCAGCCCTTGGTCGATCCGTGGATGCGGGCTGATTGGATTGCGCAACAACGATCCGCCCATCGTTCTTGGCATGCGGGCTACTTTCACACGGAAACCGGTGCACCGCTGGCCTTGATGGTTCCCCCGACCGTTCGAACCCAGACGCGATGGAGTTGGGGCGTGGCTCAATCCAGCGTATCGCCGCTGTACCACCAGTTCAAACGCCCCTACCCCGGTCCCGCGATGGGCGACGTTTACGGCGACCCGTCCGGTTCGCTGCGTCCGACGCCGCGCTGGCCCAGTCACACGGATCAATTTGGCGTCTATTACATTCGAGGGCCCTGGTAACGGATTGCTTTCCCAGATCCTCTCACGCACAGGCCGTCGATCGGTCTGTGCTTTTTTTTCGCTTGGCCTGGGCCGCAACGGGGGTCGGGGGTCGTTTTCGGGCAACGATTCACCACATGGAAAGCGGGTTCTCCGAAAACGACTCCCGACCCCTTTCCCCCCCCGATTTCACCAAGAAATATCTGGCCGGGTGCTTAGCCGAATGATGCAAGCTCGGCGAGTGGCAATCCGACGCTGCCGTGCGTCGGTGGCGGGCTGGAAGCGAGGTAAGAGTCAATGTGCCAACGCCCACTGCCGGGCCCGAGCGGGATTGTTAGATGGCGATCCGCCGGGCAGTCGCACCCATTTCATCACGGATGATTGCCTGCGTTGTCTCGATTCTGGTACGAACAGGGGGACTCGATCTTTCCCCCGTATCCCTAGAACCTACCTCTCTATTCCAGTTTCATACTGACCCTCATCAGGATCTGGCCAAGCTCATTCCCGCCCTGTCCCCGACACACGCCCCAGAAGCGGTCGTTCCAGGTGTTGCCCTCGATCAGTTCGGCGTCTGCGGTAGGCACCAGGAACTTGACGATGTCACTTCTTGTTTCGTTCCACGTCGGCCGCACGCCCCTCCTTCCGCTTCGAAACGATCACAAATGGCTTCCCCCCCTGTAGTATCTTCGTACCTGGCCCCGTCTTCGGTCCACTGGATCTTTGTGGCCGAACTCCATTCATTGCCTTCGTAGAGCCCCGATCCGTGCCCCGTCCACTCTTCGTCTGTCAAGTTGGTCCAACGAATCATCCAGTTCTCTCCCTTTGATGAGATATGTCCCCATTAATGCCTCCGCCGGAGCCCTCAATGCGAGTCGGTTTATCGGCGGCGGTGCTCAGCGGCCCTTGTCGCACCATCAGCTTCTCGATATTGCTGGTTGGTCAGCGCCAGACGGGCGACAATTTCGGGTTGAAGTGACGTTTTCCATCGTGCGATCTGTCGTCGACCAGGATCAACCCGAAGCCCAACCCATGAAAGTCCCGATCGACGAAGTAACCGTGATCGATCTGGATGCCCCAGTGCTTCCGCCTTACGAGACCAAGTATCGCGGCGTCGTGCGGTGGCTCGTCTGGTGCCGCGACTGGCATGACCACCCCCCGGCGGAAGGACGCCGGGAGGCACACTGCCGGGACCAGAGCAGCCGGTACTAACGAAAGTGGGTACAATCTGGCGTATGCTGGGAAGTGGTGGGATAGGCCGGGGACGGGATAGGTTTGCTGTCACACCCGTGTCCAAACTGCGAAAGCAGCATGCGGCTGGTTGCATCCGACGCCTTGATGGGACCGGTGCCATACCGGGCCAATTGACGTTCTTGGGACGAATTGATGAGAACCGAACTATCCAAGATGCTGGCTGGGGAGCTGTACGATGCGCTGGATCCCGAGTTGGTTCGCGCCAGAGAATGGGCCAGTGATCTCTGCCGTGAGTTGAATGCCACCGGCGGGCAAGAGCGGGAAGCCCGTCGGCGGATTTTGACTGAATTGTTCGGAAGCGGCGGCGATTCGGTCTGGATGCAGCCCCCGTTCTTCTGCGATTACGGCAGCAACATCCATCTTGGCGAGCGAGTCTACTTCAATTTCAACTGCATCATTCTTGACGTGTGCCAGGTGAGAATCGGAGACTACACGTTCTTCGGCCCCGCCGTGCAGATCTACGCCGCCAGCCACCCGATGAGCGCCAGACTTCGCCGTACCCGGGAGTTTGGTCGCCCAGTTCAGATTGGTAGCGACGTTTGGATCGGTGGTGGAGCCATCGTCTGCCCCGGCGTCACCATCGGCTCGAGGACCGTCATTGGTGCCGGAAGCGTGGTGACGAAGGACATTCCCGCTGAAGTGTTCGCCGCTGGAAATCCGTGTCGAGTCATCCGAGGAATTCGGGAGGACGATGTACAGTGATCAGCGAAGTCTGCGAAGCGGATTGGTAAGCAATTCCAAATGAACAAATACTCGAAACCGCTGCAAGGGAACCCGCGCCGTTTTCGACAGCCTACTTGAGCATCTCACCGCCGCCGATCAGCATCACCAGGCGCGTTCTCTTGAAGGCATTCAAATAGGCATCGACGATCTTCTTCTGAGTCTCGATGATGGGCATCGGAGCCTTGGTTGACTGGCTCATGTACCATTCGCCCCACCAGCCGACCGTCCCCAGATCGATGTGCTCGATTTCCGGAGGACCATCGTAACGGTTTCCCAAGCGACTGATGAAATCAAGATGGGCAGCCAGCGTCTGCCGATCATCCAGCACCGGAACTTCCAACTCGGGTCCGCTAACGTACCGGGTGGTGACCACCCTTCCGCCGATCTCAGTCAACCAATCGGAATGATACGGCTGACGTGGATAGGTCGAGCAGCACATGACGCATCGGAGTCATTCTCATAGGTTTGGTGACTCGCGTGGCCTGCGGTCAGCCGCCGATGGTCGTTACCCCAGAGGTAACCGATCAGATCCTCGCCAATCCAGGCATGGGCTGGCAGACGTTTCGTCGAAAGCCGCCGACCGATTATCATGCGAGTGCCAGACAACCCAAGTTCATTTCGGTGATTCCAGCGGGCCAATCCGCTTGGTCCCCACCACCAATTCGTCGATCCACAGCTTTTGGGCGTGTGGCAGCAATCCTGGCCCGAAGTAGGGAGCCATTAGGAACTGGTTGAACTTCATTTCGGGAAAATCGGTGGAACGCAGCACCACGTCGGTGTGCTCGATGACAAGCTTTCCGTCGAACCAACCGCGGACAATGCCGTCCCGGTTCGGGCGGTCGTTCTCAAGGTCAAGCGTGTTCAGCTTGAAGTATGCTTCGACGCAGTGCCAGCGGTCGTCCTGGAACAGCACGTCCTGGCTGTCGTAGAATCTTCCGTTGTAACCACCCCGCAGCGGCCCCTGGGTCAATCCGCGGGGCATGTTCTTGTTCTGGATGTCCTGAGCAGCCAGACGCAGTTTGCCACCGACCGGCTCGATGTACAACGTCAGATGGCTGGCCGCGGGACCGTGCCATTTGGAGTTCTCGGTGGTCAGGAAATGGGTTAGGTGGGGATGGAAGTTCTGGCCGCTCCAGCCCCAACCCTTGGACAGCTTCAAGTAGAAGCGGATGCTCACTTCGTCCGTGGGCTCGAACAGGCGTCGGACGGGCGATGATCCCT
>SKKK01000293.1 GCA_007121535.1 Planctomycetaceae bacterium | reverse complement strand
GAGTTCGCAAGTCTGCCACTTCGGACGCGAGCCACAGACGGTGAACTTTGTCGAAAACTTCAGGGTTTTTGGGAAAGAAGGAGGTAAATGCGATGTTGGGTACACGATGGCAACCTTGGTTGGAGATGCAGTCGGAAATGGGTCGGCTGCGGGACGAGATGGATCGCGTGTTTGGCCGCTGGACTCATCGGCGCGCCCCGTTTTTGGGCCAGGCGGCTTTCCCACTGCTGAACGTGTGGGAGGATGACAATCATTACTTCGTCGAGGCGGAGTTGCCGGGATTGGAGATGGAAGACTTGGAGATCTTCGTCAACGGCAGCCAATTGACGATCAAGGGCGAGCGTAAGGAGCCGGTGGACGGACCGGGAACCTGGCATCGCCGCGAGCGGCTGTATGGGAAGTTTACCCGTGTCTTCGAGCTTCCTCACGTGGTCGATGCCGAGCAGGTCAGCGCCGAACTGAAACAGGGTGTGTTGACCGTCTCGCTTCCCAAGCAGCCGGAGAGTCGGCCGAGGAAGATCGAGGTGCGAGCCGACTGAAACACGTCCGCAAGGAATGGATACGGTTGGCAGGTATCGAGGTGTGATTCGAGGCAAGTCCGGTCTTCGGGCCGGAGCAACGATGAAGGAGAAAATGGTCATGTCCGAGATTTCCAGTGTGAAGAACCCGTCGGATGTCGCGACCGTCGAGCGGACGGAGCAAGTCCTCACGTTTACTCCTCGGTTCGACATTTGGGAAAACGATGACGAATTGGTGCTGTACGGCGATCTGCCGGGCGTGAGTGCCGAAAACCTGGAGATCCGATTCGAGGACAAGCAGTTGTCCATCCACGGTCGGGTCGACGCCAGGCAGCCTGGTATGCAGCATCTGTACGCCGAGTACGGAGTGGGCGACTTTTTCCGGACCTTCGCGATCGGCGAGGTCATCGACGCAACGAAGATCGCTGCCGAATTGAAAAACGGCGTATTGACCGTGCATCTGCCCAAGAGCGAAGCCGTGAAGCCCAAGCGGATCGAAGTCCGTCAGGCGTGAACAGACCACCAGTTCAGCGGGCTGCGGTGCACCACAGGTGCATCGCGGCCTCTTTTTTTTGCGCTGAGCCGAATTCGAAATCTGAGCACGACCGCGATTCTCACGGATTCTCCCGTCTTTTCCCGTTTTCCGATTCCGGGCTGGTTGTGGTATGATGGATATCGTCTCGATTCCTTCGTAGCCATCGATCCTGAGATGACCGACTTTCAGCCCATTCGAAACCGACATTCGCAACTGCTGGTCGTGATCCTGATCGCGGCGCTGGGGATGGGTTTGTCAACAGGTGCTTTTTTTTATCTGCGCAGCAGCCAGCGGGACCTGATCGAAGCGGCTGTGGAAGGAGATACGGGGCAACGTATTCGCGCTATCGAAAACCGATTTAGCAGTCATGTCCGGTTGATTTACCAGTTGTCGGCGTTCGTCGGCCAAACGGGCCCTGGCACTCGAGCCGACTTCGAACAGGTCGTCCATCAGGGCATTCAGCGTCATCCTGACGTGAGAACCGTGATGTGGGTGCCGCGCGTTCCGCCGGATCGACGCTCGCGGCATGAAGAGGACACTCGGCGTCAAGGCGTGCCGGACTACGCCATTCGCGTCCAGGATCAGCAGGGCGATCTTGTTCCGGCCCCGCCTCGAGCCGAACATGCAGACCATTTCCCGCTGCAATTCGTCTGGCCGCCGGACGACGATCATCCTTTGCTGGGCGTCGATTTGGAAACGATCCCGGAAATGTTTGCGCCGTTGCGAGACGCATTGGACGAGAATCAAGTGTTGATCGTCCAGCCCGGCGATTCCTCCAATCATGGATCGGACTCGCCCATGATCACCGTGGTGCGAGCCATCCTCCACGACTGGCGTCCTTCCGGGACTTCCGCCACCGGTGGAGATCAGCTTGCTGGTTTTCTGGTCGTCGGGATCGACTTTGAAGCTCTGTTTGCCAATGCACTTCAGCCTTTCCCCCCCGAGTTCCACGTCCAGTTGTTCGACGTGTCGCCTTCTGGTGATTTGGCCTTCATCGCGGCCTTTGATTCGCACCGGCGAAAGATTCGATTCGAGCCCTTCATCGCTCACCAGATTCGCCGATCGTCCGGGTTGATTCGCACGGCAGCCCTGGAGATGCCGGGCCAAATCTGGGTGTTCCAGTACATTCCTACGGAAAAATTCCTGCAAGAACGTACGAACGAGCTGCCCATCGTTTCGTTGATCTTTGGCTTGATGCTGACCGCCTTGGCAGCCATCTACGCCCACACGCTGTTCGGCCAACACGCCCGCGTCGAACGGCTGGTCGAGCAACGGACGGCGGAACTTCAAGAAACCAACATCCGTCTACAGCGCGAGATGGCCGAGCGAAACAAGGCGGAAGAGGCTTTGCGTGAAAGCGAACACCGATTCCGATCGTTGGTCGAGACCACGACCGACTGGATTTGGGAGATCGATGCCGGGGGAAACTTTACGTACAGCAGCCCGCGCGTCGGGGATCTGTTGGGGTTGGACGTTGCCCAAGTGCTGGGCCGTTCGCATGACGACCTGCTGGACTTGTCGGTCCCCGAGACCTCCCGGCGGCGCTTCCGCGATTTGTTCGACCGGCGGCAGCCCGTGTTGGGAATCGAGCAGGTCTTCCGGCACCGGGAGGGTCACTCGATCGTCATGGAAACCAACGCGGTACCGATCGTTGATGCGAACGAAACCCTTTCGGGATATCGAGGCATTTCTCGGGATGTCACCGCTCGAAAGAAGACCGAACAGGATTTCGCTTACGAGCGGTTCTTATTGAACACGCTGCTGGATCAGTCGCCCGACTTCATCTACTTCAAGGACGAGCAAAGTCGATACCTGCGAATCAGCCGCGCGCTGGCCGAATACCTCGGTACGGCCAGCGCCGAGGATGCGGTCGGCAAGTCGGACGCCGACTATTTCGATGCCGAACGCACGAAACAGTATCTGGAGGACGAGCGGAGGGTCATGGCCTCGGGACATGCCGTCGTCGATAAAGAAGAAGAGCAGGCCTGGAGCGATGGAACTGTGAACTGGGTGTCCACCACCAAAGTCCCGCTTCGAGATCCGCAAGGCAACATGATCGGAACGTTCGGCATCTCGCGAGACATCACCGACCGCAAGCAAACCGAGGCAGCGCTGCAAGCCGCCAAGGAGGCGGCCGAGGCGGCCAACCGAGCCAAGAGCGATTTTCTGGCCAACATGAGCCACGAGATCCGGACGCCGTTGAACGCCATTATCGGCATGACCGAATTGGTATTGGACAGTTCCCTGACGCAATCGCAGCGCGATTACCTGAAAATGGTGCTGGTCAGCAGCGAGTCCCTGCTGTCGGTGATCAACGATATCCTGGACTTCGCAAAGATCGAAGCCGGAAAACTGGATCTGCTGATCGCCGAGTTCGATCTGCGTGAAAGTCTGGAAGACGTCGTGCGTTCCTTCGCCTTCCGGGCGCACGCCAAGGGCCTGGAACTGACGTGCCGAGTCCATCCGGATACGCCGGAGCGGTTGCTGGGCGATGTCGGGCGATTGCGGCAGGTGATCAATAATCTGGTGAGCAACGCCATTAAATTCACCGAAGTCGGCGAGGTCTTTGTCGGAGTCGAACCGCTGTCACAACAGGGGGACCGAGCCGTTTTGCAGTTCAGCGTCACCGACACGGGCATCGGGATCGCACCCGAAAAACTGCGATTGATCTTTTCGGCCTTCGAACAAGCCGATTCCTCGTCGACTCGACGTTACGGCGGAACCGGCTTGGGACTGGCCATCTCGTCGCATTTGGTCGAATACATGGGCGGGCGCCTGTGGGTCGACAGCCAAGTCGATCATGGCAGCCAGTTCCACTTCACCGCGCGCTTCGGCATCGCACCCAATCGCCCGGCAAGCGTCCCGACCGCACCGGTAAGCCTGACCGATGCCCGAGTCCTGATTGTCGACGACAATGAAACCAATCGCCATATCCTCGGCGAAATGCTCCGTAACTGGGGTGTCAAGGTCACCGAGGTCGAAGACGCCCCGCAAGCACTCGAAATGCTGCAGCAGGCCCATCAAGCCGGGCAACCCTTCTCGTTGGTGCTGAACGATGCCTGCATGCCTGCCATCGATGGCTTTCACCTGGCAGAAAAGATCCGCACCGACAACTGCCTGTGCAGCACCATCATCATGATGTTGACCTCCGGGGATCGGCCGGGAGATATCCAACGCTGCAAACAGTTGGGCATCGGCAGCTATCTGCTCAAGCCGATCAAACAATCGGAACTGTTCGATGCTCTGATGTCCGAACTCAGGATCAACCAGACCGAGCAGGATGCAACGGACCCGTCCAGCGAACGGTCCGAACCGAACCGATCGCTCCGGGTGCTGTTGGCCGAAGACAGTCCGTTCAACCAGAAACTGGCCGTTGCCCTGTTGGAAAAACGAGGCCATCGGGTCGTGGTCGCGAAACACGGGCGGGAAGCGGTGGCAGCCGTCGAGCAGGACGAGTTCGATGTGATCTTGATGGACGTGCAAATGCCTGAAATGGATGGGCTGGAAGCGACCAGAGCGATCCGCCAATCCGAAGAAAGTACGGAAAAACACGTGCCGATCATCGCCATGACCGCGCACGCCATGAAAGGCGATCGCGAACGATGTCTTGAATCCGGGATGGACGCCTACGTCGCCAAACCGGTTCGAGCGAAGGATCTGTTCGAGGCCATCACGCAAGTGCTCGGCGAATAAGCACCCGGGCAGGTATTTCTTGGTGAATTCGACTGGGCTTTCGCCGTTTTTTCTGCCGCTCGAAAACGATTCGGATGACGGCATCGTCTAACAGGCGGTAACAATACTGGTCGGGGAGACCTACGGTCGGCGGTTCCGGCGGGGGCAATGACCCGCGCCGAACCGTCTTGTTACGGCCTCGAAGATCTGCGGCTGCCTGCGTAATTCCCGAAGCTCGAAAGCAAGAAGGTGGAAGCGATGAAAGATCCAGGTTGGTGGATAAGTTGGGTGTTCGTTCTTCTGGTTGTCGCGATCGCAGGGGCAAGTCCTCAGGCAGACGAACCGGAGGCCGAGCCCCAACCGACGGAGACGGTCGACCAGGACTCGATCCGCGAACAGACGATCTACGTTCCCTATTCTCGATTGCGTCAAGTGTTCGAGCAGGAGGGTCGTGGGGTCTTCCTGCCCTACGAACAGTTCCAAAAACTGTGGAAACAGGCGCAAGACGCATTGCGCACGGAACCCGAGCAACCTCCGCCGGTGGACGCATTGATCAGTGAAATCGACAGCCGAGCGGTGGTCGGGGATCAAGTGGTCCAGGTGACGGCCACGTTGAAGCTGGAGGTACTGAATCCCGGTTGGCACCAGATACCGTTGCGGCTGGCGGACGCCTCGATCCAAGCGGCGCGGCTGGACGACCAACCGGCTCGGCTGCTGCAACTTCCGGCTGGCTATGCGCTGCTGGTCCATCAAAAGGACGACCAGCCGCAGATGCGGGAACTGGTGCTGCACTACAGCAAAGCGTTCACCAAAACACCGGGTCAGAATCGATGGACGGTGCAAGCGCCGCAAGCTCCCGTGAATCGATGGGAAATTAGAATCCCCGAACCGGGGGTTCAGGTGAATGTCCAGCCACTGGTGGCTGCGACCGATCCGGTGCCCGAATCGGAAGAAGAATCGCCGGCGGAAGAAACGGTGCTGGTCGCCTTTGTCGGCGCGGCCGACACGTTGCGGATGGATTGGACGCCTCGGACCGAAGGCGCCATGGGGTTGGAAGCGTTGGCCGAGGTCCGGACGCAGCAGCAGGTGACGATCGATCAGGGGGTGGTGCGGACGCGGACCGAGTTGGTCTATCAGATCAGTCGTGCCGAGCTGAGTCGTTTGACGATCGAGGCGCCGGCCGAACACCGCGTGCTGAACGTCTTCGATCCGAACGTGCGGAGCTGGACCGTCGAATCGCAGGACAACGTTCATCAGATCCAGGTCGAGTTGTACGAACCAGCGCGTCAGACGCAACGGGTCACGGTCGAGCTGGAGAGCTTCCGCGAAGATCTGACTCGCGAAGGAGTCCAGGTGCCCATGGTCCGGGCGCTGGACGTGGGCCGCCAGCAGGGTCTGCTGGTCGTCGGCATTTCGGCGGCGTTCAGCGCCGAGGTCACGAGCCGCAGCGGCCTGTCTCAACTGGACGCCTCGGAGTTGCCTGATTCGCTGGCCACCGCGTCGCAAAATCTTGCGTACCGCTTTGCGTCGCTGCCGTTCGAGCTGACGCTGGCCGTGGCCGAGGTCCAAGCGGAAATTCGCGCTCGGGAAAGGGTGGAAGTCTTCCTCCAGCCCGAGCGGTTGGCGGTGCATCTTTTGGTGATTTACGACATCGCTCGCGCGGGGGTTTTTCAACTGGAACTGGACGTTCCGCCCGAGCTTCAGGAGCGTCGCGTGCGGGGGCACGCGGTCGGCGACGCCGCGGCGGTCACTGTGGATACGTATCATCGATCGCCGGAGAATCCGAGCCGTCTGGTGATCGATTTGTCCAGCAGGGCGATCGGCCAGGTCGGTTTGCTGGTCGAATGGGATCGCCGCTTGGAAGATCCGAATCTATTGAGTCCCACGGGGCAAGCGTCCAACATGGCCGTGCCGGTGCCTCGCGTGGCGGCGCAGACCGTCGAGCATTCCACGGGCCGGATGATCCTGTACGCATCGGAGAGTCTGCGCATCCATCCGGATCGCCAGCAGGGAGTCCAGACAATTTCGATCGCCGAAGCGTTGGACGGCATCCCCTCGACTCGGCAAGGACCGTCCGCGGCAACTCGCGAAGTCCTGGCCTATGCCTACTCGACCGAACCGGTCGATCTGACATTGAACGCCCAGCGGCGTCGCCCTTACGTCACGTGCCGACAGTTGTTGTCCGCCCGCGTCGAATCAGGGGTGATCCGGTATTCGGCGACGTTCTTCTACCAAATTCAATATAGCGGCGTCCGATCGTTGCGGCTGGACGTTCCCGCCGATCGGGTCGAACAGATCCGGAACCAGACACCCAACGTGGCACGCGAGGCGCCGATCGTGCCGCCGCCTGACGATGTCGCAGAGGGCTATGTGGCCTGGAACCTGACGGGCGAGACCGAATTTCTGGGATCGGTGACGGTCCGATTCGCATGGGAGAGCCGGATCGGGGATCTGGATGTCCAACGCACCGTTTACGAGACGGTACCGAGACTGGTGCCGCAGGGCGTGGATCTGGCTTCCGGCCAGATCGTGCTGGCCAAAGCGGAAACGTTGGACGTTCAGCCAGCCAGCGAACCGACAGGTCTGCAACCGATCGATCCCACGCTGGATCTGATGCCCGGCGCCCCCAGCGAAGACGCGGCTTGGGCGTTCGAGTTCCAGGACGATGCACGCGGCCGTTGGGAACTGGTGATGGACATCACGCGGTACGAATGGGTCCCGGTGGTACGGACCAGCATCGAACGAGCCGTGTTGCGGACCGAGATCACGCGCAGCAACGTACTGTCCGTCCAGGCGTTGTATCGCGTCCGCAGTGCGCGGCAGCGACTGCCACTGGAATTGCCCGCGAACACCAGTTTCGACACCGACCCTCTGCGGATCAACGGACGATCGGTGCCTTTGGAACGGGGCGACCAGGAAGCGTATTTCGTACCCTTGTCCGGTGTGAACGCAGACGAACCGTTCCTGATGGAATTACGCTATACCGTACCGGGTACCTTGCGGCGCTTGGAAATGCCTCGCTTCGCCGGTATGGATTCCGACACCCGGGCGGCCGTACAGAAAATCTATCTCTGTGCCTACTTGCCGCGTGAGTGGACCTTGTTGGGAACGTTGGGGCCTTGGACCGATGAGTTTCGATATCGCTGGTACGAAGCGTTTCCCTATGCCAGGCAATCGGATCGACAGCTTGTCCAATGGGTGACCGAAGGGTTCGATGTGGCCGATCCGTTCGACAGCTTCGCCACGGACGGTCGGCTGCACGTGTTTTCGACGGTCCATCCAGCGCCCGACAGCGCCCTGCGGATGTTTGCGCTCCGCCAGAACGTGCTCAGCGGCATCTCCTTTGTGATTGTCCTGCTGATCGGCACGGCTCTCATTCGCCAGCCGCTGACGTGGAAGTCGAGTGCCATCGCGTTGCTGATCGGGCTGTTGCTGCTGGCCGGCGTCTTCGCCCCGATGCTGGCTCGCCAGGTCCTGGACGGAGCTTTCTTTACTTCGGTGCTGATCGTGGCGCTGCTGTGGTCGGCCTGGTATCTGGGCCGCTTGTCAAAATGGCTGAGCGGCTGCTGCTCAAGACGAAATCGCGAGACGTTGCCGAACGCTTCCCCCCCGGACACAGAACGTGCGCCACCTGCCTCGGACGTCGACGCCGTTCCCGCCGAAGTCGCCTCTGGCGATGAATCGAAGGATGAATCCCAAGATGAATCGAAGACGTCCCAGCGACAGGGAGGAAGCGATGAATAGGCAATGGGAATGCTTGGAAGGAGTCGTCGACCGCAAGATGCGCGCACGGTGGATGCATCTTCGTAGGTTGGGACTCTGTCCCGACCGGGTCGGGTCGGAGACCCAACCTACATCGGTTGCGGCCGGAGGCTGCATTGGGAAGTGGCTCGCGGTTTTCGGGATCGTCATGCTGCTTGCTGCCTCGACGATCGCTCAAGAGCCAAAGCCGGCCGGGGGCCGCGCAGCGTCTCCCGAGGTGATCCGCGAGCTTTTTGTGCCTTTCGAGGATCTGGAAGTGTTGCTGGAAGGGGATGTTCGCCGCGTCTTCTTGACTCGTGACGAGTACCAGCAACTGGTGAACCAAGCTCGGAAGACCGAGCCCGATGCACCGGCGCCTCATGCGGCCTTGATCGTGTCGGCTGAATACGAAGTGGTGATCCGGGGCGATCGTGCGGCGATCACCGGCGTCTTGGACTTGGATGTCATGGCAGACGGTCTGCACGCGATCCCGTTGGATTTCCAGGATGTCGGCTTGCGTTCCGCTCGCCTGGACGACGAACCGGCGCCGCTGGCCCGCGATGAACAGGGTAATGTCGTGCTGCTGGTGACCGATTCGGGAAGGGTGCGTCTGAGCGTGGAAATGGTCACGCGGCTGGAGACCTCCGCCGCCGAGCAATCGTTGTCGTTTCGCGTACCGGCAGCCCCGGCTTCCCGATGGCGTCTGAGCGTGCCCGGAAACGTGGACATCAAGAGCGGCGCCAGTGTGGTCAGCCGCCAAGTGGATGAGGACGCCGATGTGACTCGGTTCCAGTTGTTGATGCCCGATGCCCCGGCGCCGCTGGTGATGACGCTGAACAACCGGCTTTTGCAACGCCAACGCGTGATTGTAGCTCGTAGCGTGGTGGTCGACGAGATCACCACGGCGGCCGAACGATTGCATGCCACGGTGGCGATGAGCGTGCTGCACGGGGCGGCCGACCGATTTCGTTTCGCAATACCCGAAGGTTTCGAACCGACCGAGGTGCTGTGCGAAATGATGGCTCGCTGGGAGGTCCGCGAAGACCAGGGACGTCGCCAATTGGAAGTCGAGCTTCGCGAACCGGCCACCGGCACCGTCGTTCTCCAGCTATCGGCCACCCGCACACCAGCTCGGCTGACCGACTGGACCCTGCCCCAATTGCAGCCGCTGGACGTGGATGGCCAGGTGGCCTTGGTGGGCGTGGTGGTCCAGCAAGAACTACAGGCCAGCCGGATCACGCCGCAAGGTCTGATCCCCGTCGATCATGAGGTCCTGGCCGCCGCGCTGCCCGATACGTTCCTGCGCGTCGACGCCAGCGCGCCGCAGGTCCGCACGGTGGCAGCCTTTTATGCACCAAGCCGCGACTATTCGTTGCAGGCCGACTTTGTTCGCGCGGAACCGCGGCTGCAGGCCACGACCCATCTGCTGCTGACGATGAACGATACGAAACTGCAAGTGCATGGCGGAATGGTCGTCGCTCCGGAGGTCGAGCGTTTGTTCGAGGTGCGCTTTCAATGCCCACTGGGTTGGCACATCCGCCAAGTGACCGATGCGGACGGGAACGTTTTGCCGATCGAACGCACCAAGGTAGCCGAGGGATACCAAGGAATTCGTGTGCGTCTGGAGCCGGGAGTCCCGCCCGGCGAAGAACGCACTTTGCTGTTTCAGGCGCAGTACGTCCCGCCAGGCTGGCTCGGAGATTGGCAGGAGACGGCGATCGAGTTCCCGCGATTCGTGATCCAGGACGCCGAGCGGGATATCGGCGCGATCGCGGTCCGAGCGGAAGGGGATCTGAACGTCCGGCCGGATCAGCTCGAACAACTGGTCCCGCTGGGCGAACGCGAACAAGCCCGCTACGGGTTGGGGGATGTCGTCGCAGATCTGGCTTATCGTTATGACTACCAGCCGTACCGCGCCACGCTGATCGTCGGTCGGGACCAGCCGACCATCACGGCTCGCAGCTACAGCTTCCTGCAACTCGCACCTTCGGGAATGACGGTCCACTACGAGTTGCTGTACGACATACGGCAGGCCCATGCGCGTCGGCTGTCGTTCGTCGTCCCATCGGAAACGCCCACTTCTTTGGCGATTCAGGCGTTGGAAGGCGCCGAAGTCAAAGAGTATTTCAGCGAAACGACGGATGCTGGACGCTGCTGGACCGCCATCCTGGCTCGACCGGCAGCGGGACCGGTACGTCTGAGCGTCCACTTCCAAGTGCCGCTGGCAAGCGAAGGGCAGACCGATTACCGATTGCCGTTGCCAACGGTGGAGGATGTCGAGTACCAGACGGCCGTGGTGGCAGTCGAGGGGCATGCCGATCTGGACTTGGACATCGAGACGGAAGCACGGCAGATCGACATCGGGGAACTGGCTGCGGCCCAACATCGCGTGGGCGTTCGGCTGTTGGGAGTCTACGAATTCGCAGGCCCACCCGGTGATGTGAGCCTGGGTATCCGACGTCGCGACGGCTACGGGTTACCCATCGCGATCGTCCAGCGTGCCGAACTGGAAACGCTGACGTCCGTCGGAGGAACCAGCACGACCGGCGCACGCTACCTGTTGCGCACCAAGGCGCCTTTTCTGGAAATCCAGTTGCCCGATCGGCAGTCCCGGTTGTGGTCTGCGCTGGTCGATGGACGACCGATGACCCCGCTGGCCGACGAGGATCGTCTGTTGATCCCGCTGCCAGCCACGAGTCATGACGAGGTGCGTGATCTGCAAATCGTCTATGAAACGTCGACCGCCCGACTGTTCCTGTCGGGCAGCATGCAGATGGCGGCCCCTCGGTTGCTTTTGCGCGCCGAACGCGAGGCGCCGTCCCGGGAAGTGCCGACGGCAGATCTGCAATGGCGGTTGCATGTGCCGTCCAGTCACCAAGTGGTCCATTCGTTCGGGACCGTCGAGACCCGCGATCTGGCTCCGCCCGTTTCACCACTTCGGACGCTGGCCGCGCCGTTTTTCTCGCTGGGCAAGCTCCGGCCGGCGCAAACGATCATGCCGCAGGCAGCTCGCGAGACCGGCGTGGCGGTCGAAACAGCGCCGATGGCGGCGATGAGATTGGAACCGGAGTACGACGATGCGGTCGACATGGATGATCCGTTCGGAGCGCCCGCGGTTGAAAGGCCACAACGTCGAAGGCTGGACGGTGATATGCCGGTGCCCGAGCCCGCCGAGGCCCCCGCTCCTGCAGACCAGTTGCTGCGCGAGCCGGAAGAGGCTCCGCCTGCCCCACCGCCGCAACGGAAACTGTGGGCGTTGGATGGCGTCCGCAGCTTGCAGATCGAAATGCAACAGGAGGCCCAAGCGGTTACTTTCCGCAGCTTGGGCGTCGATCCACGCATGGCGGTCACCCTGGTCAACCGCCAACAGAT
>SKKK01000420.1 GCA_007121535.1 Planctomycetaceae bacterium | reverse complement strand
CCCCACCGGTCCTGCACCGGTGGAGGCGAGGTTTGGCAACTACGCCGGCCTCGCGCCACCGCATTCCGCCCGCCACCGGCGCAGGGTCGCTGTTGGGCCAAAGGGAAGAAGGAAAAGATGGCGCTGGGCTGCTTAGTTTCCAAACCGAGCTCCCACCGGTACAGGACCGGTGGGGAGCCAGAGAGAAGAGGGGGAAAGAGAGAAAAGATGGGGGGCGCGATAGTTTCCAAACCGGGCTCCCACCGGTGCGGGACCGGTGGTGAGCCAGAAAGCGGAGAGAGGTATTCAGGGCAACCTGTCACGGAACGGAAACGGGTATGCGAGGAAACGCGAAATCAGGCCAGAATGCGACAAATTGAACACGCCACTCCCGAGCCCTTTCGCCCGCGAGCCCTTTCGGCCGATTCCAACAAGATGTATCTGGCCGGGTGCTTAGTGGGTGACAGGCTTCTTCACCGGTCTAGTCGGCATCCATGGCGTCCAGCAGCAGTGTGCGTGGGATGTCGGACAGGGGGGCGGAGTCTTCGTCCTCTTGCGGAAAGCGGAATAACTCGAGCCGGGCTCGCAACTGCGGACCCGCAACGCCGGCCTGGATGAAGGCATCCCAAGCTCGTTTATCTTTGTCGTCCAGCGCCTGATACCACATCACGTAGCGGACCAACGGGGCGCCCTTCAGCAGCGTGCGGCCAAAGCGGTCTCGCTGCTCCGCCGCGTTCGGCTCGCTCCAAACGGCATACGCAAAGCGCGGTAGCGGACCATCATCCAGGCGGTGCTCCCAAAGAACCTGTCCGGCTTGGGCATCCCAGCGGCCGTTGGTCTGGTAAGGTTCGTTGGGCAGGTTCAGCCGGACTTCCAGATAATGGGGACCGTCCGGTGGCCATCCTGGTATAAAAAAGATGGGAACCGCCGAATCACCAACGACGGAATCGGTCGCTGCGGGCGCATCCGATTCCGGCTTGTCAGGATGCTCCTGACGCCAACGTTCATAGATTTGACGGTATTCGTCGGTCTGACGGAAAAAGGCTTCCGCCGATCGCTCGATTTGCTTGGCGTCCCCCAAAAAGGCCAAGCCTTCCGGGATGGGTTGATCGTCAGGGATGCCGATCTTTCTGGCCAGGGTACGTTGCACAGCCTGCAGCAACCACTGGTCCTGCGAGTCACCCTGTGCGGAAACGATGGCGCTCCGCCATCGCGGCAGGTCGGCCGGGTGCCAGTAATCGCGTTCCTCGAAGAATTGCAACAGCCGGAAACCGATTTCCTCGGCTCCGGCGTCGGGTCGGTCGGCGACGATCGTGTGCATCCACACGTAAATGACCAAATTTTTCAGATCGTGTCGCAGTTCTTCGTCCAGAAACTGCTCGACACGGTCCTGGTGCGGATCGCCCTCCATTTCGTAACGAAACCAAGCGATCGTCAGATCGATCAACCGATCCAGCTCGACGTGCCGATCCGTCAGTTCTTGGTGCAGGTCATCCGAACCACGAAAACGTTCGCTGTAGCCGATGACGTTGCCCAGCGGCGATTCGTATCGCACCCAACGTCCGTAGCCGCCGATGTCGGCCGGCATCGTCTGGGAAAACCGGCCTTCGAAAGCGTATTTTCCGTCTTCGATCGATTTCGCCGGACCGTAGATTTGCTGTAAGTGCTCCCGCTGCTCGGCCTCGATCGAGCGGATCTCGCTTGGATCGCTCGTCGGTCCCGTCGCTCGCCAGACCGTCAGTTTTCGATGGACGCCCGTTTCCTCCGGTGTCAATTCCAAGACATAAGCGGTATGTGAGCACCCGACCAACAGCAGGCTGCCCATCGCGGCCGTGAAAAGAATGATCCGAGACATGACCACCTCGTTCGTGCGCAAAAAGGGGACAGTTTCGCTCTCGCCACAGTTCGGCGCGGGTATCAGACCTGGACGAAACGGGCGACCGTAGGTCTCCCATCCCCGCCAGATTACCGCCTCCAAAAGGGAAGGGAGATCATTCGCCATTCGGACTGTCTGTGGGCTGGAAAAACGCGAAAGACAGTACCGCCATTTCTTATATGATCTGCCGTGAGTCCAAAATATTCCCCGAATCGCCGAAATATTTGCCAACGGTGTTTTGGTTCAGCGGGACTAGCCGCCGGTGGCGTCCAGAACCGGCGGCTAGCGCCGTGCCGCTCACAATCCGCATTTTTCGCCTAGACAACGCACTAGGGATCGAGCCGCTTGACACGAATGTTCCGATACCAGATCGGGCGCCCGTGATCCTGCAATCCGATATGGCCTTTGCGGGGGAAGTCTCTCAACGGGCGATCGAACGAGTTGGAGGTGCCGTCGGGATTCGTACCGGCCTCGGTCCACTGGTCGATGTCCATTTCCAGGATGCTTTCACCGTTCAATTCGACCTGGATTCGACTTCCGACCACCGTCAATCGAGCCTGGTTCCACTGGCCGGGCGGTCGGACGGTATTCTTTGTGGGCGCCTGGAAATCGTAGATGGCGCCGGCCGTACCGCCTCGGCTGAGCGGACGCCCGTACGAATTGGTGACTTGCATTTCGATCCCGGTATTCACAGGATCGTCCAGATCGTCGGTGCGGAAGAACACCCCGCTGTTGCAGTAACCTTCGGCCGTCTTGAATTCCAATTCCAACACGAAATCGGAATAACGTTCTTTGGTCCAGAGATAATCATCGTTATTCAGGCCGCCATCGGTACGTTCCAAGGCGATCATTCCATCGTCGATCTTCCACTGGGCCGTCGCCGATTTTTGCCAGGCATCCAGATTTCGGCCATCGAACAGCGTCACGAATCCTGCATCGTCCGCGTTGCGTTGGCTGGTCTTCTTCTTCGCAGTTTGGGGCGTCCCAGGCTTGGGCTTCTGTTTTGGCGGTAGGTCGGCCAGCGCCAGCTCACGGAATTCATCCGCCCTGGCCTGCCAGAACGCGGCCATTTCAGCCATCCGTTCCGGATGCTCGGCAGCCAAGTTGTTTGTTTCGCCGCGATCGACGGCCAGATCGTACAGCTCCCACGAATCGTCGCGATCGGCGACCAGTTTCCAGTCGCCGATGCGAAGTGCGCGATGACCGTTGTGCAGCCACCAGAGATATT
The DNA here is from genome assembly GCA_007121535.1 of Planctomycetaceae bacterium. Lineage (GTDB taxonomy): Bacteria > Planctomycetota > Planctomycetia > Pirellulales > Pirellulaceae > SKKK01. The sequence continues at coordinate 29,144 of SKKK01000420.1, read as the reverse complement.
CGTGCCGGACCGCTCCATCCCGGGCCAGCGCCGGTACCAAGCTACGACCCGGCGGCGTGGGCACCGGTTGATCGTTCCAGGTTTCGGGATGCTTCGATCCGACCAGTTCCAGCACGGTAGGCACGAAATCGATCATGTGCGTGGGGTCATGTCGCAGTTCTCCTCGAGCCGCGATCCCGGCTGGCCAGTGCACCACCAGCGGCGTCGCCGGGCCGCCTTCATGCACCCACGTCTTGTGTCGGCGCAACGGGGTATTGGAAGCACTGGACCAACCCGGCCCCAAGCACAGGTACGTTGAGGCAGAACCCGGGGCGGCATGCGGATCGTGCCCATCGCCGCGAACCATGATCTCGGCACTGGCGCCGTTGTCCGAAGCGAACAGGATCAGCGTGTTTGCAAACACATCCATCTGCTTCAATTGCTGGATCAGCCGACCGATCTCGCGATCCATGCGATCGATCATGGCCGCGTGGATCGCCATCTTTTCCGCTTGAAACAGCCGTTGCTGTTCGGTCAGTTCACTCCAGGGAATCGGTCGGAACACTTCGCCCGGTCCCAACAAGTCCCGGGTCTTGGGGAAATCGTAGGGCGGGCCTACCTCGCGTTCCATGGCGGGCGGATCATGTTGGACAACCCCCAATTCTTTCAGCCGTCGACCTCGCCGAGCTTGAATCTCGTCCCAACCCACGTGGTACACGTCGCGGTAACGGTCGATGTCTTCCTGAGGGGCATGAAGCGGAAAATGCGGAGCGGTGAAGCAGACATAGTGGAAGAAGGGCTGATCCGCGTATTGCTCGGCGTGCTCTTGAAGGCAACGAATCGCATGATCGACAATGGCCACCGTGGCGTAGTAACCGCTGTCCTCATCGACCGGCGGTAACGGCTGGTCATCTTCACGGTGCCGTTGAGGGGAGAAATACCTGTCTTGATCGTCTAATGTGTAAGCACGATCGAACCCGTTCTCCAACGGTCGCCCGTCGATGTGCCACTTGCCGGAATGATAGGAGCGAAATCCCAGCGGGCGCAGCATCTCGGGCAGCAACGGCGCCCAGTCCGGTCGTACGCCTTGACCGCCGGCCGGTGATACGCCGGGCAGCGTGTCGCGGCGAACTTGTTGAGCGTAGAAGCCGGTCAGCAAAACGGCTCGCGTCGGCCAACAACGGGACGTATTGTAGCCTTGGGTGAAACGCAGGCCTTCGGCTGCCAATTGATCCAGGTGCGGCGTGGCGATTTCGCCGCCATAGCAGCCCAGATCGGAAAACCCCAAATCATCCGCTAGGATCAGCATCACGTTCGGTACGTTTGGACTCGCAACCGTCGGCGAGGCCTGAAGCGGTGCACAAGCCATGCACGCGAACCACCCCAAAACGGCCAGCATCACAACAGCGACCCCATGGGAAACCTGTCGGGAAACGGTTTGCTTTCTCTCATGAAGCTGCCAAGCTCGTATCATGGTTGTCTCCATCGTTTCGGTGGGGATTTCTGTCGGGTGGCCATTCGGGAAATGCCATTCGGGAAATGCCATTCGGGAAATGCCATTCGGGAAATGCCATTCGGGAAATGATTGTTGACCAAGTTCGGGGTACGCAGCACCTGCTGCCTTCGAAAGAGTATTGTCGGTGGCCGCTTGTCGGTCAACCCTCGGAACACTTCAACGGATTGTCAAACCGGTCCGCATGTCCTATCACGAAAGAAACGGTGGTTTCACGAGCGGAGAAACAATACCGTGTAAAATTGGGTTGGATGGTACGCAACGAGGCTATGAAAAAATGGGACTGGCTCCGAGTGAAAAATGCGAAAACGTTGGAAGATTGCTGATCGCGATCGCTTGTTGGTCGGGGCTGGCCGCGACCTTGGCCGCCCAGTCGGCTGGAAAGACGATCGCGTGGCGTGCTGATCCGCAGGAATCCCTGCGAGTGCGGATGGTCCATCGGATACGGACCGAGATACGATCGAACCAGAAACCATCGGCCATGTCCATGCTGACGGCGATCGAATTGCATTGGAGATTGACCGATGAGGACGAGCCAAACGACATCGCCATCGAACAGACGATCGAAAGGCTCATTCTTCAGTCCACCGAGGTTGATGGTCGCAGGTGGGATTTCGACTCCGACTCGTCGGATCCGTCGCCGCCGGAGTTGCGTGAGTTGGCTGACACGATTCGCACCTTGATCGGCAGCCGAGTCACGATCGGACTGAACACACGCGGGCAGATCCAAGACGTGCGACTGGCCGCCGATACGGATCGGCGACTGGCCGACGTGCCCGTAGCCGGACGGTGGAAGCATTTGTTGACACGTGACGGCATGCGACAGATGTTGCACCAGGCCTTGGGGCCGTTGCCGGACGAGCCCGTCGTGCTCGGCGATCGCTGGCAGGAAGTGCGGACTCTGCAAACGCCGTTGGGGCCCATCACGCTGGTCGATCGTTTCGAATACCTGGGCACGATCGTCGAACAGGGTCGCGAGTTGGAACGGATTTCGCGCCACACAAGCCGGCAACGCAAGGAAAGCGAAGCGGGATGGTTCGATGACGCACACCCGACCGACTCGCAGCAGGATTCCGGGACGCTTTATTTCGATAACGCTGCGGGTCGATTGGTTCGTTCGCGAAGTCGTCATCGATGGGAATCCGAAATCGTCGCCGACGACCATCGTTTGCTGGTCAACGCATCGGGCACGTTGGACGTTGATGTTGCACCGCTAGAGCAACGCTGAACCCCCGCGATCAGGGTGCATCTTGCCGTGTCGTTGACCGAACCCGGCGTGTGCCCTAGAATTCGACACAAGATTCGGGGGACATGATTGAGTTCGTTCCATGGTCGGAACCGGAAGGACGATGGGAACTGGGCAGCCGAGCCAGTTTTCGGAGAATTTGGACGAGTAAGCTCTGTGGATGCACTTCACCTTTCTATCGCGTTGGCGCCGATGGCTGTCTATCTGATGGTCCTGGGGCTGGTCAATCTGTCCATGCGTCCTTTTGTGACGACAGGCAGCAGGGACACCGCTGCTTTGGGGCTGGCCATCAGTGGTCTGATGGTCGCCGGCCCGATGGAATTGTTTCTGCCGGAGGCTGCCGCTCAGATTTTCGGTCCGTGGATTTGGGTATTGTTGCTGGGAGCCTACGCTTTGGCGCTGACGTTGGTGATCCTGCTGCTGCGCCCCCGATTGGTCATCTACAACATTTCGGTCGATCAATTGCGAGCCGTTTTGAGCGAGGTCGTCACGGACCTGGATCGCGAAGCCCGTTGGGTGGGGGACAGTCTGGTCTTGCCGCGCCTGCACGTCCAATTGCATGTCGAACCTTTTGCGGCGCTAAAGAACATTCAATTGGTCTCGTCCGGGCCTCGACAAAGCGATGCAGGTTGGCGTCGTTTGGAGATCGCCTTGGTCCTGGCGCTGCGAAAATCTGTCGGCACGCCTAACCCGTATGCGTTGAGTTTCCTGGTGTTCGGGGTGTTGATGGTAGGGATTATTACGCTGAATCTGGTCGGAAACAGCCAGGAAGTGGTTGTTCAGTGGAATGAAATGCTGCGTCGGTAGCTTCTTTCGGCTAGAAATCAATAGGGAAATGGTTCAACCTCTTTTGATGAATTCTGGCCGGGGGATCCGATGACGAGTGTCCTGTTGACCGCTTTTGATGCATACGGCCCCTGGGATGAAAACAGTAGCTGGCTGACCCTGATCGAGCTGACGCGAAATCTTCCCGATCGCCCGACCGTCACGACGCGACGCTATCCCGTGGATTTTCAGGCTATGCGGGAATGCCTGGCGCGCGATTTGGACGCCAACTACGACTTTGCGATTCACATGGGACAAGCGCCGGGCCGAGGTCGGATCGAATTGGAGGCCATCGGTCTGAACGTCGCGGGGAAACCGGATCAGCACCCCGACGAATTCTTCAAGTTGGCCGAGGAAGGTGCGGTCGCCTATCGTTCGGATCTGCCGCTGGCCGAGTGGTCCGCCAAGCTCCGCAAGGCAGGGATACCGTGCCAAGTCTCGTACATTGCAGGAACCTACCTGTGCAACGCCACCTTGTACCTGTCGCATTTCCTGGCCGAACAGAAGTCCTTGACGACTCGATCCGTCTTCATCCACCTGCCGCTGGATGTTTCCCAGGTTCTGGCTTCCCGCAAAGATTCAGCCACGATGACGGCTGCGACGATGGCCGCTGCGATCCGATTGCTCCTGGACGAACTGGCCGGATGAACTGCAACGCGATTTCGCCGACTTGCGGTTTTCGATCCGTTTGATGGCTGACGAGCATGCTTCACGTCCTGACAGAAACAAGACCTCGAATCACAAGCCTGGTAGCGTTGGCGTACCAGATAGCTGAAGCAATGGGTTACTCCCAGAAAGCGAAGATTCGCACGGATGGCAAAGCCGGGGCACGGATGGGTGGCAGGTGTCGGGGGGTTGCACGGTTTGCGATACTTGGGGCCATGCGGGGCAAGTAGCTCGAAGGCTCTGCCTTGCAGGTGACGGGAAGCTGCGGTACTTTGGTGATCTGTCGTTGTGTGTCGTGGGCTCTGTTCGAAGAGGGGGCTGACCCTCTCCGGGCACAACGGATCGCCCAGTTTTCCGCGTGCCCTACAAAAGGGTTTGACGCATCTTCAGACACGGCTTATCGTGTCCTGTTGAATACAAAGCCTTTGCCAGGTGCGGGGCTGCCGGTCGAGAATGTCTTTGGAGTTGACGTTATGAAAACCTTTCTGCTTGCGTTGTTTGTCGGCTGGTCGGCTGTTGCGATGGCGATGGCGGACGATGCGGATATCCTGGTGGCGGATTTCGAGTGGGAGACGTGGGAAAGCAGCGGTTGGACGGTCACCGGCGAGGCGTTCGGGCCGGGACCGGCGGAAGGAACGTTGCCGCGGCAGATGAAGGTGACGGGTTACTTGGGACAACGGCTGGTCAACAGCTTCCACGGGGGCGACGATCCGGTCGGCACGCTGACTTCGCCAGCCTTCACGATTCAACGAAAGTATCTTAATTTCCTGATCGGCGGCGGGGGATTCGCAGGCGAAACCTGTATGAACCTGTTGGTCGACGGTCGGGTGGTACGCACCGCGACCGGCCCCAATACGCAGCCCGGCGGGACCGAAGCGCTGGATTGGAAGTCGTGGGATGTCCGCGATCTGACGGGCCAGCAAGCGGTGCTGCAGATCGTCGATAGCCGTAGCGGTGGCTGGGGTCATATCAACGTCGACCATATCGTGCAGAGCGACCGCAAGGTCGAACTGGTGACCATCGGTCGCGACCTGACGGTCGATCGCAAGTATCTGCATCTGCCCGTCCGATCCGGCGCGCCCATGCGTCTGATGCGACTGATCGCCGATGGCACGATGGTGCGGCAGTTCGAGATCGAACTGGCAGAGGATCGCCCGGATTTTTGGACCTATACCGAGGTCGACGCATGGAAGGGCAAGACGCTGCGAGTCGAGGTCGATCGGATGCTGGGCGATTCGACGGTACTGGAAGCCCTGACCCTGGGCGATACCTGGCCCGAGCGGGATCAGATCTACGCCGAACGTCTGCGACCGCAGTTTCATTTCTCGCCGGCGCGCGGCTGGATGAACGATCCCAACGGCATGGTGTACTACGACGGCCAATATCACTTGTTCTTCCAACACAATCCGTTCGGCACAAGCTGGGGAAACATGACCTGGGGCCACGCCGTCAGCACGGACATGATCCATTGGCGACAGCGGCGCAATGCACTCCACATGGATCGGCTGGGGACGATCTTCTCCGGTTCGGGGCTGGTCGATCACCAAAACACGACCGGCTGGGCCACCGACCAGCACCAACCGATCGTGGCCGTGTACACGTCGGCCGGGGGAACCAGTGCGGAATCGCGGGGTCAACCGTTCACCCAATCGATCGCCTATTCGGTCGATGGCGGTCGCAGCTTTACCAAGTACGAAGACAACCCGGTGCTGGACCACCTGGTCGGTGGCAATCGCGATCCGAAGGTCATCTGGCACGAGCCGACCGAACAATGGGTGATGGTGCTGTACCTGCAGCGGCCTCGTTTTGCGTTCTTCGGCTCGCCGGACCTGAGGTCGTGGACGAAACTGAGCGAACTGGAGATCCCCGACGGTCACGAGTGTCCGGATCTGTTCGAGTTGCCTGTCGATGGCGATCCGGAGAACACTCGCTGGGTCGTCTGGGAAGCGGCCGGACGCTACTTTGTCGGGCACTTCGATGGCCAAACGTTCACACCCGAGACGCCCTTGTTGGACAGTTGCTACGGCGCCAACGACTATGCAGCTCAAACGTTCAGCGACATCCCCCGCGACGATGGTCGCCGTATCCAGATCGCTTGGATGCGACGTGGTCGTTACCCCGACATGCCTTTCAACCAGCAGATGACCGTACCGCGAGTGCTGACGCTGCGGACCACGCCCGAGGGGATTCGCTTGTTCATCGAACCGGTCGAAGAGTTGGCCGTTTTGCGAACGCGGAAACATAGTCATGAGGATGTGATCTTGCACGCGACGCCCGTGCGTCTGGAAAGCGGCGATGGGAAGCTGTTCGACATCCAGGCGGTGTTTGAGTTGGGCGAGGCCCGGACGGTGGGAATCGACGTCCGCGGCCATCGGATTGAGTATTCGGTGGACGACCAGCAGTTGTCCGCCTTGGGCCGCCGGGCGCCGCTGAGAGCCGAAGCGGGTCGGATCACGCTGCGTATCCTGGTCGATCGGACCTCGGTCGAGGTGTTTGCGAACGAGGGTCGAGTCCAGATGGCCCATTGCTTCCTACCCGACGCGGATCAGCGAGAGTTGACCGTCTTTGCCACCGGCGGCCCAGCGCGAGCCCCATCGATTTCGGTCTGGGAACTCCGCCCCAGCCTTCCCGCGGATCCTTGACATGGGCGTTCTTGAATTCGGAAGACACCCGTTTCGGATCTGACGAAAATTTATCAACACCACCATGAGCCTGGATCAGCCCCAACGCACCATCGTCGATTGGTTTCGGTACCGTATCGCACGGACGCCGGATCGGCCCGCGCTCTACGTGAAATCGGACGCGCAATACCAGCAGCGAACGTGGGCCGAAGTGGGGTCGCTTGTGCTACGAGCTGCCTGTGCGTTGGATCGGTGGGGCGTTTCCGCCGGCGATCGCGTCGCGCTCATGTCAGAGAATCGGCTGGAATGGATCGTTTGCGATTTGGCCCTGCAATATTTGGCAGCCATTCACGTCCCACTGCACGCTCGGCTGCCCGCATCGCAAGTGGCACAGCAGATTCTTCACAGTGGGGCGACGCGGGTGATCGTCTCGGGACAGGAACAACTGGAGAAACTTCAGGCAAACCAGGATCGAATGTCTGTCGACCTGCCATGTTTTTCGTTCGATGCCTGCGATCGCCTCTGGCAGACGCGTCCAGTTCCTCATTGGCGCCAGTGGCTGCCCGAGCAACTGGCCGTTGCCGAGGAAGATCGGTGGAACGGCCTAGCCGATCGGCATGTCACTCCGCAGACTTTGGCAACCGTGCTATACACCTCGGGCACCAGCGGAGGACCGAAGGGGGTCGTCTTGAGCCAAGGCAACTTGGCGTCGAACGCCGAGGCGACTTGGCCGGCGACGGGCGAGCGCGAAGATGACCTGAAAATGGGATATTTACCGCTCAGCCACATCTTTGCCCGAGCCTGCGATCTGTACATCTGGATCGTCTGCGGTAACCGACTGGCGTTGGCCGAAAACCGCGAGTCGGTGTTGGAGGACTGCCAGTCGATACGTCCGACGTGGATCAATGCGGTTCCGTACTTCTACGATTGCCTGTATCATCAGGTGTCTCGGCTGGCCGATCCGGGCTTCCAATTGCGCCGATTGTTGGGCGGTCGCATGCGCTATTGCCAGGTGGGCGGGGCTGCCGTTGGAAAGGAGACGTTCGATTTCTTTTGGAAACATGGTGTGCCGCTGTATCCGGGGTATGGGCTGACGGAAGCATCGCCCGTCGTCAGCGTGTCGTCTGTGGATCGCGTGTGTTGGGGTACGGTGGGACGACCACCTGCGGGAATCGAGGTGCGGTTGGCCAACGACGGTGAGATCCTGACTCGTGGTCCCCATGTCATGCAGGGCTACTGGCAAGACCCGGCAGCCACGGACGAGGCGATCCGGGATGGTTGGCTGCACACGGGCGACTTGGGGGCATGGAACGAGCGGGGGTTGCTGATGATCCGCGGTCGTAAGAAGGAGTTGATCGTTACGGCCACGGGCCAGAAGATACACCCCGGCCGGTTGGAGACGCTGTTGGTCCAAGATCCGTCGATCGAGCAAGCGTTCGTGACGGGGGACACCCGGGGCTTTCCGATCGCGCTGATCGTTCCCGCAGCATCGACCGCCAACGTCTCTGCGACAGGCGATCCGCAGATCTTGCGGCGGCAGATTCGACGGCGAATCGATGCTTGCCTTGCGGGGCTGGCAAGTCATGAACAGATACGCCGGTTCGCCTTGCTGCCGCGACCATTGTCCATCGAGTTTGGCGAACTGACTCCAAAATCCAGTTTGCGGCGTTCCCAGATCGCCATCAACTGGACATCTCTGCTAGAATCTATGGACAACAGCGATATCGAGCCGGAATCGTAACGACACAGGGAAGGCCCTGCCGTGCTCGGTCCTTGGTGACTAACGGGAGAATCAACATGAATCGAATTATCCGATTGCAATTGCTGACGCTTTGTTTCGCCCTCTTGATGACCGTGTGGGTACATGCCGAGAATTGGCCTTGCTGGCGAGGTCCACGGGGTGATGGGACGAGCCTGGACGAGCACGTTCCGACTCATTGGAACGGGGAAACCGGCGAGAACATCGTTTGGAAGACGCCCGTCCCCGGCGTCGGTCATGCTTCGCCGATCGTCTGGGAGGATCGGATTTTTACGGTCAGTTGCCTGCTGGACAGCCAGGAGCGGATCCTGCTGTGCTTCGACCGGCGCACCGGCCGCCAGCTCTGGCAACGAACCGTGTTGACAGCACCGTTGGAGACCAAGCACCGTTTGAACAGCCATGCTTCGAGCACGCCCGCCACGGATGGCGAGTTGGTCTACGTGACGTTCCTGGAAGTCCAAGGCGATACGATAGAAGCACGAAACGTATCGCAATCGCGACCGGTCACTCCGGGCCAGATGGTTGTGGCAGCCTACGATTTCGACGGCAACCGAAAATGGAAAGTGCGTCCGGGCGAGTTCGTAAGCGTCCATGGCTATTGCAGTTGCCCCGTGCTGTACGAAGACCTGGTAATCGTCAACGGGGACCACGACGGCGATTCGTACCTGGTCGCCCTGGACAGAACGACGGGCCAGACCGTTTGGAAGGTGGATCGGCTGTACGACACGCGCAGCTACGTGACGCCGCTAATCCGCGAAATCGATGGCCGAGTCCAAATGGTGATGTCGGGCAGCCATCATATCGCCAGCTACGACCCGCGGGACGGTTCCATGCACTGGCGAATCGACGGCCCGACCGAACAGTTCGTCGCTTCGATGGTCTACGATGGTCAGTTGTTTTACATGGCAGCCGGGTTCCCCACGTACCACGTGATGGGGATTCGGCCTGATGGCACGGGGAACGTGACCGATACCCACGTCGCCTGGCATTCCACCAGCGCCGCTTGCTATGTGCCGTCGCCCGTGGTCCTGGACGGCCGTTTGTTCGTCGCCAACGATCGAGGCACCGTGAATTGTTTTCGGGCCCGTGACGGTCATCGACTGTGGCGGGAACGGGTGGCTCGGCACTTCAGTGCGTCGCTGGTAACGGCCCGTGGCTTGGTGTACCTTCTGTCGGATGACGGCATCATGACGCTGGTTCGACCGGGAGACGAAATGGAGGTCGTGGCGGAAAACCCGTTGGGCGAGTACTGTTTCGCCTCGCCTGCCATCTCGCAGGGACAACTTTTCCTGCGTTCCGAGCATCATCTGTATTGTATCGGCGCCCCGGCCGACTGACGGAGAAGCGCGGCCGGTTGTTTCTCGAAATCGGCACAGCTAGAATCAGGGAATCCGAGTTTCGATTCGTATCGTTTCCAGCGTGAGGTGATCATGGCTATTGCATCGCGAACTACCGCCGTTTTCTTGATCTTGTCTGCGTGGACGTTGCTTCCCGCCGGAGCGCAACGTCCGGAGATCAACTATGACGAATCCAAGGTGCCGTCGTACACATTGCCCGATCCGTTGATCGCCGAAGACGGTCAAGTCATTGATACCGCCGAGTTGTGGTGGGAAAAGCGACGCCCCGAAATCCTGGAACTATTCGAGCGGGAGGTCTACGGACGCAGCCCCGGACGGCCCGAAGCGATGAAATTCCAAGTGACTTCGGTGGAAGATGGGGCTCTGGAGGCAACGGCGATCCGCAAGGAGGTGTCCGTTTTGTTTACTGGCGAACCGGACGGGCTGAAAATGGATGTGCTGATCTATCAGCCGGCGGATGCCGAGGGGCCTGTGCCCGTGTTCTTGGGGCTGAACTTCTTCGGCAATCACACCATCCGCGACGATCCCGGCATCACGCTGTCGCAACAGTGGATGCGTCCGAACCCCGAGCGAGGCATCGTCGACAACCGCGCTACGGAAGCTTCCCGAGGCACCAGTGCCAGCCGGTGGGCGGTCGAAGACATCCTGGCGGCCGGGTACGCGCTGGCGACCGTCTACTGCGGGGATCTGGACCCCGATTTCGACGATGGTTTCCAGAACGGAGTGCATCCGTTGTTCTATCGCCCCGGGCAGCAGCGGCCCGATCCGGATCAGTGGGGAACCATCGCCGCGTGGGCTTGGGGGTTGAGCCGCGCCGTGGATTACTTTGAAACCGACCCGCAACTGGATGCCGAGCGAGTTGCCGTGATGGGGCATTCGCGATTGGGAAAGACCGCGTTATGGGCCGGAGCCGTCGATCCTCGATTCGCGATCGTGATCTCGAACAACTCCGGATGTGGCGGTGCGGCGCTCAGCCGCCGACGTTTCGGCGAAACCGTTACTCGAATCAACACCTCGTTCCCTCACTGGTTTTGCGAAAACTTCAAGAAGTACAACGACAACGAGGATCAGTTGCCGGTCGATCAGCATCAACTGATCGCGCTGATGGCCCCGCGTCCCGTCTACGTTGCCAGCGCTTCGGGGGATCGGTGGGCAGATCCTCGCGGCGAGTTCCTGGCGGCCCTGCATGCAGAACCGGTGTATCATCTGCTGGGAAAACCCGGCTTGGGGACCGACCAGATGCCTCCGGTCAACACCCCGGTCGGTCACACGATCGGTTACCATCTGCGCGAAGGTCGTCATGCGGTCGAGACGTATGATTGGCAGCAGTACCTGAATTTCGCCAACAAGCATTTCTTCGGAAAGTAGACCATGCGTCTGTGCCGCTTCCGACATCAAGGCCAAACGTTCGCCGGGTTCTACGAGACGCACCACGTCGTCCCGATCGCGGCGGCAGCGAATGTGTATCGCACGGCAACCGACCGGTCGCTGGAGCTGCCGCAGCATGACAACCTGCTGGACTTGCTGCCGCCCGATGGCCGGGCGTACGAGCAAACGGCGCGATTGGCTGCCTGGATCGCGGCGGACCCGGCGCGCATCGACTCGGCCAGCCGCCTGCCCGTCGAAGCGGTCGAGCTGCTGGTTCCCATCCCACGACCGAATAAACTGCTGCTGCTGGCCGGAAATTACGTACAACATATCGAAGAGGGCGGTGGGATGGCCGCTGAACGATCGGAAACCTTTCCCTACGTGTTCATGAAACCCCCGTCGACCACACTGACGGATCCCGGTAAGCCGATCCGCATCCCCCGAGTATCGCCTGATTACATCGATTGGGAATTGGAATTGGCGGTCGTGATCGGTCGACGAGCCAGACACGTGGCCGAATCGGACGCGTTGAATTACGTCGCCGGATACACGATCGTCAACGACATCTCCGATCGTCGGTTCCGACCTAACGCCCACCGCAAACCACGTGATCGGGATCGATTCTTCGACTGGCTGCACGGCAAATGGCACGACTCGTTCTGTCCCTGCGGTCCGTGCGTTTTGGCTGCCGAACCGGGGATCGATCCGCAGAGTTTCCCGCTGCAGTTGCGCGTCAACAGCCAATTGAAACAGGACTCGACCACGGCCCTGCAGATCTTTCCAGTCTCGGCGGTCATCGAGTTCCTTTCCAGCTTTGTCACGCTCGAAACGGGCGATCTGATCGCGACCGGTACGCCGGCGGGCGTCGGTGACGCTCGCGGCGAATACCTCAAGAGCGGTGACTGGATCGAAGCCACGATCGAACCGATCGGCACCTTGGTATCCGTCGTGGAATCCGACACACCCGACTAAGCTCTGGGCACCCGGCCAGATATCGTGGAGGACAAACCTGCGATTGGACGGGTAGATTCCGGTCGCTTCCATGGGCCATAATGGACGGAGGCCAGTTTCTATCAACCGCTGTTTCAGGAGCACCGCGAATGTTCGATCGTCAATTCGGAAATGGAATCATGGGGCCGTTGGCGTTGGGGATGCTGTTGGTGGTTCCCTTGCCGGGCCGGGGCCAAGATGCGGAGGCAACGACCGACGGCAAAGTGCGCGTCTATTTCGGCACGTACACGCGAGGCGACAGCGAAGGCATCTACGTCTCGTTACTGGATCTGGCCAGCGGGGAATTGAGTTCCCCGGTGCTTGCGGCCCAAGCGGTCAATCCGGCGTTTCTGGCGATCCATCCGAAACAACCCTGGTTGTACAGTGTGGGGGAAGTCGGGGATTTCGCGGGGCGCCGTAGCGGAGCGGTCTATGCGTTTCGTATCGATCCGCCGACCGGAATGTTGACGTTGATCAACGAGCAGCCCTCGGGCGGGACCGGGGCGTGCCATGCGTCGCTCGATCGTACCGGACGTTTTCTGCTGGTGGCCAACTACGGCGGGGGCAACGCCAGCGTGCTGCCGATCGAGGCCGATGGCCGACTGGGGGACGCGACGGCTTTCGTCCAGCACGAGGGTTCCAGCGTCGATCCCCGTCGACAGACCGCGCCTCACGCTCACGCCGCTTATGTCGATCCGGAAAACCGCTTCGCGCTGGTGGTCGATCTGGGCTTGGACCGAGTGATGATTTACCGATTCGATGCCCAACATGGTACGCTGGCAGCCCATGACCCGCCTTGGGTCGCGGTGAATCCGGGCGCGGGGCCTCGACACTTTGCCTTCCACCCGCAGGGCCGATTCGGGTATGTCATCAACGAATTGCAGTCCAGCGTCACGGCGTTCGCTTATGACGCCGCCCAGGGATCGTTCGAGGAATTGCAAACCATCTCGACCTTGCCCGCAGGCTTTCAGGATGACAATACGACGGCCGAGATCCTGGTGCATCCCTCGGGCCGTTTTCTCTATGGATCGAATCGCGGCCACGACAGCATCGCCGTTTTCGCCATCGATCCGGAGCATGGGCGGCTGCAAGCGGTCCAGCACCAAGCGACTGGCGGGCGGACGCCGCGGAACTTTGGGATCGATCCCACAGGTCAGTTTTTGCTGGCTGCCAATCAGGCTTCGGACAACGTCGTCGTGTTCCGTATCGATGCGTCGACGGGCCAGTTGAAAGCGACCGGCCACCAGATCCAGGTTCCCACGCCCGTCTGCGTGCGGATGGTCCCGATCGCTGATTAGGCGCTGTCTGGAAAGGGGTCTGCCCCCTTTTCAGATCGAGTTTATTTTACAGGAAGGGGAAAGACCATGGTGAATTGCAAATCGACAGGATACCTGATCGGCGCGGTGCTGCTTTTCAGCTTGCTGGCCGTTCCACGGACTCAGGGCGACGATGGGCGGCACGAATCCGAACAGACCGTGGATTACGTGTTGGTGGTCACCGGTGGCGAATTATTGGCGGGAGCGTATCCCGATGCCCACACCGCCTTTGTGACTCGCACCCTGCACCCGTTAGGATTCCACTGCATCTGGGCGGTCATCGTGGACGATGCGGTGGACGGAATCCAGCAAGCGGTTCGCGCGGGACTGAATCGTGCCGATCTGGTGATCGTCACCGGCGGTCTGGGGCCGACGCCCGACGATGTCACGCGAGAAGCGTTGTCCGAGCTGACGGGGATTCCGCTGCGCGAACACCCGGAGCTGATCGCGAATCTGGAGCGACGGTTCAATACGCCGGCGGACCAATTGCGTGCAAACCTGCGCCGTCAGACTCAGGTTCCACAGCAAGGCGGCTATCTGGTCAATCCGAACGGGACGGCGGCCGGATTGGTTTTTGAACGGGAGGAAAAACTGATCGTGGCTTTACCCGGCCCGCCGCGTGAATTGCAACCGATGGTGCAAGACGAGCTGGTGCCGCAATTGACCGCACGCTTCGGAACCCGGGCACCGGGACATTTGCTGACATTGCGGTTTGTGGGCATCGGCGAATCTGCGATCGCCGAGATGCTCGATCGGCACGTCGTGATTCCCGAACAAGTGACCGTGTCGTCCTTGTTCGAGGGCATGCGCGTCGACTTCTACTTCACTCTGCCCGGCGCGTCGCCAGAGGACCTGGTTCGCCTGAACCAGATTCGTGACGACGTGATCGGCCACTTGGGCGATTACATCTACGCGACGGACTCGACGACCTTGGAAGAGCACGTCGTCGACGTGCTGGCAAATCGAGGCAAGACGATCGCGTTGGCCGAGGCGGGTAGTGGTGGAAACCTGGTGGCGGCACTCAGCAGCAGTGCATCGATCGCCGATGTCCTGCTGGGCGCTTACGTCGCGCCGGACGAACCACGGCTGTGGAAGATGCTGGGAGGACCACCTGGCGACTCGGAAGACATCGCTGAGTCGGCAGCCGCGCTGGCGGAGCGCGTAGCCGACCACAGCGGGGCCGATCTGGCCCTGGCCATCGTCTCGGCCCAAGACACCCCGCAGGGCGGGCGGTTCGTCGAAGTTGCCATGCGATACGAGGGACAAGCGGCCGATCAGCGGTTGAGCCTCCGGGGTTCGGGCGATCTGGCTCGGTTCCAGTTGACCACCCAGCTCTTGGATCTGATCCGCCGTCGTCTGCGATGACCCGTCGCGACACTTCCATCCGCCGATTGACCAGCCTTTTTTTCGACTGAAGAAGAAACCTGCCATGGATTTACAGCTAGGCCGCGCCGTAAGCATCGTTTTCAAGACCGTGCCCTATCTATTCTATCGAGCCTGTGTCTACGGGATCCTCGGCATGGCCCTGGCCTTGCTGCTGGCCGTGCTGGCCTTGATCGGCTGGGTCTTCGGCACCGCCGCCGCGATGGTGATGCTGGTGATCGCTTTGGCGGCGGGCGGCTTTGGCGTACGTCTGTTGCGCGAGTACGTATTGTACCTGCTTCGCGCGGGCCACGTGGCGGTGATCACCGAAATCATCGAACGTGGCAGCCTGCCCCAAGGCGTCAGTCAAACCCAATGGGGACAGCAGCAGGTGACCAAGTATTTCAAGGAGGTCAGCGTGCTGGCGTTGATCGATCAGTTGGTCAAGGGCATCATCGGCATGGTGAACCGGACGTTGCTGGGCGTGATGAACCTGCTGCCCATCCCGGCCATGCAAGGCGCTGGAAAGGTCGTTCAGCGCATCGTCGATCTCAGCCTGACGTACATCGACGAATCGATCCTGGCTCATACTTTTCGCACCCGGAACGAAAACGTTTACGATGCGGCGAAGACGGGGATTGTCCTTTATTGTCAGTCCTGGAAGAGTTTGCTCAAGAACGCGGTGGCGCTGACGTTGCTGAATTACCTCTTGACGTTCGCCACCGCGCTGTTGTTCCTGGTCCCGCTGGGCGCCATCGCCTGGTTCTTGCCTCAGGATTGGGCCGTCGCCAAGTTCGCCTTGTTCGCCCTGGCGCTGCTGATGGGATTTTCGCTGAAATGGATCTTGTTCGATCCGATCGCCTGCACGGCCACGATCCTGACCTTCCTGAAGGAATCGCAAGACAAGGTTCCCGATCCCAATTGGGAAGCTCAAATCGAATCCGTCAGCGACAAGTTCCGCGACCTGAAGAAAAAAGCCGCCGACCATTGGCAAAGCTCCCACGCCCCCCCACCCTCGACTCCGCCCTGAGCGGCGGTAACTCACCGACTTTCCGGCAACCAAGCAACGCCACGTTCATCCAGCCAAACATGGCCAATCGTTGCTGCCGTCATCCCGTTGTCCGCGTCCATCGGAGCCGATGCCAAGAGTGGAAGCCGAGCGTGATTGCCTTGTTGGAAGAGCCGCGCACGAAGTCAGCGGCGATGCAGCGTTCGAGGCGTGAGAATCGCGATGGGCGTCGCTTCGTTTGCGCGCGGCGTGTTGAGGAACGCTTACTTCGTGCGCGGCTCTTTTGTGCGCGGTTCAACGACCCCCGACTCCTTCCGCCGATCAGGGCGGCGGGATCGTCAGTTCTTCGGTGACCAGCCGCAGTCGAACGTCGCCCTCCAAGGTTTCGACCGTCTCGAAGAATTGGTCCGGCGTGGTCACCGGCTGGCCGTTGACGTGGGTCAGCAGGTTCCCCGGCCGCACGCCCGCACGCCAGGCTGCCGATTCGGGTTCCACCTGCGACACCCCCAGCGCGTTGGCGGCGCGGTCGCTTTGCAGCCGTTGCTGCAACTGGGTCGGCAGCAACACCGCCGTGGCATAGTCGACTCCCATGCCTCGCCATGTCGGATCGGGGACGATCGAGTAGGCGCGATGAGCCAGCGGGATCTGCTTCTTGGCCAGGTCCACCGCAGTCAGAAAAAAACGGCCTCGCTGTGTCGGATCGGCCCCGCGTTGAACAGCCAGGCGTACGGTTGCTCCGGCGGGTAATTTACCGAGCTGGCACATCATGTCCAGGCTGTCGTACAGCGGCACGTCGTTCACCCGCGTGATGATGTCGCCCGGTCGCAGCCCGGCCCGGGCGGCCGGAGTCGCGGGGACGACTCGAGCCAACTCGACCCCCTGACGACCGCTGCGTCGCATCGCCGCACTGAGATCCCTGGGTTCAACGCCCAGAAAACCGAACTCCGCCTTGCGACCTGACTTCAGGGTTTCGACGGTCGTCCGAAACGACTCGTCCACCGGGATGGCGAAGCCCAACGATTTTTCGAAACCTTCCAGCGAGGCCATGGCCGTCGTCAACCCGATCATCTCGCCCTTCAAATTGATCAACGCCCCGCCGCTGGTTCCCATGTTCAGCTTGGCGTCGGTCTGAATCAAACCGCCATAGTGATACAAGCGTTCCCGAGGCGCCGCTCCGCCCGCCGTCTCGTCCCTGGGAATCCTGCGGCCCAGGTTCGAGATAATGCCCCAACTCGCAGAAACCTCGCCGTCCCGAGCGATGTTGAACGGATTTCCCAGGGAGATGACGAACTGGCCTTTTCGCAAGCGGTTCGCATCCCCGAAGGTAATCGGTTCCAGGTCGTCGGCGTCCACCTTGAGCACCGCCAGATCGGTCCATGGATCCCCCGCCTGGACCTGGTCGACCGTCAGGACCTGGACAGCTTCCAGCGGACGACGGCCGGCCATCACCACGTACCGATTCTTGTCGGGATCGCCCAAAACGTGGAAGTTGGTCAGGATATAACCGCCTCGATCGATCACCACGCCCGCCGCGAATTCGTCCGGCACTTGCATGCGGTCGGACAGCATGGGCACCGGCCCCACGGCGCCGCCCGGCCAGAGCCGCACGGTCCAATCGTCCAGCTCGGGGCGAGCGGGGTCGTCCGTCCGGAAACGCGCGATGGCCACCACGCTGCGCTCGGCCGCTGCGATGGCGTTGACCACCGCCTGTTCCAGAGCCAACGCGGCATCCAGAACCGGCGGCTCGTCGCCGAACACTGGGTTGGGGAAAACCAGAGCGACGCACGTCAGGAGCATCGCCCGGAATTTGTGTCGGTGATCGATTCGAACAGCATTCATCGTCTCACGCCCCCTTCCGCCATTCTCTGCCAAGAAGACCTGGCGGTGAGCCTACCCATCGGCCGCCGCGTTGCCTTCGTCTTCTGTTGCGGCCGACGTGGCGACCTCGAATCCGCCCGCAGCCAACACTTTCTCTTTAATATCCTGAGCGACGTCCGGGTTGTCGATCAGAAACGTCCGAGCCTTCTCTTTACCCTGTCCCAAATAAGCCTCGCCGTACTTGAACCAGGCGCCGCTACGGGCGACGACCTTTTGCGTCACACCCAGATCCAGCAGATCCCCTTCGAAGCTGATGCCGTTGGTATGCATCATGTCGAATTCGGCCACGCGAAAAGGCGGAGCGACCTTGTTCTTCACCACCTTGGCCCGTACCCGTTGCCCGACGACATCTTCGCCCTCTTTCAATTGGCCGATCCGTCGTACGTCGATTCGACACGAGGAATAGAATTTCAATGCGCGTCCCCCCGGGGTGGTTTCCGGGCTGCCGAACATCACGCCGATTTTCTCACGAATCTGGTTGATGAAGACCACCGCTGTCTTGCTCTTGGCGATCGCGCCGGTCAGTTTCCGCATCGATTGGCTCATCAGCCGCGCCTGCAAGCCCACGTGGGAATCGCCGATTTCGCCCTGCAATTCCTGCTTGGGGATCAGGGCGGCCACGGAATCGACGATGATCAAATCCACCGCGTTCGATTTGATCAACATCTCCGTGATCTGCATCGCCTCCTCGCCGCTACTGGGCTGGCTGACCAGCAAGGAATCCAATTCGACGCCCAGCTTCTTGGCCCACGTGGGATCGAACGCATGTTCCGCATCGATGATAGCCGCCACGCCACCTTTCTTCTGAGCCTCGGCGGCGCAGTGCAAGGCCAACGTGGTCTTGCCGCTGGATTCGGGTCCGAAAATCTCGATGATCCGGCCACGAGGAATCCCCCGGCCCCCCAAAGCGATGTCCAACGATAGACTGCCTGTTGAAATTCCCTCGATAGGGCCGCGTTTGTCGACCCCTAGAGGCATAATTGCTCCTTCACCAAACTGCTTTTCGATCTGCTGAAGGGCGGATTTCAGATGAGCGTTCCGCTCCAGAACCGACGAGCCTCCGGATGCTTCGGAAGCCGAGGCTTTCTCCGACTTGGCTGCTTTTTTGGCCATGCGATTATCCCTTTTCATCGAAGCGACCATAGAACCATCCTCCGTTATCGAAAACATTGAGCAAACTTGCAAGAGCCGAGCTGCGGGAGCACCCTAGTTTTCTGCTGCCGCTGGCTTCACTGGTAATAAGGATCGTTCCGTGATGGACACGGTTGGTCCCGGGGACCGAAAATTTTGTCAACAAAATGCCTTCGTGCCTTCCAGGTAGACTGAGGTAATCTAATTTACCTACGATGTACCACCACAAAACAATTTTTCCCAAAACAGCCCAACCAATTTGAACTCGGTCGCGTATTTTCATATAATTCGGTCATTATTTCTTTTTGTCGCAAGTGTTCCCCATTCCTTGTATTGATCTTTCTGTAAACATACATAAAAATGTAGACAATACTGGTTTCTTCGATTACCATTAAGTTTCCGTCATCCATTTCTGTCCGAATTGGAATCATTGATGAGTCGAATCGTGGTGTTGCTGGTCCTTGCTGCGGGGCCAGTGGGGGCTGCGGAGCCCACAAATGCGGTGCGTGATCCGTTGCGCATTCAGTGGCCGGTGCTCGTGACGCAATTGCCTGTTTCGGCAGGCGAGGGGAAGACGGGTCGCCACCAGGGGGTCTTGCGTAGCGAATTCGGCGATGGAGCGCGGATCGTGTTGCTCGACGCCAGCGGCACTAGCCGGGTGCTGACGGACGATTTTCACAGTGCCTGTGACCCGGAGGTGTCTTTCGACGGATCAAGATTTCTGTTCGCCGGGAAACGATCGGCGGATGACGACTGGAACATTTTCGAAATGACGCTGGACGATCTGTCGGTTCGTCAGGTGACCGATCAGATCGGCAATTGTCGCAGTCCGATCTATCAATCCACGCTGTTTACGCTGGATTCGCCCGAGCCGTGGTATCAATTGACGTTTGTCAGCGATGCAGCGGGGACGCCGAACGACGATGGTTTGGGCGTCGCGACGCATCTGTACTCGTGCGAGTTGGACGGTTCGACCGTGCGGCGATTGACGTACAACGTGTCGAGTGATTTCGATCCGTTCCTGATGCAAGATGGTCGCATCCTGTTCTCCAGTTGGCAGTACAGCACGTCGCAGCACGGTCCTCGGGGCCGGGTCCGCTTGTTTGGAGTCAATCTGGACGGCACCGATTACGCTCTGTTTGCTGACCCCTCGGGTCCGGCGATTCAGTATATGCCGTGCATTTCGCAGTGCGGCTGGGTCGTTTTCGTGGCTGCGGATCATGCACCGTGGGACGGAGCGGGGCAATTGGCTGCTGTCAGCTACCGTCGCCCGTTGCGAACTTTTCAAACGCTAACCGAACCGGGGGACGGGCTGTATCATAGTCCCTCGCCGTTGCCTAACGAAGGTATCCTGGTGTCGCGGCGTCCCGCCGATGGCTCGGCGGCGCATGCGGTCGGCCGTTTCGATCTGGCGAACGGCCGCTGGCAAGCGATTTTCGATGATCCGAACTGGCACGACATTCAGCCGCGAGTGGTCTACCGACGACCACGTGCCGACGGGCGATCCAGTGTGGTACGGGACGATCGACCTCACGGTGCGCTCTACTGTCTGAACGTGCATGTCACGGATTTCGAGCGATCGGATTGGATGCCGCCGGGCACTGTAAAACGGGTGCGATTGTTGGAGGGGGTTCCTACAGCAGCCAAGGGCGACGTTGCGAGGCGTTCGTCGTCCGATTCCACCGACGGCGCGACGGAGGAAGCATCCGAGGACGCCTGGTGGCCGAGGACGGTACGACGGATTTTGGGCGAAGCGGACGTGATGGAGGACGGTTCTTTCAATTTGCAGGTGCCAGCCAATCTACCATTGCAAGTGCAAGTGCTGGACGCGGACGGCATGGCGTTGCGAACGTGCAATTGGGTCTGGGTCCGGAACAATGAGAACCGCGGTTGCATCGGTTGCCACGAAGATGGCGAACTATCGCCGGAAAACCGTTTCGCTGACGCGTTATCTTTGGCCGGCGTCCCGATGACGCCGCCCGTCGGCGAGCGGCGCACGGTGGATTTCCAACGCGATCTGGCGCCGATCATCCAGACGCGGTGCGTGCCGTGCCATGGTGCGGACCAAGCGGAACCGCGTCTGGACGTCAGTTTGCGGTCGCTCGGTCGATACATCCAGCCGGGAAGTGCTCGCACCAGCCCGCTGATCTGGCACATCTTCGGCCGCAACACCTCGCAACCCTGGGACGACCCTGCGAACAACGTTGCGGCCAAGCCGATCCCGCCGGGGGAAGTCGAGCCTTTAACCGGCGAGCAAAAGAAGCTGTTTATTGAATGGATCGATTTGGGTGCCCGTTGGGACGAACTCTTCGACCGCTAGCACGAAGGACTACGAACGTGATGATCCGAAGCTTATCAACTTTTTTTTGCGTGTTCATCTTGAGCGGACTCGTCGGCCTTGACCCCACGATTCACGGAGCAGAACCGCCGTTGCCCATCTTTACGGACGTGACGGAGCAAGCGGGCTTGGACTTCAAGCACAGTTTCGGTGATGACAACTTGAGCAACATTGTCGAGGGGACGGGTTCGGGCGCCGTCTTCTTTGACTACGACGGCGATGGCTGGTTGGACATTTACCTGCCCAACGGGGCCTGGCATCCGGACGTCAGCGACAATCGTGGGCGGCGGTATCGAGGCCAGTTGAAGAACCGGCTGTACCGCAACAACCGCGACGGGACCTTCACCGACGTGACGGACGAAGCGGGCGTCGGAGACATGAGCTTCAGCTTCGGTGCATCGGCAGTCGATTTCGATGGCGACGGCCACGTGGATCTGTACGTGCTGAATTACGGCCCGAACGTGCTGTACCGCAACAACGGCGACGGAACGTTTACCGACGTGTCGCGGAAATCCGGACTGGACAATGCCAACTGGAGCTTGGCGGCGCCCTGGTTCGACTTTGATGGCGACGGCCGTCTGGACGTGTATGTGGTGAACTACTTGGAATACGACGCGGGCAAGTTCCGCTCGTTTTATGCCGCGGCCGGTTATCCGGGACCGCTCAGCTACAGCGGCCAACCCGATGCGTTGTATCGCAACAACGGTGATGGAACGTTCACCGAGGTGACCAAAGAGGCCGGGGTTTTCAACCCGAACGGACGCGGTATGAGCGTGGCGGTGACCGACTTGAACAACAACAGCTTGCTGGATATCTATGTGGCCAACGACGCGATGGAGAACTATCTGTATCGCAACCAGGGCGACGGCACGTTCGTCGAAGAGGCGTTGATCCTGGGACTGGCGTTCGGCGAAGGCGGTCAAGGCGTTTCGTCCATGGGACCCGTGTTTGGCGACGTCAATCGCAACGGCTTGCTCGACATCTTCATCCCGGACATGAGCTACGGTTGCCTGATGATCAACCGGGGCGAATTCTTCCAGGACCGCACGACGCAGGCGCGCATCGCGGTGGTCTGCGGCCAATACACCGGCTGGGGCGGCCTGCTGTTCGATTACGATAACGACGGATACCTGGATCTGTTCGTGGCCAACGGGAACGCCCATTTCGAATACCCCGAGCACGACGTGCTGTTGCGCAATGATGGAACCGGCAACTTTATCGACGTGGCAGATCAATCGGGCGCCTATTTCCGGCAGCGCTACGTGGGGCGCGGCGCGGCCTATGCGGACTTTGACAACGACGGTGATCTGGATCTGCTGATCGCCAACCTGAACGATCGACCGCGCCTGCTGCGAAATGACGGCGGGAACCGTCGGAACTGGATCAAGGTGATCGCCAAGCTGCCCAACGGTCGCTCGGATGCGATCGGCGCTCGGATCACGGTTCGAGCGGGCGAGTTGGTTCAGATCCACGATTTGATCCCCACCACGGGTTATCTGTCCCAAGTCGATCCGCGTCCGCATTTCGGTCTGGGAGATGCCCAGCAGGTGGATGCGATCGAGATCCGTTGGCCCGACCAGACCCGGACGACGTTGACCGACATCGAACCGAATCAGATTCTAACCGTGATCCAAGAGGCTCCGGAGGAAGACACGCCATGAACCGCATGGTTATTCGCTGCGCGTCAGCCGCATGTATCGCCTGGCTGCTGTGCGCCGGTCTGGTCGCACCCGCGGCAGCTCAGGCGCCGTACGCCAGCCATCCGTATTTCGTGGGCAACCAGGAATGTGCCGAGTGCCATCGAGGCCCGGGCATGGGGTACCAGCAGAGCTTGTGGTGGTTGTCCAAGCACGCCAAAGCCTATACGTCGCTGGCGATGCCCGAAGCGAAAGAGATCGCTCGATTGAGCGGCATTCCTGTGGAACCGCAAGATTCGCCGATCTGCCTGGGTTGCCATTCGACCAGTGCCGAATCGGAGGATTGGGAGCGGGAAGACGCCTTTCGTTTGCAGCACGGCGTGCAATGCGAAAAGTGCCATGGGGCGGGCAGCGAGTACATGGACGAGTCGGTGATGCGCAGCCGCGAAGCGTCGCTGGCGGCCGGGCTGATCATCCCCACCAAAGACGATTGCATGGTGTGCCATATCGAGAAAGGCTCGCACGATGCCGTGCTGGGGCCTTCGAATTTCGACATCGACCGGGCCTGGGAAGAGATTGCCCATCCGACGCCGCGGCGGTGGAGTTACTCGAAACCGCCGGAACTGCCGGCCAACAAGCCCGACTTGCCGCAGATCACAGGATCGCAAGCGTGTGGCGAGTGCCATGCGGGGCCGGAAAGCGGATACCAGTACAGCCTGTGGCTGGACAGCGCTCATTCCAACGCCTACGCCACCTTGGCGACGCCTCGCGCGCAAGAGATCGCGCGCGAGGCCGGGATCAAAACCGACCCGATGGTCACCCCCGATTGTCTCAAGTGCCATACGACGGCTCACTACGAGCCGTCGGGAGGCGTTCAGCCGGGCTACCAATGGTTCGAGGGCGTGGGATGCGAGGCTTGTCATGGCGCCGGCAGCGATTATTCGCCCGAACACATCATGCGCGATTCACGCTTGGCCAGTCTGGCCGGGCTGAAGACCGTGACGCACGACACCTGCTTGAGCTGCCACGAGAACGCTCACGGGAAACCGTTCGATGTGGAAGAGGCGTGGCAGCAGATCTTGCATCCCACCGAGTTGCCTCCGCCCGTGGAGGAACCCCGGTATAAGACACCGCAGAACCTTGCTTTTCATCCAAGCGGCCTCGAGTTGTACGTCGCATGCGAAGCAGCCAATGCGGTGGCGGTCGTGGATGTCACCAGCCGATCCAAGGTTGCGGAGATCCCCGTGGGAGGGAAACCCAACGACGTGACGTTCCATCCGGACGGTAATTGGGCCTACGTCAGCAACCGGTTGGACGATACCGTGTCGGTGATCGACGTGATGGTCCGCGAGGTTGTGACCACGATCCCGGTCGGCAACGAACCGCAGGGCTTGCTGACCGACCGCGAAGGAAACCTGCTGTACGTGCTGAATTCGTCGATCGACAGCATCTCCGTGATCAACACCCGATCGCTCAGGGAAGTCAAACGCTTGGAAGCCAGCCGCAACCCTTGGGCTCTGGCGTTGTCGCCCGATGGATCGCAGATCCTGGTCGTCAATGCGTTGTCCCGCATCATGCCCTTCCGCGACCCGCCGCTGTCCGAGGTAACGGTGATCGATACGGACCGCGCGGTGGTCGAGTATCGCCGCGAGGTGCCCGGCGCGAATCTGATGATCGGCGTCGACTGGCATCCCAGCGGCGAATACGGTTTGGCCACGTTGAACCGCACCAAGAACATGGTGCCCATGACGCGCTTGCTGCAAGGCTGGACGATCACCAACGGACTGGCCGTGGTGTGGCGGGACGGCCGAGTCGATCAGGTGCTGTTGGACGAGCCGACGATGGCGTTCCCGGACCCGACGAGTGTCGCGATCACGCACGATGGAAATTTCGCCCTGGTGACCAGTTCCGGATCGAATCGCATCGCGGTGGTGGATCTGCAGAAGCTGATTTCGATGCTGCAGCAGGCGACCGACGACCAGCGTCAACGGATTATCCCCAATCACATGGGCAAAGCCACTGAGTTTGTCGTCAAGCACTTGGAAACTCGCGACAGCCCGCGAGGCATCCGGATCGCACCGGACGGGCGGACGGCATGGGTCGCCGATGCCTTGGACGATTCGTTGGGCATCATCGACCTGGATCAGATGGAGATCGTCGGTCGCGTTGACTTGGAGGGCCCCCGGGAGATCACCCAGGCCCGCTTCGGAGAACGTCTGTTCCACAGCGGAAACAACACGTTTCAACGCCAGTTTTCCTGCAAGAGCTGCCATCCCAACGGGCATATCGACGGGCTGACTTACGACATCGAAGCCGACGGCATCGGTTTTAATCCGGTGGACAACCGTACGCTTCGAGGCATCTTGGATACGGCGCCGTTTAAGTGGGTAGGAAGCAACCCCAGCCTGTCCCGTCAGTGCGGCGCTCGGCTGGCCGTATTCTTCACGCGCATCCAGCCGTTCAATCCCGAAGAATTGGCGGCCGTGGATCACTTCGTCTGCACCATCCCGCGTCCACCCAACCGATACCGCCCGCTGGGCGCCCCGCTGACCGAAACCCAGCGACGCGGCAAGCGATTGTTCGAACGGACGCGGACCAACGACGGTCGCGTCATACCGGAACTGGGCCGGTGCATCACGTGTCATCCGCCGCCGATGTTCACCGATCGCCAGTTGCACGACGTGGGCACGCAGATGTGGCTGGACACAGAAGGTGTGTTTGACACGCCGCATTTGAACAATATCTACGATTCCGCGCCCTACCTGCACAACGGAATCGCCAAGACCCTGGAAGAGATTTGGACCGTGTATAATGACGAGGACAAACACGGGGTCACCAACGACATGACCAAGGACCAGTTGAACGACCTGATCGAATACCTGAAAACCCTGTAAGACCCTTTACTGTGAGTGGAACAATGAGCGTCATGAAACTTCTGCGATTACGATGGTCGACGCGGTGGGCGGCCAGCCTTACTCTGGCCGCCGTTTGTGCGATGGCGGTCCCCGTCCGCTCGATTGCCGACGATGGGGCCGACGCTTCTGCTGACGCCGCAACGGCCGCAGGACCGGTGACCGAGGAAATCACCGATCAACACCTGCCCTTCGTGTATACCGAATGGGAGCACTTCACCACGGCCGACGGGCTGCCGCACGATCACATCTTTACCGTCAAGGCGGATGGAAATCGAGTCTGGGTAGGCACCGACAACGGATTGGCCTGCTATGACAAACGCACGGGTACGTTTCAATCCTGGAAGGAAGAGGACGGGCTGCCTTGGCGAGTGGTGACCGCGCTGGACGTCGACCCCAAAACGGGCGATCTGTGGATCGGGCTGTTCGGCGGCGGATTGGCCCGGTACAGCGCCGGCCGCTTCGATCACTTCACTCAATTGAACAGCGGGCTGGTCAACGACGTGGTCTACGGCGTGGCGGTCGAGAACAACCACATCTGGGCCGCGACCACGGCTGGCGCCAGCCGGTACAACCTAGTGACCCGGAACTGGGAGATCTTCACCGAGAAAAACGCCCCGATGGAAGAGATCTGGAACTATGGGGTGTCGTACAATGACGGCATGGTCTACCTGGCTGTCTGGGGCAGTGGTGTTCTGGAGTTCGACGTTTCCACCGAACGCTGGAACATGTACCTGCCGACGGACGGCGAAATGGAGATCAATCTGTATCGCGATGATGGCATCGTCCACGTGATCACCACCGGCACCAGCTATGTCGACAAGATCTTGTGGATCTCGACCTACTTTGGGGCCAGCCGCTACGACGGTCGCCATTGGCGGGGATATTACGCTCACGAGACCGGGTTGCCCAACGATTTTATCCCCTCGGTCAAAGGTCGCAGCGCAAACGAAGCCTGGTTCGCGACGGATCAAGGCGTGGGCGCGGTCGTCGACTATCCCACCGACACCTGGGTGACCTACACGAGGAATCCCGTCACGCAGCGGGGCCAAGCGGTGATTCAACGTGGCGAGCGGGTGCTGAAGACGGTCGAATTGGAACGTTGCCTGCCGCACAATTTCTGTAACTGGGTTGAGTTTGATGGCGACGACGTCTGGGTCGCAACCTCGAAAGGATTGGCTCGCGGACGCGGTACGGGGTATTTTCCCCGATTGAAGGCCGAACCATCACTCGACCGTGATCTCGTCGTCGGCGCGGACGCGGCACCAAGTGTCATCTCCGATTGAAGGAAAGGTAAAGCCATGAAACTGAGACAATTCCAAGCCATCGGTCTGATTCTTGTTCTGGCGCTGGTCGGGCACGTGGCATCGGTGCGGGCCGACGATTTGGACATACCCGAGCAGGTTCCGGTCTCGCCCGCGATGCGCGAAGTACTGCGGGTGATTCATGCCGCCGGGACCTACGACATCCCGGATCTGCCGCTCAGACAGGATGAAACCTACACGACCAGCCCCGACCTTGTGCCTTTCCGCCACGTGGAACCGCATATCCGGTTTTTCCTCGAGCAGATGGAGTACACCGGTCCGGGCCGCGGAAAACCCGAACCCGAGCACGTTGATACGGTCAAAATCGGCTTCCTTGGCCCCATCGAACCAACCGTCTCGGTCGCTACCGGAGGCGTGAGCCACGCCGAGTATCTGGGCGTGAAGATGCTGCAAGGTGCGAAGCTGGCCATCGAACACGCCAACGATGCGGGCGGCTACTTTCGGCGGAACGTCCCCTTCGAGTTGGTCGTCCGAAACGATAACGGCCTTTGGGGTTCGTCCGGCGAGGAGATCATCGACATGGCCTACCGGGAAAAGGTGTGGGCCATTCTGGGATCGATCGATGGGGCCAACTCGCACATCGCGATTCGCGTCGCACTGAGGATCGAGATCCCGATGATGGGCACGGGGAATACGGACCCCACCCTGATGGAAACCAACATCCCCTGGGTCATGCGCTGCAGCGGCGATGACCGTCGGATGGGGTACCTGTTGGTCGATTACATGTACCGCAAACTGGATTTGAGACGCGTGGGGATCATCCGGGCCAGCAATCGCTTCGGACGTTTCGGCATCCGAGAAGTGATCGATGGCAGCCGTCGGTTGGGTCGGCCGATCGTCATCGAAATGGCTTACCCGCTGGGCGCCAAAGATGTCTCGCTGGAATTGGACCGGATCGCTGCGGCAAATGTTGACGCCGTAGTCCACTGGGGCGATGCCGCCGACGGGGCGCGAATCTTGAATCAGATGCGAGCCCGGGGCATGAACCAGCCTTTTTTCGCCAACGATCGTTGCGCGACGGACGCTTTCGTCGAGATCGCCGGCGAAAATGCCGAGGGCGTCATCTGCGGTTTCCCCTGGAACCCCGACCGCGAATGCCCGAAACTGGACGCCTTTCGCACCGCGTTCCGCGAGCGGTTTAACGAAGAGCCGGAGACCCAAGCCGCGCATGCCTACGACGGCATGAACATGCTGATCTGGGCCACGCAAGTCGCCGGGTTGAACCGTGCCAAGATCCGCGACGCGCTGGCGTTTCGCACCGAGCCTTGGCCCGGCGTGACGGGCGACATCCCGTTCAGCGCCGTGCTGGACGACGCGGGCGAAGTGTACCTGGCCAAATTCGAAAACGGGCGCTGGCGGTATTATTCCCGCCAGGATCTGGAAATCCCCGAAACCATGGCGGGGCTTCCCGATACCGCCATCGAGGTTGGAGTTTCCGTCCGTCACCCTTGAGCAGATTCATGGTGGACCCGGATTTCATCGAGCAGGATGGGCGGCTCCGGATCACCACGACCGACAAGGAGGACGCCAGGATCTTCGAGGTCGATCCTACGCTGCTGGCCGGTTTGTGGGACCAGCAGCAGCGTAGCAGCGTTCCCGTCGAGGGACGAGCGTTCGATGTGAACGATGCGACGATCCTGCGAGGCGGGTCGCTGGAACTTGGGGTGCTGCCGAGTTTGCTGCACGGCGGCTTTACGATCGACCTGGCGTTTCGCCTGGATCGTGTGCAGCCCGGCCAGGTGCTGGTCGAATGCCGTTCCGGCAGCGGGCGCGGCTGGAGCGTGACCACCGGCGAAGAGCAGACTCTCCAAATGGAACTGAGTGATGGGCGGCATCCCTCCGAGCATTGGTCCACCGACACCGGCCTGCTGAGCGCGGGCCGACGGCATCAGGTCACCTGGATCATTGATG
>SKKK01000217.1 GCA_007121535.1 Planctomycetaceae bacterium | reverse complement strand
GGAATCGCCTCCAAGACAGCCGTTCTCAATTCCGCCTCCACCTCGCCCAAGTACTCCGAATCTTTGTGTTGCATCGCAAAATCCTCGCCAAATCTGCGGAACTGCTGAACCTGTTGCAACACGTAGCACAGCAAATCCACGTGCCCCGTGTGCGTCAACTGCTCCATTATACGCTCCGGGTCACGAAGAAACACGCGACTGACCAACGATAGGAGGGGTTGCCCCCGCTCGGCCATCACGTCCGTTTCCACGAACCAAGCCGCAAACTGCAACCCGCTCACCTGGTAGATGCCCGGTTCGGGCTCATCGAGCCGGCACCCCAAAAGTTGCAATTCGTCGCGTGCCGCCTCGTTGACCGTCGGAGCCAATA
Source organism: Planctomycetaceae bacterium (assembly GCA_007121535.1). Taxonomy (GTDB): domain Bacteria; phylum Planctomycetota; class Planctomycetia; order Pirellulales; family Pirellulaceae; genus SKKK01. The sequence continues at coordinate 2,859 of SKKK01000217.1, read as the reverse complement.
CCAACAACGAAATGTCTCGGTTAGAGATCCGCTCGTCCTGCTGACCGTGCCATAGCAGTGCGCAACCGACCAATTGTGCCAAATCGCCCCGCTGCAAGGCATCGGTCGGTCCTTTGAACTGAATCAGCGTGAAACGGTTCAGCAGCGGCAGCAAGAGATCCACATCCCGGCGGCGCGCCGCCAGGAGCTGTCCCGCTTCGCGGCGGATCAGCAGGATGTCCAGACGCAGAGGCAGTTTGCCGACAAGCACCTCTTCGAGCACCCGATATCCGGTCGCCAAGGCATGGTCCAGCAACCGGGCCAGCAGCGGATGCCACCACGTACGGATCTTTCCCGGCTGGTCCGGACGTTCTTCGCAATCGTTAGGTCCCTTATCAGTCATGCCGCCAGTGTAACCGTCGACACGTCCGCCGTCCACCAGCGGCTGCGAGCGACGGGCCAACTGCTTGGCGCGTCGCGCGACCGAACAAGCGGTGGGCGCGATCGGCGCATTTTTCGGCAGCGTCAGCGTGGCAGCCGTCCTCAAGGCGGTTGCCCAGGGGAAAAGCGACGCCAAACGGACTCGCCCTGGAATCGGCGTCTGGCACAGCTTCCGAATACCTACGAAGAAGCAGGGAGGCCCAGCATAACTTAAATGTCAAGCCCTGACCCCCAATATGCCCCCCCCTGTAGTTGAGGTTTTCATATTCGGATTCAGCGAACCACCCGCACATTGCCCACACCTTCGAAAAAAGCGTCACGGCCGTCGCGTTCCCATGGATTTTTCCTTCGATGCTTACGGTCTTGGCTGTCTGGCAAGGTGGGCGTTGGCTCGGATTTTCCGGAACGGCGCCTCCAGGGATTCGTGGATGCGGGTCGCAATGTCGTCTGTGCAGTAGAGGTTCATATCCAAGATCGCGATCCGCCCGGCTAGAGAATCGAGTGCTCGGGCCGTCGCCGAATCCAACGGTTGATCGAAGTTGAGGCCGTACAACTTCAAATAGCGGATGCGCGACCAGGTAGCGATGGTCTCAAAGATCTTCGAAGTGACTGGGGCGTTAATAAGATCCATGTACAACAGGTTCTTCATGCCCGCCAAGTGCCGGAAGCCGTCGTCGTCGACGTCCAGAGCGTACAATCGCAGGAAACGCAGTTCTTGCAGCGAAGCTATTCCCCGTATGCTCTCTTCCGACAAGCGAACCGGTTTTCCTTGATGATACTCCTGGTTGGACACCTCTAACCGCCTCAAATGGGGCATGTAATGCAAAACGCTCAGGGCATCGTCCAGCGAGCAGTACGCAAGGATTAGAAGCTCGCGCGTCTCCGGAAAGTATTTCAGGTTGTCCAACACCGCGGGATCCGACGTGCGGATTTCGATCCGTCGAGCCTTCGTCCGTACCGGTCGAAAATCCTGCGGCATTCCCTTGTCCGTGTAGTCGGTGTAAACCTCCACAGATACCTGCGAGGAAGGGTGCATATTCGTCCACCCCCTCATTCGCAGGAGCGCGTTTCGTCGCATGCTAATCCAATCCCCATCGAGGTGCCAGGGCCAGATGATTTCGTCGTATGGCAGCGGGTAATCGGGACCGGGTACGGGCAGCAGTGGACGACCGCTACTGTCATGCAGACGAGGAGCCCCTGGGGATTCCAATTCAGTCTTATTCGACGCAATACTGGCGGTATCAGTGGCACGGGAATCCTCAACCGTATTCGCGCCTGTACATCCAAACAGGCCGAACCCTGATAGACCCAAGAGCACAAGTCGAAACTTCATCTGTCGTGATCCCATTGGTTGCAGGGGTGGGAGGTATAAATTAGGTCCAGAAGTGCAACGCGGAAGCGGCATATTGCAGACTAACGCTCCCGCTCGTTCTCGGGAATCGCGGTGACTTTCGCCTGCGTGAAGCGGACGCCGGATCCCCAATGACTTTGCAGTTCCACATTGTCTTTGATGTTTGCTCCTTGTTGCTTTGCTTGCCCTGTGCCTTGGATTCCTTCATAGTAGTAGCTGACGCCCCCACACGTAACTTTTACGTCCGATTTGCCGTCGCCGCGCCGGTACACGTCGATGATCATTGAGCCCGGCTTCGCGACGAGATCCGCCTGCGAGGTAAAAAAGACCTCTACTCCGCCCTGGTCCTCCCAGTTCGTCCAGGCAGACTCTTCGTTGTATGCGATCCCCGTGATCAAAGCAGCGACTTCTTCTGCTCTCCAGAGCCCGACATCGGGTATGTTGCCTTGGTGATCGGCAAGGCTCACCCACTGGGGATCCGGGCCAGGGACGGCGAAACCAGTTTGTTTATTCGGGTTGTCGGGATCAGTGAACTCCGCAGTGCCCATCAGGGCCTTGATCACCGTGTTTTGGCCATTGATGATGACGGTTGTGCCATCACCGAAAGCGGCGTTCAACGACGCCGTGTCGAAGATCTGAATCTCGGTGATTCCGTCCACAAACACGCCGCTGTTGGCAAAGAAGCCTGGCTTTTTCTGCCCGTTACTAGCGTCAACGTAGTGGGCGATCGATCGTCCCTCAGGTGCGTCCTCGTACGAAAAATGGACCTCAACCCGGTAATTCGTGATCGGGCCGGACTGGTCCAATCCAAGAGCCTTTCCTAGATCGATCGACGTTCGAGCCGGATAGTTGTTGCCTTTCCAGATGTTACTGTTAGGACTGGTCTCCTCGGGATACCGCGTACGGATGGTGGCAGACTGGCCGTTGATGATTTCGACGAGCGACTTGTCAATCTCCCAGCCCGGCTCAAGCGTAAACCCGTTCCATGTGTCGCTGCTCTTCAAAGCCCAATTCATATTGTCCGGGTCGTTGAGGTTCGCGGGTTCGGTCTCGTTCGAGGGCCACACGATGGGTTCCACGCTGAACTT
>SKKK01000513.1 GCA_007121535.1 Planctomycetaceae bacterium | reverse complement strand
GACGCTCCGCGCCGCAGCCGGGTGGTGACCAGCGAGATCCTGTTCTCGACGCCCGCCGTCGCCAATCTGATCGCCACGGAAAAGAGCGCTCAGATCTACTCGGCCATGGAATCCGGCACCGCGGTGGGGATGCAGACCCTCGAGCAGGACCTGGCTCGTCTGATGCTGGCCGGTGTGCTGTCCGAGGCGACGGCGATGGCCATGGCGCGCAGTCCTAACGTGTTGCGCGAGCGCGCCGGACGGATGCAACGAGGCGGTCCGCCCGCCGCCCGCAACGGAGGACGATTCTGATGGATAGCCAAGCGGAACCGGAAGTCCTGGACCTGGACCATGTAAGGATCGATCCGGCCTGTGCCATGAAGATTCCCGGCGCGCTGGCCTTGCGGCGGCAGGTTCTGCCGTTCGCTGTGGTCGACGGGCACGTGTACGTCGCCTGCTTGAACCCCGACGACCGCAACGCCTTGCAGGCCGTCGAGCGGGCTTTGCAATTGCCCGTCCGGCCTCAGGTAGCCGAGCCCGCGTCGCTGCGCCGCGCCCTGGAGCGGCTGTTTGGCGACGGCACGGCGCCGCCAACCACACCGTCGGCGGCGCGGCCTGCTCGGCCCACCGACCGCCGCCGCGCCGGCGAGGCCGATGCGGAAGACGCCGTGGCGCTGTGCGACGACCTGCTGCGCTCCGCCGTCATGCGTCAAGCGTCCGATATCCATATCGACCCGATGAAGGAAGCCGTCCGCATCCGTTTCCGCGTCGATGGCGTGCTGGACGAATACCGCCAGTTGCCGCTGGCCGTGCAAAGCGGGCTGGTCAGCCGCCTGAAAGTTCTGGCCGGGATGGATATCGCCGAAAAGCGGGCGCCCCAAGACGGACGGTTCACCTACCAGAGCGGGTCCGGCAGCCAAGCGATCGATATCCGGGCGGCCACGTTGCCCACGAAGTACGGCGAGCGGATGACGTTGCGGCTGCTGGCCTTGCAAACCGAATCGCTGACGCTCGAACGGCTGGGAATGGCGCCTCGGGATCTGACGTGCTTTGCCGAAGCGATCCAGAAGCCGCATGGACTGATCCTGCTGTCCGGCCCGACCGGCAGCGGCAAGAGCACCAGTCTGTACGCGGCCATCCGGCGGCTGATCGGCCAGCGGGATTTGAACGTGGTGACCATCGAGGATCCGATCGAATACGACATCACCGGGGTGGCGCAGGTCGAGGTGGATTCGGCGGACAAGGTAAGTTTCGCCAAGGCGCTGCGGAGCGTCTTGCGGCACGATCCCGACGTGGTGATGATCGGCGAGATCCGCGACGGCGAGACAGCGGATATCGCGATCAAATCGGCCCTGACCGGCCACTTGGTCTTCAGCACGCTGCACACCAATTCGGCAGCCAGCGCCGTCACGCGGTTGATCGATATGGGCGTTGCACGGTATCTGGTGGCGGCCACGTTGCGGCTGGTGGTCGCCCAGCGTTTGGTGCGTCGGACGTGTTCTCATTGCCGACAACCGCAGCAGTTGACGGCTCAATGGGCCGCCTTGCTGGGCGATCCGTCGCTGGCGGGCCATACGGTCTACGAGCCGCAGGGATGCATGTACTGTGCCGACCGCGGTTTCGTCGGGCGTTTGGGTTTGTTCGAAATGATGCCGATCGACGCCTCGCTGTCGCGTTTCATCGCCGACGGAGCGGGCGAAGTGGAGATCATCGAAGAGATGAAGCGGCGGGGAGCCGCACGTCTGATCGACGACGCCGTGCAGAAACTGCTGGCCGGCGACACCGTCGCCGACGACGTCCTGCGCGCCGTCACCGTCTGGTAAACCCAAGCGCGTTTGCTATCCAGAGCACGGCTTTCTGCAACGCGGCAAACAGCTTCAGCCTTGACACTCGACTCAAAATTCGTCGTCAGCAAAACACATAGGCCCGTCCAGAGTTCTTCTTCGACGTCCCGCAACGCGATGCGTACCGCGTCGAGCCGAATGTCTGTCCCGTACAGTATTTGCGAACCGGCGGAGCCCTCTGATCGACGCAGGATATGATTACGCTGCTGTCCCCATGTCCGGTGAGACCGCAAGTAGAAGATTCGCTTCCAACGCGAACGCCTGAGAAAGCATTCCACTGAGCAAGCTGTGAACCGCCTCTGCGATCAATGGGCTGAAGGACATGGCCTTGTCCAGCTTCTGTACATACGTTTCGACTGCCTGTTCGTCTTTGCGGGCGACTGCTAGATGGAGTCGTAGAACGTCGGAAATGTACTGGGCAAAAGGATCCCCACTGGCTGCTACTGCATCCAATTCGCTTTGCGCGCGATCGAAAGCATTTCCATGGAGGTGCGCAAAAGCAGCACCTAACCTTATGATCGCTCGATCATCTCCTCGCTTTAACGCGGCCGTTAGGTGTTCTGTCAGCTCGACCTTCGCCTCTGAATATCGCCGCAGTTTGAACAGCAGCAAGCCCCGGAAGTAGCCTCGCATCCACTCGCCGAACGCCCGCGGAATACCGCCTGCAGGAATATCCGAAAGCGCTTCCTCTTCCTTGTTCAGCATTGCGAGAATACTACCGCGTTTGATTCGTGCCTGCAAAAAGAACGGTGCCTCGCGGACCAAGGCGTCAGCGATTCTCACCGCTTCCTCAAGGTCTCCCATCTGCTTGAGTAGGTCACACAGGGTTATTCGGTAAATGCGACGAGCGCGCTCATCAGCACAGTTGAAGAGAGATTCGTAAATTCTACGAGCTTCCATCAGGTCGCCACGCCTGCGTGCTATGTCGCCTCGACCAGCGAGAGCGCGGCTGCAGTCCAAGCCGACACCCGATGACAGAATGTCGAGGTATTCTCGCTCCGCATCTTCATATCGCCCCAGTCTGCGAAGATTATCTGCAATGGCAGTTCGTATCATTGCATTTTCGCTCCAGCCCGGAATCTGCTTGTAGAATTTGATCGCCTTCCCATACTCACCCTGTTCTGACCAGACGTCCGCAATACCAGCGTGCGCGTATTGACTGTCGCCGCAGGTCGCCGCGCGTTCATACGCCTTGATCGAAGCTTCAAATTCGCCGATTCTTTTCAGGTGATCGGCGTACTGTCGTAACGTCCAGGAATCTGTGGGAAGAATCTTTAATGCAAGATCTAAACACGATCTCTCGAAGTCGGTTCGGAAAAGATCGGCACACCTCTGAGCAATGTTACACAGGGACTTCACAGCGAAGTCATCGCCACCCACAAACCGTCTTTGCTCAGCAACCAACTCGCGAAGGAACCGGCGTGCCTTGTTGTCCTTTGCCGTTGCTACAGCTTGAGTTATGGCTTCAATCTGCTTGATAGCTTGCTTGAATCGGATTCGCGGATCTGTGTTGTCCCGTTGCTCGTCGTGTTGGCAATCGTTCTCGAAAGTCGCTGCAACTTCTCGAGGGTCTGCTTGTGCACCGGGGAACATCCGGGCCGAAAGGTCCGAGACGACTCGAAGGAAAGCAATACGAGAGGCGGGAGTGGGGAAGACGTTTTCGTCCAATGCCAGTGCGTTCCATCGAGTTTCGAAGACAGTTCGGGTCGGCCTCGCCAGAGCCTCCCGTACCGTACCAGACGAACAAGCCAGATTCCATACGTCAGATGGGCTGATACCCACTTCTGCCAATTGGTTCGGCGGGATATCCAGCCAATAGTCTGTCAAGCGTCGAAGCAGGGGCTGAACATCATGGATGGTCTCGTACAATAGAGCGGTGGCCGCGAAATTGCGGCCCAACGCTGACTTGGCAAGACTCGCTGCTCGATCAGGATGGCGGAGAGGAGCGACAATCAAGCGATCGACTAACGATTCGAGTTGAACGACCGTTTGAAGGGTTTCTTCCAAGTATTCCAAAATCTCGATTTCCAGTTCGCCAGGCGTACCATCCATCAGTATCGTGGCGTAGGATGTTGCCCGATCAAGCCGAAACAGGCTCGTGAACTTCGAAACCAGATCTTCGGAACTGATTCCGTCGATGATCTCCCAGTCGTCGACCAATGACAGAAAGTGACGCCTCTCCGCTGCGCTCCACGCAGCATCGCCGCACAGGAATACGAGACCATCAGTGTTGACTCCCGGCGTATCTGGTACAAGGACGCCGGCGCTGGGTGAACAATAGGCGATCATGACTTGCGCCTCCGTTTCGAGAATTGTGACAGCGCAATCTTGACATCCATTTGCGCTTCACGATTCGGCCTTTTCGCTTTTGTTATCTTCGTCATCGATTCAATCGAGTCGACGGTGAATCCACCGTAGATATGTGCCTCGATGAACTCGTCGTTCGAACGGTCCCCACAACTCTGAACCAGCAGACCGCGAAGCTCTGATCGTCGCTGTCCTGGCTTGAGTTGACCACCCAGCTTCGCAAGGGCAAGCTTGTGACGGTTCTCCCAGACGGCACGATAACCAGGGGGGATGGGATCACCCGGTGTCATCTGGTGCCTTCGGACGAACGTGTAGGAGTTCTCTTCCAAGAAAGATGTCCGCTTCCTAACGGCATCGGCTCTCAGTCGGCACGACACATCCCCATACGAACCCAGGGACTCGGTCTCAATCGCCAAGTTACCGTAGCGTATCTGGGCATCGGCTTGCCCAAAGAGCAGGCTTGCCACAGCCTTACGGTGACGATCGTTGTCTTGCGTAGCCGGTCGCCGTAGGCCCGATCCAACCAGAGTTTCGTAATTGGCATACACAAGTCTGGGGTCCGTCACGATGCTTCGCGCAATCTGAGCCGGCAGGGCAACTACGACTCCTGATTCGTTCTGTACGCAACTGCTCAAGAACTCCCATTCCTGTTTTGCTTTGTTCTTCATCGCCTTGGATCGGGCATCATCGAATCGCCTTTGTAGCGTTTCTCGTTCCGTTCTCGCAGCGCATTCTCGAACATTCGGCGCGCCCATATCCAGGGTGCATGACGGGCAGTACCGCTCGTTAATCCCCACCAAAGTGCCGCATTCCGGGCATTCACACGAAGATCCAGAGGACACACGGAACTCCCTGATTAACTGAAACGTTCTGTCAAAAAAACCGCAAACTGCCGTCGAGTTTTTGCGTCGTAACCCCACACCACACGAACACGAAGATTCTCTCCATTCTCTTCTGTACGGCTGGGACAATCAACCCATCTGTGCCCATGATTGCAGAGTCCTCCCGGATGGTCAGTCAGAAGTCGACATTCTGGGGCTTCGTAACGTTCAGACCTGGTACCATCTGGCCAAATTGAAGACACCTAACTATAAAACCACGCTTACGGTTAATCTGGCCTTTCTGCATTGGGGTCATTGCACTCAGCATTTGGCGTCGTCCGGCAACGTGCTTGGCTCAGTCTCCTTCGAACCAGTACATTCGGGCTGGTCGGATTCGTGAGGGCAGAATCCATAACCTTAGCGAATTTTGGCGTTGCCGCCTTCTGTCGTGTCGACGAATCGGACAAAACGGAACAACAAATTGAAAAAAACGCGAGATTGGCGGGTGCCACCTCTTCCAGGTACCGCTGGAAGTCCCAGTCTTGGACCTGGCCGTGTAGGGTAATCGACATCTTGAACCGGTCGGTGCGCGCGAAGTCGGGCAGAATGATCATCATGCACTCCGCATCTGGATCTTGTTGGATACGACAAGCCGCAGTGTCCCCTCCAGAGAACGTATCTGTTCCTCCGAAACTTACGCTACGGGGGGTCTTGTCAATGCATTGCAGCGGTGCCATAATGACTTCGTACACGCGAACGTAGCTGGGGGTTCACGGCGGATGCGAGTCCGGCTGACTCGCAGTTACCGCTGAAAGTTCGAGAGAACACCGATTGCGCCGGTGAGCCGGCAGAAAGCGGCAATCGTGGCGAAGAAGCGTGTTGGAGCAGGGGCCCGTAAGACGGCCAAGCCGCCCGCGGAGGGGTATGCCGAGCACACTCCGGCCTGGGCCCGTGGGGATCACGCCGCCCCGCCCGAGCCGTTCCCGCTCACCGATGGGTTCGTCGAGTTGACGCTGCGGACGGGCGAAGGCCGCGAGCTGCTGGGACGTGCGATCCTCCCAGGGGTCGAGATGGAAGGCCGGTGCCTGCCGGCGACGCTCGCCGATTTGCCCCACGTTCGCACCACCAGCTTGTTCGGCAGGCAGGCGACTTGGCATGCCGGCCGCGACGCTTTCCGTTCGGGCGATTTCGACATCGTCCGCTACGGCGCACACGCCTTCTTCGAACCGGTGCATCGCCGGCACAGTGGCATCGTGTGCCAAGACAACACGGTTTTTTGCGGAAGCCGCCTTGCCGACCTTGAGCCGCTGCCCGAGCTGATGTTCTTCAACGCCCGCGAGACCGCTCGCGTTTCTCCGTCACGCCCGCTATCGTGTGCGCGAGACGGGCTCGGCCGACTGGGCCAACTACATCCATTACGAGAGCCACCACTACGAGGCTGTAAAGTTTTGGGACTGGCATCTTCGCGACCGCAGTTTATTCAATGTTTTCGCGTTTCTCACACGGAGCCAGTCTCCTTCTTTTTGCAGCTGAAGCTAGCTAAGAGAGTGACCGTTCCGATGCCGGGAAAAGTGGTCACAAGGTTGCTGTGGAGAAGCCCAGAACTCGAATGCCCGAAGAAATGGCCATCGCGACCGGCAACACCAATATCCGATGTACCCGCTCACTGAAATCGCTGTCAGAGGTATGCAAATGACTCACCCAATAGGACGCGTTCGCAGGGCTCGCATCTTGCTCCGATGCTTACTGGGAATATTGCTACTTCTCATCCCAGCCGATGCCAGACCCGACGAACCAGAACCGTTTCCTGCTCACCTAAGACACTTTAAGGACGATCTTGAGCAGTATGAGCATGCGAAGCAGATTCGCGTTTGGCTCGATCGACTTGGTAGTGAAAACTCTGCTGTCCAACAGCAGGCTGGAGATGAGCTTGCAAAGGATAAAACCGGACGCTCGTACTTTTTGGGTTGCCTATTACTGATCGATTTGCACGGACACCGTCCAAACGCGAAGAAAGCGCTCGATTACCTCCTTGCTATTGTTAAAGACGAAGGCCACTCCGCACGTGCCTCAGCCATTTTCGCGTTGCGCCCTGTTGGGGCGCAATATCCAGAGCAGGTAGTCCCTGTCATCATCAGCGCTTTGGACGCTCTGCAACCGAATGTTCGCCGCCGAGCCGCCAGGTCGCTAGCTGCGTTTGGCCCGCAATCGCGCAACGTGGTTAGCTCGCTTGTGAAACGACTATCGAAAGAGGAAGAATCCGATGTTCGCCTGACGGTAATAGAAACGTTGGGCTCTATTGGCCCGTGTGCTTACGAGGCGACAGGGTCCCTGATTGGCGTATTGAAGAAGGAACACGACTGGTTCATTCGCCACGCCGTGATTGAAGCACTGTCAAGTATCCTACGCGGCCATGCGGGCAACCAGACGGTTGCAGACGCTCTTGCCAGCGAGTTGCGTAGATCCCCTCCGGACGACGAGTCGCTGTCTCCAACCCGCTTAGCTGTGCTCTTAGCGTTCCTCGAACTTCCGGAACAAGCAAAGCGAGCGGTCCCTGCGATTGCCGAGCTGTTACACGATCCCAATGCCTTCTCTCGTGGTTGTGCTGCCCAGATCCTTGGCTCCCTCGGAGACGATGCATCGTCCGCTGCGGATGTCCTTGCGAAAAGAGCATTGGACGATGATCCATTCAAGATACAATCTGCGCAAATGGCTACCTGGGCATTGGGCCGCATGCCCTCTGTCGCTCATCAGACTGTTCGCACTCTCATTCACGCAATACAACGCAGCACACTTAGAGAAGTGGCGGAACAGGCGTTTAGAGATCTTGGAACGGCTGCTGTGCCTCCACTTATCGAGCTTCTGAAGACCGAGGACCGTAAGCACGCAGCTCACGCCTTGGGGCTTATCGGCCCACCGGCATCCGAAGCGGCGAAGCAGCTCGGCGAGCTACTGCGAGACGAGAAGAAGTGCGTTCGTGAAGCGGCTGTGTTGGCCCTGGTGCAATTGAAGTGGGGTGCTAGCGGCGCGACAACCGCGCTCACCGAAGCATTGGATTCCCTCGACCCAGATTTATCCCAGCGCGCAGCCATGGCGTTGGGAAACGTTGGTCCGAGTGCATCGGAGGCAGCCCAACGGCTAGGCGTGCTACTCAAAGACAAAAATGACGACGTTAGCCGAGCGGCTCTCGAAGCTCTGGTGCGATTGCAGTGGAACGCTGAAGACGCGACAACGGCGCTCATCACAGCATTGAATCACCGCGACCCAGCTTTCCGCGAGTTCGCCGCCAAGGCGTTGGGAAACATCGGCGCGACAGCAGAAGGTGCGGTAGATAAGCTCATCATCTGTTTGAAACCCTACCCAGACCCCACCGATGGCAAGCTGCTTGTAGACGTGGGCCTTCGGTCTGAAGCGGCCCGTGCTCTTGGTCGAGTTGGAGCCGGATCGAAGCGTGCCATTCCTTGTCTCGTAACGGAAATCCATGAGGGACCTGCTCCGTTAGTGGCAGCAGAGGCCGTGGCGAGTATTGCATCTGGACTAGCAACGGCGAAGGACACCACGGTAATCGCCGAATTGGAAAATGCTCGAGATGCGTGCAAAAAGTGTCTAGCCACACTCGCAGACACCTGGGAAAAGCGGCAGATGAAGACGTTCATTGACACCCTGAACAACCACATAAGCTACCTTCAACTCCTTAGGGACAACCTATGGCACAATCGGCTCCTGCGATTTCTCGGCGATCATAAGGGCATCGCAACGATCGTGTTTCTGTATTTCATTTGGGGCGGCTTTGTTGTGACTGTCTGGTTGTGGTCACCCGTGCATATCCTCAATTGGAACCAGGGCTTGAAAAACGCAGATATTCCGCTGCCAAACTTCCTGGGTGCTGGTGTTATCTCGGCGTCGATTCCTATCGGCTATATTCTGCTTCTTGGCCTCCTTCATTACCATCCCCGCGTGCTTGATGCTTGGGTGGCTCAATACATAGAACACGCGCGGAGGAACTTCGACAGAATTGAAGTGGCGAAACAACGGAGTATCCACGTCTCGTTGCCGGTCGAGTTCGATGGCAGAGTGATCGATGAGTGGACGGCCAGCAAATTGCGGGCGGAATTTGATACTCGCAAGCGGAAGTGCTACATATTGATTCGCGGGCAGGGTGGGGCGGGCAAGACCAGTTTGGCATGCCAGATGGCAAAGTGGGCCATGGCCGAACACGAAACAAGACGGCTTGCCACGCATCCGATGCTTCCGGCGTTTATCGAGGAGGAACTCGACGATCCTTCGGTCCCCGATGAGGTGCGCTTCATGCACGCCATTCGCGGAAAGCTGCAGACGCTTATCGGCGAAGCGGTTCCCATTCCGCCTGAGTTGCTGACCAATCTACTGCGACAGAAGCGGGTGATTGTCATTGTCGACCGCTTTTCCGAAATGACCAAGCCAACGCGCGAGCAGATTCGGCCGCAGTCGGCGGACTTTCCGGCAACCGCGTTTGTGCTTACCTCTCGTCACAACGAAGCGCTAGGCAATACGCCAAAGACCAGCATCAGGCCGGTTCCCATCGCAGGAAATGGGCTCGTGCAGTTCATGCAGGCATATTTGACTCAGAGGGGGAAACGTCATCTTCTTGATGACAACAGTTTCTTGGATGCGTGTTTGCACTTTTCCCGAATGGTCGGCAAGCGGAGCATCACGGTGTTGTTGGCGAGGCTCTTTGCTGACCAGCTTGCCGCCCGTAAGTTGAACGACGACGAACAGCAAACGCAGCTCCGACTCACGCAGCTTCCGTGTAACATCCCTGAGCTTATGCTCAGTTACGTGAACCAACTGCATCCACCATGCACAATCGCAGAGAGAATTCTTCAAGTACAACGCGATGCGATGGCGGTGGCCTGGGAGTGCCTTAGGAAAAACTATTGCCCAGGGCGAGCGCGTCGCGACGACGCGCGTCGAGCACTTGAAGGCGACGATGCCAACGAGCGACTTGCCTACTTGGAGAAGACCATGCGTCTCGTCAGAAGCGAAGGGGCGCACCTGGAGATCCGCTTCATCCTAGACCCGCTGGCGGAGTATCTGGCCGGGATGTACCTGGTAAACGAACGCCAAGACGACAACCAGCTTTGGACGCAGTTTTTTGAGTTCGTCGCCCCTGGACATGTACGGACTAGCGAAATCACCAGTTTCCTCCTTGCCGTCCGAGATTGTTGCTCGGCGACACACGTGGAGGTTCCACAGTGGGTTCCCGAAAAACTCGCAGAACTGGGCGGCCTGGATGTACACTAGGTGGAAAGGGTACAGGGCAGTGACGACCACCACGCATGGTAGTCGCACCGTGTACTTGGCTGCTCATTAACGGAACGTTACTTGCCGCCATGAGGTGGACGATGAATACGAATACTTCCAGCAGTTACGACAAGAACGATCGGGACGAGGCGCACCCGGGCCAAGCTTCCCCCCAGCTCTTAGAAAACGCGCCCACCGAAAGGAAGCTCGGCTTAGCCCGCTCTGGCGGAGGGTTCCGGGCATCGCTGTTTCATCTGGGGGCGCTAAAGCGGCTGGCGGAACTGGATTCGCTGCGGTACCTCAGCGTGACGAGCACTGTGTCCGGCGGATCGATCCTCGGCGCGCTCTATCTGCTGCACTTGAAGTTGTGCTTGCAGAGGGCGATTGGGCCGTTGTGCCGCGACGATTACGTCGGCATCGTCGACGACATGGACGTCGATCTGCGCCGAGCAGTGCAATGCAATCTTCGCACGCGCCTTCTGCTCAACCCGCCGGACAACCTTGCCGGGGTGTGCCTTGGCCGTTCGCTTGGCCGGCGGATGGCGTGGCTCTACACTCGCGTCCTGTACCGGCCGATTATCGAGCGATTGGTTTCCGCCCAGGACGATTGGGCGGAAAAAGGGAGTTCCACTGGCCGAGGAGAAGATTTCTCGTCAAGCCGGCCAGACGGCGATCGACCTGGAGGCAGATAACCCCCATGTCCCGGGTCGCATCCCGAAGCTCGTCCTCAACGCTACTTGCCTGAACACCGGCCGGCCATTCCGGTTCACGTTCGCTGAAGTGGGCGGGCCGCAACTCGGTTACATCCACTTTGACGAAATCGATCTTGTGTTGACATAGAAGCAGTTGACGCAGAATGTTACGCAGTACGGCCCGGCAGCCGCACATCCCAATGAAAGGCATGAAGGCATCGTCCGATCGGAACGTCCGGCGACGGTGCCCAGCATCGAACACTTGCGCTGCCGGCGCTAGGGGGAAGTACCTGAGCAAGGATGCGACGGCGGACGCGGGCGGAGGTTCCGGCACGGGTGCTCCTGCCGATTCGGAATCGCCTGTCGCGAAGTATTTGGCCGAGCATTCGCGTATGTCCCGAATGCTCTGGAACGCCGAGATTGCCTATCTGAGGCTGGCGAAGCTTGCAGCGTGGTAGCTCCGACCATGCGTCGCGTCAACGGACGGTTCGTGGATTCAAGATCGCTCATTGCCAACAGCATGCACAGATTGCGGAGGCAGAAGCAGAAGTGGCCCGGATCCGTCAGGAATTGAAAGCGTTGCCTCGCCGGATACCGGCCGCCGACTTGGAAACATTGAAGACGGAACAAAAGCTGATCGCGGACACCGTCAAAATGACTGCCTCCCAGGTGAAAACGCAGCTCTTGGGAATACTGGGCCCACACTATGCGCATACGGAGGATGAAGGGCGGACGCTGCTGCAAGCAGCTTTTCAAGCGATGGGGCTGGAGAATGTCAACTTCGGTCGTAAACCTCCTCACGGCTCAGCGGTCGACCGCCAAGATGGAAGCCTTAATCCAGGTGCTGCAGAGCCCGACGCCGGTTCTGTTCGTAATCCTCCGCTTCGTCCAACGCTTGCCGAAGAATTTCGGCAACCCACGCCGGAACAGACTTGTTCTCGTTCGCCGCGCGACGATGGGCG
>SKKK01000248.1 GCA_007121535.1 Planctomycetaceae bacterium | reverse complement strand
TGCTGTTGAGCATGACCGGTCATGGCGAAGCGCAAATTCAGCGCGAGCGTGCGACGGTACGGGTCGAGGTTCGGGCGGTGAACAATCGCTTCCTCAAGATCTCGACTCGGATCAATGAAGGCTTCAACGCCGTGGAATCGCGTATCGAGGCGTTGATCAAGCAGACGATTCGGCGAGGCACGGTCCAGGTGAATATCCGCATCGATCGCGAGAGGATGCCCGATGAGTTTCGTCTGAATCAAGCCGTGTTGACCGGGTACCGCCAGCAACTCGACCAAATAAACCAACAGTGGGGAATCCAGCAGCCTGTTCGGCTGGACCAACTACTTTTGTTGCCGGGCGTTGTACAGGAAGACTCAAGCGACGAGGCGTCGGTCGAGGATTTCTGGCCGTTGATCGAAAGCACGCTGGTGCAGGCTCTGGACGATCTCTCGAAGATGCGGCGGGAAGAAGGAGCTGCGATGGCGCTGGCGTTGGAGGCGAATTGCCAGACCCTCGGGCAGCACTTGGAAAAAATTCAGCGATTGGCCCCAACGGTCGTCGAGAGCTACCAGCAGCGATTGGTTGATCGTGTGAGCAAGTTGCTGGCCGAGTTTGACGTTGAATTGAAGCCTGCCGAGGTGATTCGCGAGGTGGCCATTTATGCGGACCGCTGCGATATCTCGGAGGAGATTGTCCGGCTGCGCAGCCACTTGGAACAATTCGCGACGGTCACGGCGGTCGAGGACAATTGTGGACGCAAGCTGGACTTTTTGATTCAGGAGTTGTTGCGCGAGACCAACACGATCGGCTCGAAAGCCAACGACGTCGGACTTTCTCGGCACGTGGTCGAAATCAAGACGGCCATCGAGCGGATGCGCGAGATGATCCAAAATGTCGAATAACAGGGTAGGTGATGAACGTCTCGAATCCCGGAAAACTGGTGATTATCTCTGGCCCCTCGGGTGCTGGGAAATCGACGGTGGTGCGGCGACTGCTGGAGGTTTGCTCGTTGCCGCTCAAACTGAGCGTCTCGGCGACAACCCGCTCGCCTCGACCCGGCGAAATCGACGGACAGGACTACCACTTTTTGACGCGCGACGAGTTTCTCCGACGTCAAGCCAACGGCGATTTCCTGGAATCCAAGGAGGTCTTCGCGGCGGGCGACTATTATGGAACATTGCGCAGCGAAACGGCGTCTGGTCTTGCCGAGGGAAAATGGGTAGTCTTAGAGATCGACGTCCAAGGCGCTCAGACCGTCGTGCAACAGCAACCCCAGGCGATCACCATCTTCTTGCACCCGGGCTCGATGAGCGAACTGGAACGCCGTTTACGCGATCGGGGCACCGATTCGGATTCGGCGATCGAGCGCCGTCTGGAAGTGGCCAGGGGCGAGATGGCGTTGATGGACCGCTACCGATACGAAGTAGTCAATGACACCGTCGAACGGGCGGTGCGCGAAATATGCGATATCCTCCAAGCCCATAGGAGCGACAAAGACTGATGCATGAAGAACTGAAGGAAGAAGAGATCGTCAAAAAGGTGGGTGGACGTTTCAAATTGTCGACCTTGATCCAAAAACGGTTGGTCCAATTGAATCGGGGCAGTCGGCCACTGATCGCCAACGCGCCTAGCGACAAGATGGAGATCGTGCTGCAGGAAATCCTGCAGGACAAGATCTTTCTGGACTCTTCCAGCGAAGTCCGAATCACGGGCGAAATGCCCATCGTGATGGACGAACCGGACTTCGACGACTGATGGACGGCTGCGAATTATTGATCGGCGTGACGGGTGGCATCGCAGCGTACAAGACGGCGGCGATGGTCAGCCGCTTGGTCCAAGCCGGCGCGGGGGTGACCGTCGTGATGACCCGGGCGGCCACGCGATTCGTCGGTGCGACCACCTTCGAGGCATTGACGGGACGAACGGTTTGCACCTGCATGTTCGATCATCCCGAGCACCCGTTGGGCAGCCACGTGTCGCTGGCCGACAAAGCCGACTTGATGTGCGTCGCACCCGCGACGGCCAATTTTCTGGCCAAAGCCGCGCGTGGGATCGCCGACGATTTGCTCAGTACCTTGTACCTGGCCTTTCCGGGACCCGTCGTCATCGCTCCGGCGATGAACACGGTGATGTGGAACCAACCGGCCGTCCAACGCAATGTGGTGCAATTGCGCGACGATGGCGTGCATTTCGTCGACCCCCAGGACGGCTGGCTCAGTTGTCGGGCCAGCGGGCCTGGTCGTATGGCCGATCCCCAGCAGATCGTGGACGCCATCGAACGTTGGTGCCCTCAAAAGTTGAGTTGACCGCCATGGCGCGCATCATGATCACCTCGGGGCCGACTCGTCAGTACCTGGACCCGGTCCGGTACCTGACCAATGGGTCCAGTGGACGGATGGGGCGCAGTTTGGCTCAGGCTGCGTTGGATCTGGGTCACGACGTGGTGATCATCAGCGGTCCGGTCGAGATCGATTATCCTGCGCGAGCCGAAATCGTCCCGGTGGTCTCGACCGAAGAACTGCTGGATGCCTGCCAACGGGTCTTTCCCGGCTGCGACGGGCTGATCGCGGCAGCCGCGCCATGTGACTATCGACCGATTCGCGTCGCTTCCCAGAAGATTGCAAAGACCGGAAACCCGCTGGTACTGCAATTGATCGAGACTCCCGACGTGGTCGCCACCTTGGGCGCCACCAGACGACCGGATCAATGGATGGTGGGCTTTGCCCTGGAAACGGAGGACCAACGGCTGCGGGCCTTGGTCAAGCTGGAAAAGAAGAGCTGCGACTTGATGATCCTGAACGGCCCGGAGGCCATGAATTCGCGACGCAACCAGGTCGAGATCATCGAGCGCAACGGCAGCCTGATCGATGCGTTAGCGGGCCCGAAAGAAGAGGTCGCTCGCGGAATCCTCCACGTCATCCATAAGCGGCTGATCACCCCCTTCCAAAGCGACTTCCAGCGTTCCGTCAACCTTGCATCCATTGTCTCGCGGCCCCGCTAATGACCGCTACCGAAATCCCTGAGCGGAATGGCGCTAGCCACCGCTGCCAAGCGGCCGAAAAACCGGCAGCTTGCGCCTTGCCGCTCACGCTACTTCAAGACTTGGCGCCGACAACCCACTGGTGGCGGTCGGCGGTTGGCGGTACGATGCGGGATTCGTTTTGGACCGGCAAACGAATTACTGAGCGGAATGGCGCTAGCCACCGTTCGCGGAATGGCGCTAGCCACCGTTCGCGGAAGCACGCAGAAACGGCGGCTAGCGCCTTGCCGCTCATATGACGCCCCCGACAGTTATTCCTTTGCCGGTCTTTTGCTTCGCCGGCCTGGTCAGGGAGTCCATCGCGTTTTGTCTGCCCGAGTCATCGAGTTGCGCGGCGTTCGCGTACACAACTTGAAGTCGATCGATCTGGATCTGTCGCACGGTCGATTGGTCGTTGTCTGCGGTGTCAGCGGCAGCGGCAAGACCAGCTTGGCGCTGGATACGCTGTACGCCGAGGGTCAACGTCGCTATATCGAGAGTTTTTCAGCCTACACTCGCCAGTTTCTGGAGCGATTGGAAAAACCGGATGCTGACCGGATCGAAGGGATTCCACCGGCCATCGCCGTGACCCGCGAGAGCACCTCGCGTTCCAACCGAACAACCATCGGGTCGACGACGGAAACCGCCGATTATCTGCGGCTGCTGTACGCTCGAGTGGCTCGGACGTTCTGCTTGGGATGCGGCCAACTGGTTCGCAAGGACACGCCGCAATCGGCCGCGCAACGTCTGGGCCAGTTGTCCCGGGGGACTCGGTTTCTGGTCACCTTTCCGCACGTTCGGAGCGACGGGGAAACGCTGCCTTCGGTGGCAGCCGAATTGCGGGAAGACGGATTCGTGCGTGTGATCCATCAGGGCCGAACGCGATCGTTGACCGATCATGCCTGGATCGATTCGGCGGCGGCCGACACCGGCGGTCCTTCGTTGCTGGTGGTGACCGATCGTTTGACGGCGGGCAGCGTCTCGCCCGATCGTTTACGAGATTCGTTGGAGATCGCCTTTGCCAAAGGACAAGGCACGTGCTACGTGCTGGTGCCGGCCACGTCGGACCAGGCAGCGATGATCGTGGACGAACGACCCTGGGACCGGTGGGGATTCAGCAGCCGTTTGCGTTGCGAGGCCTGCGAGCGCGACTATCTGGAGCCCGAGCCCAGATTGTTCGACTACAACAGCCCGTGGGGGGCCTGTCCGCAGTGCGAAGGGTTCGGGGACATCGTGGATATCGACATGGATCTGGTTGTCCCCAATCCAAACAAGACGATCCGTGAGGGCGCCATCGCGCCGTGGAATACACCCGCCTATGCTCACGAACTTCAAGAACTGCTGGCGTTGGCTGATGACTACGAAGTGCCGGTGGACGTGCCGTTCCAGCAGTTGACCCAAACCCAGTTGCAACGGGTCCACGAGGGCGTGCCCGAACGCGACTTTGGCGGCTTGCGCGGCTTCTTCGCGTGGTTGGAGCGGCGGAAGTACAAGATGCATCTGCGAGTGTTCCTCAGTCGCTGGCGCAGCTATCGGCCTTGTCCCGCATGTGGCGGGGCGCGCTTGCGTCCCGAGTCGCTGGCGGCTCAGATCGATGGCCGCAATCTGGCAGAAGTCTCGCGGATGAAGATCCTGGATGCCCGCCAGTTCTTCACCGATCTGCGGCTGGACGACTGGCAACGCACGGTGGGACGCACCATGCTCGAGCAGGTCCAGTCGCGGTTGCGATACCTGTGCGATGTCGGACTGGGGTACCTCAGCCTGGACCGCACCCTGCGGACGCTCAGCGGCGGCGAGGCTCAGCGGGTCGCGATGACCTCGGCGCTGGGATCCAGTCTGGTGAACATGCTGTACGTACTGGACGAACCCTCGGTCGGACTGCATCCACGCGATATGGCGGGGTTGACCGAGGCCATCGTCTCGTTGCGCGATCGCGGCAATACGGTGGTGGTGACCGAACACGAGGTCTCGCTGTTGAACCGAGCGGACCAGGTCATCGAAATCGGTCCGGGCGCCGGTCAGCGTGGCGGTCAGATCGTCTTTCAAGGTCCCCCCGAACAGATCGTTCAGCCCGGCGTCAGCCTGACCGGGGAATTCCTCTCCGGGCGGCGCGGGGTCGCTTTACCCTCAAAGCGGCGCCAGCCGACTCGCGGCCGCATCCGATTGACGGGTGCTCGGGGAAACAACCTGCAGCATCTGACCGTCGAATTCCCGCTAGGTGTGCTCTGCCTGGTGACGGGGGTCAGCGGAGCAGGCAAGAGCACTTTAGTCCAGGACACCTTGTACGGCGCCCTTTGTCGTCGAAAACGCAAGGAGTGTGCCAAACCCTGTCCGTACGAAGACGTGTTCGGAGATGGGCAAATCGATGACGTGATCCTGGTCGACCAGAATCCGATCGGGCGGTCGCCCAGGTCGAATCCGGTGACCTATGTCAAGGCGTTCGATCCGATTCGCGCCGTGTTCGCCGAGACGATCGAGGCCCGCACTCACAACTATTCGGCCGGCCATTTCAGCTTTAACGTCGACGGGGGACGCTGCGAAGCGTGCAAGGGCGACGGCTACGTCCGGATCGATATGCAGTTCCTGCCCGACGTCTTCATGCGTTGCAGCCACTGCGGTGGAACGCGATATCGGAAGGAAATCCTGGAAGTCACCTATCGAGGCAAGCACATCGCCGAGGTGCTGGAGATGACCGTTCGCGAGGCGTTCCCGTTCTTCCGCGGTCAACCGAAAGTCCAAGGCAAACTGAAGCAGTTGATCGACGTGGGACTGGATTACCTGCGCTTGGGACAACCGGCCAACACGCTGTCGTCCGGCGAAGCCCAGCGGCTGAAACTGGCCGCTTACACGTCGGGAGCACGCCGTAACCGTACCCTGTTCCTGCTGGACGAACCGACCACCGGGCTGCACTTCGCCGATATCGTCCAGTTGCTCGATTGTTTCGAGGCCCTGCTGGCTGTCGGCCATTCATTGATCATCGTCGAGCACAATCTGCAACTGATGCGCGCCGCCGACTGGATCATCGACCTGGGTCCGGGCGCCGCCGACGAAGGAGGTCGTATCGTGGCAGAAGGTACTCCGGAAGCGATCGCCGACCATCCGGATTCCCATACCGGTCGCTACCTTCGCGAAGCATTGGACCGCACGCACTGTTCCTCGACGCCGAACGAGGCCGACGCCGAGGAAGCGACCACGTGATCCGCTAGGCGACCTGGCGATTCGAAACCGCTCCGTCCCTATTGGTCTAGAGTAATGGCTTCTTCGGCCGGGGCGACATCCGTGGGGCCTTCCCCTGTGCTTTCGTCCAACGACACCGGCTCCAAACCCGACGATCGGTTGCCAAGCGCGATCCGTTCGGGCGCTACTGTCGCGAGAGGATCGTTCTGTGCTGTATCGGACTCCGGCTCATCGAGCAGATTCAGCTCAGCAACCGGAGCCACCGGATCGATCGGCGTGGCGTCCCAGTCCTTGTCCACAACAACTTTCGGCTTTCTTGTCTCTGGCGACGAACCGGCTTGGTCCGACAGATGCGCGTCAACACGGCGGACCGCATATCCCGGGGGCACCAGATCATCGGGGTCCGACAATACCAAGAGACGATCCTCACGCGGAGGATCCACCACAACCCACTTGTCGCGCAGTTCCGCCGGAACCGAGTCACGCCAGATCGACAGCACCTGCTGAACGTTCAGGTGCGGATTCCCCAGACGATTGCCCGGCTGGCGGCCCGCTTTGGGCTGGAGAGGCAACCAGAGCATGGCGATCCGCGTGCTGTTCCGGTGAAAGCGACCACCGATGATCTCTCCCTGCGGATTCAGATCCAGCAGATAGTGAAAACTCTTGACACGATGGATACGCGGACTCTCGTCGTACTCGCGGTTGCTGTCCAACACATAACCCAGGTTCATCTTCACCTCGACCTGTCGCGGAGAACGTTGAACGGAATCCGAATTGTAGGCCCAGACCGGATAATTCCAGCGTTCTTCGCCCGGGTCCGCCTCCATCCCCAACGCATGTTGACCTCGACCCACCCAATTCGTCACCACGGCGTGAAGCAGACCTGCGTTGATGATCGGATCCGAACCGGAAAGGTTCACCACCTCGTTGTATAAGTACAACTCGGCCAGCAACCCTTTGATGTCCGACGGCGTGAAGACGACACCGTTGCGGACGACACTGTTCTGCGGCTCGGCATGGCGAATCGCGGCGGCCGCCCAGCCGTTGCAATGTCCTGACCAGTCGGGCACGGCCCTCCGGCTTCCCCATCGGAACCCGAACAAGGGCCCCCGAACGTCGACGTCCGCTTTCCAAGCTTGAACGTCCCATTCCTCGAACGCGGTCGCCAACGGACGTCCTTGGTGAAAAGCGCGATCATACTTCCGCATGATCGAAATCGTACCACCACTGTTATCAGGGTAGATATAGCCAGAGTAGGGCACTTGATGATTGCGGACGGAGCCTTTTATTGGAAGCTCGTCAAACTTCCACGAAAAATTAGTCCCCCAATATTGTTGGTATGTATCTTGCTGTTTTTGTCGATCCGAATGGCTGATTGTCGATCCGAGGGGTACTGTTGCCATCAAGATTGTCAGTGCAATCGTGGTTCCCATCATCTACTCCGTTAGGTGAATAGTCGCCTTGTTTGCCGGAGCGACTCGTTTTCTTTCAAGTCCGCTTCCCAAAGGGTATTCGTGCGACACTGGCGGGACGCTTCGTGCATTACCGGTCTTGGATAGACTTCGGCAGGGGGATAACGGGACTGAGCCACATTCGAATCGAAGTCAACGGTTTCAAGCTTGACGGTACGCTTGCACCGTCTATGTTGAACGAACGAGACAGGGTAAATTTGCGGGATGGTGAAGAGAATCAATGTATCGGTCTCGTTAGAGCCTGGGAAGAAATGGGACTGGCTCCGACTGAGAGCCGCGAAAACATTGGAAAATTGGTGGTCGCGAAGGTGCCTGTCCCAATCTTTTCACAGCCTCTTTGGGGGTGTGCCGACGCGAACAGAACGACGCGAACAAAACGAAGGAGACTGCTGTCGATGATGTTTTCCAGACGCCGTACATGGGTCGGCCGGTTGATTTGTCCGATCCTTCTTGTCGGGATGCTGCCCGCCTTTGGTGCATTCGCCGACGAGCCCGAGCCGACGAACGTTTCGTTCGATGGCCTGATCGCTTCGCCCCAGCCTGGTTGGCCGCAGTGGCGTGGAGTCCGCCGCGATGGGATCTCGGACGAAACGGGGCTGCTCGATCAGTGGCCCGACACCGGACCGCCGTTGCTGTGGCAGATTGCCGGTCTGGGAACGGGCTGGTCGTCTCCCATTGTGGTGGGTCAACGGATTTACATCACCGGCGACGTGGGCGACGACCTGGTGATTTTTGCTTTCGATCTGGAGGGACGACTTCAGTGGCAGGTCCGCAACGGCCAGGCATGGAAGGGGCCTTACCCGGGATCGCGTGCCACGTGTACCTATGCGGATGGTCGTCTGTACCATTTGAACGCGCACGGCCGATTGGTGTGCTTGGCTGCCGATACCGGCCAAGAGCTGTGGGCGATCAACGTGTTGGAACGATTCGAAGGTCGGAACATTACTTGGGCGTTGAGCGAATGCCTGTTGGTTGATGGTGACCGGGTGATCGTGACCCCCGGTGGTCGGCGGGGTCTGATGGCTGCGTTACACAAGGAGGATGGCCGGACGCTCTGGACAACTCCTGCTCTGGGCGACGATGACGCCACGTACAGTTCGCCGATCTTGTTCCAGCATGCCGACCGTCGGATCATTGCCAACTGCTCGTCGGCTCACGGATTCGGCGTCGACGCCGACTCGGGCGAATTGTTATGGACGGTACCGTTGAGCAACCGCTTTGCCACCAACGTATCCGCGCCGGTTTACGATCGGGGACAGATGTACTATGTGACTCCATACGGGGAAGAAGGACGAGCCTATCGACTGGTGCCGACGGCGGCCGGCTTCGATGCGGAATTGGTTTGGGAAGCTCCGATGGATACGGTGACGGGCTGCGCGGTGCTCTGGGATGGAATCATGTACGTTTCCGGGTACCGCAGAGCCAAGTGGTGGTTCGCCCTGGATTGGCAAACAGGCGAAACGGTCGCCCAACAGAAAGATCTGACGACGGGAGCGGCCATTTACGCCGATGGCAGTTTGATGGTGCTGGACGAGCGTGGCGCGGCGGGCATGTATCGGATCGACGGGAACGGACTTCAGCCCGCCGGCCGTTTCGTGTTGGTCGACGACCGCATCCGCGATGCATGGGCGCATCCAGTGTTATTGGATGGGCGGCTTTACTTGCGTTATCACGACCGGCTCTGGTGCTTCGACGTCCGCCAATAAGGATCGGCGAAGAAATAGCTGTCGCGTTTTTCCGTGAGCGGCAAGGCGCTAGCCGCCGGCTTTTCGGCCGCTTGGGCACTGTTGGCTAGAAACGCGACGGCATGCGTCCTACGATCGGAACCAAACGGGACGACGGTTCGATGGGACGGGGATTCTTCGTGGTGCGGGCTGATAGGTGCCACCCATCTATCTATTGGTGCGGGCTGATAGGTGCCACCCATCTATCTATGGAGAATACGGACGTAACCTCACAGACGGAGACGAAATGATGACGAGGCTCGGAATACGATTGTTAATGGTTCTGTTGGCTATCTCGATGGTGCCCCACCTTCCCTGTGGGCATGCGACGGCGGACCAACAGGCATCAGGGGCAAAGTTGAATCAGGAGGACGTCGATGAGGAGCGACGAAGAACCGTTGTCAATATGCCTTTCGCGAGTATTCTCGGTTCTGAGTTGATCGGAAGCACCGGAGGCCAGCGTACGGATCGCCATTGGCTGGTCCAACAAATTCCAGCGGGTGAGTTGACGATGATGCATCGGGCATATCCTCGGTTCCCCATCCCGGAGGGCTGGAAGAACCTTATGGTTTCGTGGAGGGACACGCTCACGTACGAAGCGAACAGCCACATACCAGTCGATTCGCAGCACCACAGGGGCTTTCCGAAATGGCGAGTATGGGACGGCCGGTTGGCATTTTTTGTGGCCCGGGGCCGTGATTCCTCGCCTGTACTATTGTTTCGTTCGGGCTTCTTTGTCGTCCCGTTCCACAGTGACGCAATCGACCTGCGCTTGGCGGGGCGCAGATCGGACGCGATAGCGGAATCGGGAAAGCTTCACGTTCGCGTTCTCGTCGGAAAATACACAGGGAACAGGCCTGTGAACACCAGCTATTTCGGATTCGAGCGCCGGATGATCCAGTACCTTTATCCCGATTGGTGCGGCGGCTGGGATTTCGCGATTTCCTCAGATGGCGACGGTTTGTTCTTCACGTGCCTGCTTCCGGGAATCGGCAGTAGCGGCCAAGATTTGGCCTCAAAGATGATCGTGTTCGACTTTACCATGCAAGATGAAGAGGGTGTTGAGTTACAGCGTCGCGATCCTCCGCGTAGTCATCCGGTTGCACGTCAGGAATCAGCAGAAACGGATAAGGTTCGTTTTGGACTGGGGCCACTCGAGCCGAGACCGGAACCGGAACCCGAAATCCCGGAATCACTGACTACCATGTCGTGGATCGAAAGGGAGTCGTTCGAGGTGCCCTTTAATGGCCCATTTACCGTTGCCGTCGACGACGATTGCTACTATTTCGTCACGAATGGCGGCGAGATCTACCGGGCGTCACCGGCCAGCAGCAGTGAATCCGGGCGAACATGTCAATTGGTGTTCCGCGACGAAGCCGATCCGATCATCGCCTGTATCCACGACGCCTCGACGAACCGCATCTTCGCTTTCCGGCGGAACAGCTACATTCCGGTTGACGGCGAGCACTTGCCCGAAGGCGCGTCACCACGCTTTACTGCCTGTCGGGACATTACCCGCTCCGAGCCGCTGTTCTATCAGGATGAACTTGGAAGATATGAATTGGCCGATGTGCGTTTCCGGCTCCTGTCGGAAGCCGCGCATGTACTTCGAGGACAACTGCAGGGGACTACGCAAACCGAGGATTAGGCACATCCGGCGAGCGTTAAGGGCGCCCGAGCCTTTTGAAAGTCCAAACGCAGCACCTACACCGGCTGGCGGAACGTGCGGAACCTGCTCGACAGCCCGCTGGACAACCGCTGGCGTTTGGACGACCTGAACCGGCTGGTGGTCGAAGACAACGGCGCCATAGGGATCGGCGGCGACGGAAATCTGTTCTGGCTCCAAAAGCTGCCCGACGGCTCGTACCTGCCGCCCGAGGGCCAGTTGCGGGGGATCAGTTTGGTCGCCAACGGCAACGGGACTTTCACGATGACCGACCAGCACGGCGGACAATCGCAGTTCGACCAGTACGGGCTGTTGACCTCGCGCGTGGACCGGGTGGGCAATACGATGGCGTTCAGCTATATTGACCTGGACAGCGACGGCGTGCCGGACTCGCTGTCGCAGATGGTCGATGCGGCGGGGCGCACGACGACCTTCAACTATGTCGACGGGCGTTTTGAACGCCATCACCGATTTCGCCGGGTGTTTGACCGGAAGACCGGTCAGTTCTGGACCACCGCGTTCCGGAACGCGGCCAAATCGGGGCAAGACGCGGCCAGCCGCACGAGGCCCCTCCGGTGCACGTGGTCGTCGATCGACTCGATTCCTTCCACCAAATCGCCTGGAACGTCGTCAAACCGAGCTTCTAGGACCGTGATGATGTCCTGCTGAGCCGTCACGGGCCGTCGCTCGGGCCGTCTCGCGGGGCCTTTCCATCACGATTTCGGTCAAAACCAGTCCCAGATGATTGACACACAAAACACAATCCGCTAAAGATAAAGGAGTCCTTATATTATGCGGGTCTGGCAGGCTTGGAGTTGCGATCGCGACGACGACTTGTGGACTGGCTG
>SKKK01000589.1 GCA_007121535.1 Planctomycetaceae bacterium | reverse complement strand
GAATCGCTGCTGCTGAGCCGACGGCGACGGCGAGCGTGCATTTCCTGCTGGCCTACCACTGCCTGATGCTCCACCAAGTCGATGCGGCTCGCGAAGCCCTGATCAACACCCGGCAACTCCAGCCGGAAAACCAACTGGTCCACCGCTTGCTCGAGTCCCTTCCGCCCACGATCGATTGATCTGCGGCTGCGGACATGTGCGACCATTAGCCGGGCCGCGTTCCTGAACCATTTCGGGGGCGCGGCCTTTCTTCGTGCGCCCACCCGAATCGTTGCGCATTTCCTCCCGAAGCATCAGCGAAGATTTAACCCGGATTATTCGTGACCCGAAGCATGACCAAATCCCGGTGCAACTGCCAACGTCGCACGTGCTTGGTGGTGAGTGATTGCATTCCGTGAAGATAGAAGCCCGAAATCCCGGATGGTTTGCGGTTGCTGCACAGGCTGCTGGTCGCTGCTCATCTGGTCTTCGTGCAATCCAAAGACTGCGGGATTCGCAGTCCGTGTACGTTCCTGGAACTCAGCGGCCTGGATGAATTCCTCGCCTGCTCCTACGGATGGAAAGCAATCAACGCAGCGGGAGGCGGACACCTGGAATCAATGTCCGGGTGACCGGGACCCGACCGGCCCCCCGCTCGGCGCTCGGGGGGCCAAATGGGAAGCGGGTCACCCGAAAACGACTCCCGACCCCTTCCGCCCGATTCCATCAAGGAATATCTGGCGGGGTGCCTATTGGGGCAATGGTTTGAGTTTGATGTCAGCGAAGCGAATGGTCATTGGCGGGCCCTGGTGCAGTTGAAACGCGACGACGCCGCTGCGCCGTGCCTGAGGAGCGTTGTCCACCAACTCGTGCATTTTCACGCCGTTGATCTTCGTGATGATGGTGTCGCCGCGAGCGATCACGTGATAGTCGTTCCAATCGCGCGCGTTGATCTTCTCGCCCAACTCGTCCTCGTCGGCCAGGCGGGTGACTTCCTTGGAACCGTCGGCGGCCAGCACGACCTTTTCCCCGCGACGGGCGAGGATGCCGCGGCCGCGCTCTTCATAGTGGATGCCGGTGATCCAATCTACCGTGGCAATGTCGGGCTGGTAGCCCCGCACGCGGTAATCGCCCAGGTTCTCGGAGCGCACCTGCACGCCGGAGTTGGCCCACTGGCTGTCAATGCGATAGCGGAATCGCAACTCGAAGTCGTTCGGTTCGCCCTCGTCCCAGATCAGGAACGTATTGCCCTTGGTGGGGTTTTCCTTGGTGGTCTGCCCGATAATGTGTCCGTCTTCGACGCGCCAGAACCTTTCATCGCCGCTCCAGCCGTCGAGGCTCTCCCCATCGAAAATCGGCTGGAATCCGGCGTTGTCATCGGCGCTGGCTGCCAAGTTCACCAGCAGCAAACAAAGCGCAAGCGACGTGAGCGTAAAGCATTTCATGGTTGGCTCCCTTTCGTGATCGTTGTCGACCATGCCCGACCGGCCCACTCAGCCGCTCGTACAAAACCCCCGGCGGCCCACCCTTCACAAACCGCCTGTTTATCCCACAGTGTAATGGCGGATCCGACCCGTTGTCAACTCGGTCAACATCGAATCGTTCATCGTACCATTCCGCTCAGTCTCCACCCGATGTGTCTCTCTTCAGGTCCGGCGGGCCTTCGGCTGCGGCAACCAGGGCGTGGGTTTTGGCAGCCAACAACTCCGATTCGGTTTGCAGGCGGAGCAAATCGGCGACGCTTTCACTCGGGGCAACAACGTGGTCGTACAGGTTCGCATAGTCGGTACTCAGACGAATCACGAAGTGTCGAAGACGGCGCTGATCGACCGGTACGTAGTGCGTATAGTCTTCGTACATGGTGTGATGCGTGAATACCAGCGGCCGGCGCAATCTCCGTGCTTTACGCAGCGCGGTGTCGCCCAGGAGAAAAGGATGATGGGCGTGGATCAGGTCGGGTGGGAACTTGCGAAGATGTCGGCTGATCGCGCCCGGCAACGGAATGCGGACCAAGAAGTCGCTGCCATTGAAGTTCTGGATGGCCGGAACCCGCAAGATCGAGTCGGTCGACCTGGTGGCGCCCTGAAAAGTCGGGCAGACCACGTGCACCTCGTGCCCCAACGTCCACAGGCCGTCGGCGAACGTTTCGACCGATCGGGCCACGCCGGAAACGTGTGGCAGGTATCGGCGGCATCGGATTTTTGGGTGCGGGCACCATCACTCAATCGCAAGGCTCGGTGAAAGGAATCACCACGGCCTCGACCATTTGGGTTGTCTGGGCCTACGGGATCGCATGCGGGCTCGGCTACTACTCGCGGGCCGGGATGACATTCTTTGGTGGAATCGGGCGGTGGGGGGTCGGGAGTCGTTTTCGGATGATCCGCTTGCCATGTGGCCCCCGAGCGCCGAACGGGGGTCCGGTCGGGTCCCGGTCAGCGCTCGGGACCCACACGATCGTTGGCCGAAAACGACCCCCGCCCCCCGTTGCCTCATCCATGCAAGGTCAGTCGTCGTCTTCCGGCTCGGCTTCCGGTTCCGGCTCCGGCTCGGCTTCCATTGCCTCGTCGAATGCAGCGGTCGCTTGCTCGTAGGCTTCCTGCAAATTGGTAACCGCCTGCTGAAAGTTTTCTTCGGCTTCCGTCCAAGCCTCGGCGCTGGCGTCGCGCAATTGGCTCAAACCCTGATCGACGTCTTCCAGCCGCTCGTCCAGCGTCCGATCCATTTGCTCGATCGCCTGCTGGAATCGCTCCCGAGCCGATTCGTGCATCTCGCCAGCCCGCTCCTGCAGTTGCTCGATTTGAGCCTGGAGTTGGTCCATTTCGACACGAGCATTTTCCAACGCTTCTTCCGTCTGCTGCTCGGTATACTCCTGGACGGCCTCGGTCGCTTCCTCTAACGGATCCGTAATATCCTCGATCGTGAGGTCGGGCTCGATCGGCTCGACGGGCTCGACTGGATCGGCGGGCTCGACCGGATCGGCCGGTTCGAAGGGCTCAATGGGATCGGCGGGCTCGATGGGCTCGACCGGATCGAGCGGACGCTCGGGCACCTCACAACCGACCATAAGAGAGGACGCTAGCAGTCCACAGATCATCATCGTCAACGTACGTGTCATTGTCTCGACTCCTTTTTCTTCGCTTGTCCGCGTTGTCGTTTAAGTCTTCCATCAAAGCGAGGGAAGACTAAGAAGACTGGCCTGCAAACACCATGCCGGAAGGTGCTGAAGTGGCGTGGCGTTGCTGCTGCTCATTGCAGCAAGGATCACCGATCGATCACGCTCCGCCATTTTGTCGTACTGCCACGACAGATATTCGACGTTCGCGCGACGCAGCCGAAAACCATAATCACCCGGCCAGAAGTTTCTTGCCAATTGAGGTAGCCTTGCATGGGAACGCAACGGGGGGTCGGAATCGTTTTCGGGCAACGACCGGCCACGTGGTACGTACATTTTCCGAAAACGACTCCCGACCCCGGTCAGCGTTCTTTGTCCCCTTCAGGCAGGCAATCCCTCGTGCGATTCCGTGTCTTCTCAGTCCCCGTTGTCGGAGATCCGAAGGCGGACGCCGTTTCTAACCATGCACAGCGGTTGACATACCGGGCTTAGCATTCGTACCATGACGGATGGTTGAGGGAATCTTATTTCGATAATCCCGGAGCGAACCGCCATGACCAGCATCACCGTGGCTCTGGACGAACAGTCGGCGGAACGGGCAGAATGGATCCGGGAGAACAAATGGCGAACATCTTGCCTCCTGGAATAGCCCGAGAAAGCAGAAACAAGAATGAAAACGTCCATTCGTGCTTGCCCATTTCTAGCCGTCACACTGGTATGCTTGTTTGCATGTTCCGCAGGTGGCGCCAAGTATTATCTGTCGCCCGACGGCGATGACGCCGCGGCTGGCGATCGGGAGCGGCCGTGGCGCAGCCTGGAAAAAGCGAATGCATCGCTCGGCCCGGGCGATACGCTGGTGCTGCTGCCCGGCGAGTATGCCGGCGTGATCGCGCCGACGCAAAGCGGAAGGGCCGGGTTGCCCATTACCTATCGGTCCGCCACCGCGTACGAAGCGGTCCTGGCAGCCGATGGCGGCCACCCGCTGATCCAAGTCGACGGCCGTGAACATATCACCATCGAAGGGCTGCACATCGACGGCCGCGGCCGGGCGCAGTGGCTCCGGGCTGCCGACTGCCGGCACCTGACCCTGCGGAACTGCCGCATGCGCGATACGCCAAGGCCCATGTCGATCACGCACAGCCGGCAGGTACGCCTGCTGGACAACATCTTCAGCGCCGACAACGTGGGGGGCGACATGATGTGGCTGGAGGAGTGCAGCGAGGTGCTGATCGAGGGCAACTCGTTCACCCGCATCGGGCACAGCCCCCTGACGCTGAACTACTGCAACAACGTGGTGATTCGCGCCAACGTGTTCCGCGCCGAGTGGGGTCGAAATTACATCACGTACTCGCTGGGCCGCGCCCTGTGGGAGGGCAACATCATCACGCGGGCGCGCGACAGCGGCGGGTCGGCGTCGAGCCGGGCGCACTCGTTCTGGGACGACGGCATCTTTCGCCATAACCGGGTGTTCGGCAACCTGGGCCCGCCGCTGAACATGGGCAGCTACATCTGGCAGGGCGTTTCGCCCACCGGCCGGTTCCGCGGGCCGTTCGGTACCATGCACTCGCGCTTCTACAACAACACCTTCGCCGACAACGTCGGCGAGGCTTGGTTCCTCGGCGGCATCAACGTCAGCGCCAACCTGTTCCAGAACAACATCTTTTACCGCAACGATTGGACCGGCGGCAACGTGCAAGTGCGGCGGGCCGATGGCATCAGCCGCGACAACCGCTTCCTGAGGAACCTTTTCCGCGGCACCGAGCCCGGCCAGAAGGTCGTCGCCTACGGCAGCCGCTACTGGACGGCCGAAGAGGCCAACGAAAACACCCCGGTTACCGGCGGCTTCTGGTCGGAGTTTCACGAGAACATCGACGCCGAGCCCGGCTTCCTCGACGCGGACAACCGCGACTACCGGCTCGCGCCCGGCAGCGCGGCCATCGACGCCGGCGAGCCGATTGCCCGCGCCGTCGGCTCCGGCCGCGGGCGGCAACTGCCGGTCAACGACGGCCGCGGCTTTTTCGACGGATTCGGCATCGACGGCGAGGAGGGCGACTTCATCGCGGTCGGCCGCGGCGACAACCTGGCACAGATCGAGCGCGTGGAACTCCGCTACTATCAGCCGGCCATTCTGCACCTCGACCGCGACGTCGCCTGGGAAGACGAGCTGCCCGTCAGCCTGCCCTGGACCGGCGAGGCGCCCGACCTGGGCGCGTACGAGCACGGCGGCGCCCATCCAACGCGGCTCGTCGCACTGGCCCGGCCTGCGGTTGTCGAGCCGGGGCAGCCGGTCAGCTTCTCGATCGATACGCTGGGCAAGGAAACCACGTCGGTCACGTGGGACTTCGAGGACGGCGCCTTCGCGCACGACGCCGCGGCGACGCACACCTATGCCGACGCCGGCCACTACGGCGTGACGGTCCGCGCCACCTTCGCCGACGGCCGCCGCGGGGTCGACGTGATATTCATCCATGTGGTCGAGCCCGAGGCGTCCTCCACGCCGCTGGTCGAGGCCGACTTCGAGGACGCCACTCGCAGAACGCACTGGGGCTACCAGTTCAAGTTCTACCGGCCACACCAGACCGGTTTCGCCCACGTGCCGCGCCCTGAAGGCGAGGGCAAGTGCATGCACGCATTTTTCGACGGGCGCAAGGCCAACCGGACCGCCGGGCAGATCGCCCCGGGCGACTGGGACATCGACCGTTACCCGTTCATCCGGTTCGCCTACCGCATTCCCGAAGGCGTTCCGGTCGCTCTGGCCATCGAGCCGTTTCCCGCCGAAAGCCGGCCGCGAGGGTTCGTCCTTGGCGGCACGAAATCCCGTTCCTCCGCGGGCTACGTCGACCTGGGGATCTACACGCTGATCGACGACGGCGCCTGGCACGAGATCACCCTCGACGTCCGCAAGGCCCGCGAGTCGTACGAGAACCTCAAGCACCTCGCCCGCTTCCAATTCCTTACCAACTGGCGCGAGGACGTCGGCCAGGAGTTCTGGTTCGACGATTTTGTGATTTCGGGTGAGTGACCTCACCCGGCCATGCGGAGTGCGGCGGCTTCACGCCGCACCCGAAATCTTCGAACAGCGAATCTGCCGGCTGCTGTACGTCCCTGGCGTCCGTGATACAATGACGCTCGTGCCGGCGGCGGCCGGTGGGACGCCGTCAACTGTCCGGCAGGCTCCGCCCGGTTTCTTTCGTGAGATTGGCGGCCGTGCCCGGACAGGCCGCAGTGTTGTCAAACCCTAGTAGTACATAGGAGACTTGGTGATGCATCGCTTTCGATTTGTCTGGATCACGGTTCTTCTGGCGGGCGCTTCGGCGTTGGCAGACTCGCCAAGCCCGTTCACGCTGAGCACCATGCCGCGCGTCGATGTCCACGCGCACATCCGCAACACGTGGGAGGTCATCGACGAGTACATGGAGTTGCGCGACGCCATCCGCGAGCAGTACGATGCCGACTTGGCCATGTGGATCAGCCTATCGGGCGACCCGCCGGACTTGCGAGAGTTGCACGAACGTTACCAGGGACGAGTTCTGTGGACGATCAACGATTATACCGGCTTCCGGACCGTCGCTGGCGAGGAGCCGAAGAAGATGAAGTATTCGCCCGACGATCTGGCCATTTGGAAAGAACGCGGCGTAGTGGGGTTCAAGTTCTATCCGGGCTGGGGGCACGGGGTCCAGGTCGATCATCCGAACCACCGGCCTTACTTTTCCAAATTGGAAGAAATCGGCATGATCGGCGCCTCGGTACACGTCGCCAATCCCCACGGCACGTACGGCGAGCGGACCAGCGGATGGTACTCGTGCCCGGTCGAATTCTGGCGCCAACAGCGGGCCTGGGAAAACGTTCTCAAGGCACATCCCAACCTGGTGGTCGTCAATGCACACATGCTCTGGTTGTGCTATTCTGACGAGCAACTGGATTATCTCCGCTACATGCTCACCACGTATCCGAACCTTTACGTCGATCTGGCCACGGTTCCGGAGATGATCTACCGCGTTAACCGCGACAACCTGAGGGACTTTATGATCGAGTACGCCGACCGGGTTCTTTTCGGCACCGACATGGGCACGGTTTGGTTTGCTCCCGATCTGGGCGGGGCCGGCGACCAGTTCAAGACCAGGGCATCCAACTACAAACGCAGCTTTGACTTCCTCGAGACCGACAAGATGTTGCCTAGCGAGTTCGTGGACGTCACGAAAGGCCAGACCGGCGTCCGGCTCGGAGTTCCCGGACAGCGCACCATTCAAGGCCTCGCGCTGCCTCTTGATGTGCTCGAAAAGATCTACTTCCGCAACGCGATGCGGATCTATCCGCACGTCAAAGAGAACCTGAAAAGTCTGGGCTACCCGGTGGAATAGCTGCGGCCGGAAGATCGGATAAGCACCCGGTCCGATATTTCGTGGTGGAATCGGGCGAAAGGGGTCGGGAGTCGTTTTCGGAAAACCCGTTTTCTATCTGGTGAATCGTTGCCCGAAAACGACTCCCGACCCCTGTGGCCCCAATGCAAGGTTACCTTGATTGACAAGAAACTCCTGGCCGGGTGCTTAGCGGGGCCATCGGCGTGCGCTCATGCGTCTTGCCGTGATGAGCATTGGTGTTTTCAGAGAGCCCGATCCATGCGTTTTATCAATTCCTCGGCAGGCGACTGGACGGCGGGGACGGCGTCTCATAAAGTCGCGGTGTCTTCGCGTCTGCGACGCTGGTACGCAGCAACCGCGTCCGCTCGCGCAAAGCGTCGAGCATGGCAAGTTTCTCGGCGACAGGACGAAGCGCCAGCGTCCGGCGAAATTGCTGCTTGCTTTGCACAATCGATTGAATCTCGAAAGTCATCCTCGGTCCCCAAGAAACGTCTGTTCGAATTTCCGCCAAGTCTCTGCCAAATCATGTCGAGCCAGGATATCCATGAATCGCGTTGTCTGCAAAACATCCGCTTCGATGAACCGGTCAAGTGCCTCTTCCACCAGCGGACTCGTGGGCGGCAGAAACTGCACCGGCCAACCATGCAGTATAACGTACTCGCCTTCGATCCTTCCACCCCGTGCCACGAGGTAGTCGAAAATGGGCTGCGGACTGACCAGAATGGCGTGGGGTTCTTCCCGAAACGTGACGAAGATGTCCACATCCAATGTGGCCACCGGTTCCAGGTAGAACGTCGCCCCGACCGCGCCACCGATCGCATAGCGAGTGACAATTCCGTTCGCCGAGCGGCGGCAACGGGATCGGGAACTGCCCGACTTTCGTCGCGTTCGTGTTTGCCAGGTTCGTCGTCCGCTTGCCGGTCGCTTCGAAATAGTCGCGTCCATACCGGGCCGCGGTGGTGTAGGCCAAGTATCCCGGACGCAGCTTATGGCGAAGACACCTTATCGCGAAGATGTGGTTCTGGTACAGGCAGTCGGGGATCTGGCCATCCCAAACGTAGCCGCGGCCCAGTTTGTCCAGCTTGGGTTTGTTCAGCGAAAGGGCCATGCAGCAAAGCCTTCAGTGGGGCATCAAAAAACTGCGATGTCCGACCGCCTGTACCGAAAAAGAAGGGTCATTTCATCGCTGGACGATGGCCAGGAGGATACATCAGGACGCGAGATTGGTCAACCCGGTAGAACAGGCTGGCTGGTCAGAGGGTCATCCGCAAAGGGGCGAATTCCGGGACGCCCACGCATTCGTCAAGACGGCTCGTCACATTTTCGGCCCGCAACACGGCAACGCACGCCACCAACCCCCAGAACAAGGTGGAAATGATCAGGAAAAGTCAAAGAATTGGCAGAAAGCGTGAAAGAACCGACCAGTAGGGTTGAAATCTTGGCGGACGTCGTTCAATGTCTTTATCAATCGTTCAAGACTTCTATCAATCGAATTGGAAGGAATCGACTATGACAGCGGTTCTGGCAAGCCACATCGTGTTGGACCACAATGGCGTCGCCTGGATTGACGACACCAACGTCAAAGTCGTTGAGGTGGTGTTGGACAAGTTGGGTCACGGGTCCAGTGCGGAAGAAATCCACTTCCAATACCCGCATTTGTCGCTGGCCCAGATCCACGCGGCACTGGCCTACTACTACGATCACCGCGACGAGTTCGACGAGCAAATCGCCCGCGACGAGGCACAGATCAGTGCGCTCCGGAGGAAGTTAGGAGAAACGCCGGGGCGGCAGAAACTGCGGAGACTGGGGCGCCTGCCATGATCCGATTGTATATGGACGTGCTCGTTCACCAATCCACCGGACGTTGTGCCAGCGGTCGTTTCCGCGAGTCGGAATCAGATCCAGATAGGGACCGGCGGTCAAAAAGTTGCTGGAATGTTCGATTGGCTCACTCTTGAATCGCTGCCCGCCCGAGCGACCATTTTTTCCAGCCCATTCGTCATTCGTTGGTAGTCGTCATCCTGATGAAACAACTGTCGACGGCCAGTGCTACCCGTCATGGCATCTGGCGGACGCCGATCTTGCCGCCGCCGAGCACCGCAATTGCGCCGCGCGCCATACGTTCAGCGGCGGTCGGTGAATCGCCGGGCCTTCGAGCGGCCGCCTTTCGATATATCGTATTGCGGGTCGGCGTACTGGTCGAAGAACGCGGTGAGTTTCTCGGCCATCTCGTCGCGGATGGCTTCCATGCCGGGTTGGCCGTATAGATTGACGCGTTCGTGGGGATCGTTCTTCATGTCGTAAAGCTCATGCGGGCCGCCCGGATGCCGTGCGATGTACTTCCACCGCTCCGCCCGTACCGCGCGCAGGATCTCGAACTCGTAGAACATGACGTTCTCCCACTCGATGCTCTTGCCGGCCAGCACGGGCGAGAAGTCGCGGCCGGGCGATGGGGGCTCTTGCGGCATCTTGTCGCCCAGGCCGAGCCGCTTCAGTGCAGCCATGATCTCTCCGACGCCGTCGTCGACGCCGCTGGTTTCCGCGGCGCAGCGCTCCATGGCAATTCTGGTCGTAGAACTCAAATGCGAGGAAAGCAAGCGGCGCACGAGCCGAACCGACACATCTTTCATGCGCCCGGTGAGGGGGTTGACTTTTCCCGCAAATAAGTCAGGTTGAAGGAAAGCCGCTGGTTGCGGTTGCTTCAAGGAGTCCGCCATGTCCGAGTCATCTTCCATGAACCGCCGTGAACTTTTGACCTGTCTGGGGGCTGGCGCTGCCGTTTCCCTAGTGCCTTGGCGGAAGACGCAGGCGGCGGGCACTCCGTGCTTGGTCCTCGATCCCTATGCGGGTATCGACTGGGCGCAGGTGGGCAGACACAAGGCGGCCCTGCATCTGCACACCCTGCAGAGCGACGGCTACCAGATGGTCGAGGAGGTGGTCCGGGCCTATCGCCGGGCCGATTTCTCGATTCTATCCATCACCGACCACGACTGGAACCGTCCCAACGCGCGGATTCTCTGGAAGCAGCTTCCACCGGAAAAGGCCAGCCCGTATCCCAAGGAACCCTATCCGGAGAACTATCCGGCCAATCCCACTTGGCCTTGGACCGACTATGGCTGTCCCAGTCCCGAGGAATTGGGGATGATCGGCATCGAGGGCAGCGAGTTGACCTTCCGCCACCACATAAACAGCTTCTTCAGCAACTACGGAGTCTGGTACGAGCGGACGGGCAGCCGCGCACCCTACGGCGGCATCGTGGACGCCGAGGGGAACGAGGTCTGGGAGGACGACCAACTCGAAGACATCCGCGCCAAGAACGGCTTGGCTTTCCTCAACCATCCCGGCGTCGAGGACAAGCATGCCTGGTGGGAGCGGAAACCGCTCCAGTGGTATGTGGAACGCTACCACAAACACCCTGCCGACTGCCTGGTGGGCATCGAGGTGACCAACTGCGCCAGGGCCTTCCGCGCCTATGACGAGGGGCTATGGGATCAGTTGCTGGCCCGGTTCATGCCGCAAAGGCCAATCTGGGGATTCGGCACCGACGACATGCATGATCTCGCAAGCACCAGACAGACCTACACCACTTTCCTCCTGGACCACCCTACTTCCGAATCCGTGCGGCAGGCCATGATTGCGGGTCGCTTCCACTTCTGTGCCTCCACCGTCGGGATCAACTACCGCGTTGAGGAACCGCAAATGCTCGATTTCCCGCAGCTTCTTTCGGTGCAGGCCGACCCGGCGCAGGGAACCATCGCGATCCGTGCCGACAATTGCGGCGAGGTGCGCTGGATTTCCGCCCCCGAGTCGCTCGAACCGACCGAGGATTTCCGGACCAGCAACGCGCCCTGGCCCCAGGGTCGGGTCGTCCATGTGGGGGACACCCTCGACTTCCGGAAGACGCCGGGCATCGGCTCCTACGTCCGGGCCGAGCTGGTGCGCAAGGAGGGAAACCACTTCCACCGCACCTTCACCAATCCCTTCGGCTTCGTCCTTGGCTGAGCGAAACGGCGGGCCAGAAGAACGTCTTCCGACCCGCCGGGATGCCTTGGGCCAGGCTAGTTGATGGTGACTTCGCGCCCTTCCTTGAATGTCGAAATGGGGGAAATGGGGTCGGGTCTCATTCTCTCGGGGAAAGCGGGTTGAGTGGGTATAATAGCGTCATGCCCCGACGACGACCGGTGAACGATCGCACGACGCGGCAAATCGACACGAATGAGACCCGCCCCCGTCTCCGACCCCCGACGGTCCAAAAGTGCCTGGAATCTTCGATTACCTCACCTTTGAATCGCCGCCCGTCCGAGCGACCGTCTTTTCCAGCCCGTCCGTCATTCATCCACCGTGAACTGCCGGGGCTGGAAGGGAACCTGGGCAACAACATCAACGGCCCGTCCCTGATTCGCGTGCCGGAGTGGATCGAGGACCCGTTGGGGACGTACTACCTGTACTTCGCCCATCACCATGGCAGATTCAT
>SKKK01000519.1 GCA_007121535.1 Planctomycetaceae bacterium | reverse complement strand
GCCGCTCCTGGACCACGCCGACTGGATCGTGCGGCTGGAAGCCGCCAAGATCCTGGGCGACATCGGCACCGAAAAGAGCATCGCCCTGCTGGAGGCGTTCCGCGCCAACTCGCGCGGCACGGGGATCACGGAAGCGGACAAAGCGATCAAGGCCATCCGGGAGCGACAGTCGGATGGTACGGAAGGGCAGTGAAAAGAGGAACACTAAGCTAAGCTCTATGCGAAAAAATGTCAGACCCTTTGGAGGGCACGCTGAAAATCGGGAAGAACGGTCGCTTCACTTTTGGTAGGTCGTTGGCCGAAAACGACTCAAGACCCCCTGTGGCCCCCGAGCGCCGAACGGGGGGCCGCTCGGGTCCCGCTCAGCGCGCGGGACCCACACGATCGTTGGCCGACGCCTCAACGTCCCATCGATCAATCGTCTCGGCCTGTGGTTGCGGGGACGGGGATGAATTGGACGGCATCCGCGATAACGTGGCCATCCGTACCACGATTCGAGATTTCGACCACCGCCGGCGCTTCCCCAAACGTGAACGTGCCCAGCGAGATCAGCAGTCCTTCAATGGGCGGCGTCTGCTTCTGGTTCACGCTCTTTTCACTGCGGCCGTCGGCATGATGGATCACGACCGGCACGTTGCTGGCTCGATTTCCATGAGCCGAATAGGCCAGGCGAACTTCGTAGCGCCCGGGCTTCAGGCGAGCCTGGTATCGAGCGAGCTTCGTGCCATGCTCCGCGTTGTCGTCGTGCCGGTAGCCGAAGCCGACAAACGGCCCGATCGCACTGGATGTGGGCCAATGCCCTTCGAATTGCGCCTGGAGGTGATCGACCACCACGCCCTCCAGCTCCTCGGCCCACACGTTTCTGACCTGGCGGTTCGGGTCTCGCCACTCCAGGACTTGCCCGTCGTCGAGCAGCCGTTGACGCAGCCGGTCGAAGTCGATCCCCTGCACGTCGGTCTGTTGCTCGATCGCGTGAACCGCCGCCGTGGCGGCGGACTGACCCAAGATCATGAAGACCGGTTCCATGCGGATCGAGCCGAACGCGATATGGCTGCTGGACACGCAGACCGGCACCAGCAGGTTCGCACATTCTTCGCGTTTGGGCGTCAATGCACGGTAGTCGATCGGGTAAGGCCCGCCGGGATTGACCTGCACGTCGCCTTCGTTCTGAGCGTACGCCTGACCCCGTTCATTGTAGGCGACGTACCGTTGGGTATGGTGGGAATCCATGTTGTACGAGCCCATGCCGACGGACTGTTCGGTCGGCAGACGGCGGCGCAGATGGTTTTCCGTAATCACGAATTCGCCGATCATCCGCCGAGCTTCCCGCACGTAGATCTGGTGCGGCCAGTTCCCGTTGTCCGTGAACTCGTCCGCCGCCAGCCCCCACGTGTTATAGTGCCGTCGTACGTCCTCGGGCACCCGCGGATCGTTGGCCAGAAAGTACAGATATCCCTGCTGGTACTGGCGGTGCTCCTGGACGATCTCTCGGCGACGTTCGTACGAAGCTTCGGGATAATCGTAATTCATGCCGATGTTGTCGGTGCTGAACGGCCCATGGTTATTGGTGTCGGTCTTGGCGTTGGGGATCGGATCGAACTTGCCGAACACGTGGCGGGACCCCGCTTGCAGCGTGCGCAGCAACAGCTCGTACTGCAACGGATCGTAACCCTCGGGCTTCGGGAACGGGACTCGGTTGTCCGGATGGTTGGTCAAGCACATGCGGAAGTTGTAAGCCTGGATACGATCATCGCCCTGGCCGGTTTCACCGGGATCTTCATCATGGATCCTGGGCAACAGACCGCTGGACGGATCATCGGGCACAACGTACGGACTGACTTCATAAGCGAAGAAGTGTCCGCTGGG
The DNA here is from genome assembly GCA_007121535.1 of Planctomycetaceae bacterium. GTDB lineage: Bacteria > Planctomycetota > Planctomycetia > Pirellulales > Pirellulaceae > SKKK01. Next base: position 1,386 of record SKKK01000519.1, on the reverse strand, counting down.
TCCCGGTCTCCGCTGCTGGTCGGGCAGGGTCCGCCCCAGGCATGGAGGCCGATTCGGCGGGATCAACTGGACGCCGTTCAACGTTTCGTTGTAAACACTGTTGGCCTCGCGACCCACGTGGAACGAAACACCGGCGGCCGCCATCAGATCGCCTTCGTAGGTGGCATCCAGAAACACCTGCCCGCGATACGTGTTGCCGCACAGCGTGGTGATGGCCACGATGCGGTTTCCCTGCATGGTCACGCCCGATTCGCGATCCAGCCACCGATCGCGAACCACGGGAATCTCATGCTCGGCGATCCAAGCCTCGAACGTGCGTTCCGCCACGTGGGGCTCGAAAACCCAGATCGCGTCCTCGTCGGGACGGTAATGCGAGTTCTGTTCTGGCTTCTGGTACACCCAGACTTCCGGGTTGTCGTAATGCTTCTTGAGGCGTTGGTAAAACTCGCGTGCCAAACCGCCGATGACTTCCCTTCGCCCGGTATCGGTCCAGCCCAATCCGCTGCTGGTCAGACCGCCCAGATGCTGGTCGGGAGCGACGATGATGACCGTGCGATCCATCCGTCGGACCTGGACCGCCGCAGCCACCGCGCTGGAGGTACCTCCGTAGATGACCACGTCGTAGACCGGCGGCGCAGTGCGGGCAGGTGTCGCAGAGCCGATCAGCAGCAACGTCTGCACGGCGATGATGATCAGCAACCCCCAGCGACCACCCGTTTCACGGCGTCCGCTGCTTCGCAAGAGAATGTTCTTCATGGTAAATGGCTCACTTTCAAGAACGGAAACGAAAAAATGTCCTGCAGGCTCCCTTATTCGACCACGGCTCGCTCGGGCCAATGCTCCAACGCGTACGTGACAATGCGCTGCGCCAGATCACCGGGCAAAGCATAAGGGGTCGATGGCTTCTTATTCTGAAAAGACAACCAGTCCTCACGCGTGAGACGATCGTCGGTCCGCGAGTATTGGAAGGCGTTCAGGGCGAACAAGAACACGTAACCATCGTCGGTCTCCCGGGCTTCCCGAAGAATGGTCTCGAACGCCGTATCCGGATCGCCGCTGACCGCCAAAGCCTGGGCGGCTATCACCCGGTTACCGGCAAAGGGGTCGTCAGCGACCATCTTCCCGAGCGCATCGCGAACGGCCGGATCGTCATCGCGCAACAGGAACAGTCCGTAGGCGCCCCAGTGGCGGATCGCCGGATGGTCATCCTGCAGCAACGCCACGTAATGGTGCTTGCTGTCCGCGTCGCCGCGACTGGCCGACTTGGCGGCCTCCAACACCCGCTGAACGGGATAGGCGTCGCTGTGCGCGTACTCGTACAACGTGGCATGCGGCTTGCCGGGGCCAACCAATTCGTAGTACAAAGGCTCGGGGATCAACCCCAGG
>SKKK01000489.1 GCA_007121535.1 Planctomycetaceae bacterium | reverse complement strand
TTCTGAACATGGTTGCCGTGACCACCGGACTGGAAGACCGGCTGCTGGACGCCGGAGCGGGCCTGGTCTACGACCTGCAACCGTGCGGCGTGCAATTGGCCGGCCGGCACGTCACGGCGGTGGTGTTTTCCGGCAAGGGCAGTCTGGTCGCCATCCAGGCTCGGGCGATCGTCGACGCGACCCCGGACGGTCGAGTGGCGAAATGGGCGGGCGCCGGCTTCGAGCCGCGCGGATCGGCCGCCACGGGAGTGGTCGCCCGCTACAGCATGCTGTGCAACCGTCCGTTCGACGGCCGGTCGTTGCCTGTCGAAGGGGTCCCCGAACTGGTCGATGGGCGCGTGCTGCTGCACGCCGATTTCATCGAGTTTCCGGCCCGTCTGCCTGCAGCGGCGCTCGGCGGATCGGCCCATTTCCCGGCACTGTTCCGCCAGTCCGTTTGCGGACTGGAGCTGCGGCGGATCGCTGCCGAAGCGGGCCGGGCGCTCAAGGAATCGGGCGAGTGGCCGGAGGCTGCGTTCGTACGCGGCGGCGACGCCGTGCTCTGCGATCCGGTCGAGCGGCTCAAGAGCCGTGGCGTTCAAGGCGACTTGACCATCGACGCCTGCCGACCGGCGGAGATCGACAATCTGCTGGTCGCCGGTCCCGCGGCGGACGTCGGCGACGCCATCGCGCAGACGCTGGTGGAGCCGGTGGGTGATTTCTCGCTGGCGGACGTGTTGCTGGATGCGCCCTGGCAGGACTGGTGCCGCGCGCGGCAGGACCAGGCGACGCAGATGCGGCTATCCGGCGTCCAGACGGGTACGGCGGAGGCGGCCGGGGGCGAAGCCCGGTTCCAGGAACTGCAGCCCATCTACCATACCGGCCGCAGTCTTCCCATCGGCGGTCTGCCGTTGCCGGTTGTGGCCGAGTGCGAGGTGCTGGTCGCCGGGGCCGGGACCAGCGGCGTCCCGGCAGGCATCACGGCCGCGGCCTCGGGGCTCGATACCCTGCTGGTCGACAAATACGGCGACGTCGGCGGCACGCATACCATCGGCGGCGTTCCCAAGTACTGGTTCGGCCGCAGCACCGAGTTCGTCCGGAACTTGGATCAGCAGGCCGCTTCGATGATGGAAAAGACCGGGATGCCCAAGTGCATGGGCATGCTGAACACGCTGATCCAAGCGGGAGCCGGACTGCTGCGCGGCACGGCGGCCGGAACCGTCGTCCGGGGCAATACGGTGATCGGCGTCGTGTTCGCCACGCCCGACGGGTTGGCGGTCGTCAAGGCCCAGCACGTGATCGACGCCACGGGCGACGGAGATGTCGCGGCGTGGGCGGGCGCATCGGCCGACTACGGGACCCGGCGCGACGCCATGACCATGTGGGACAACTTTGCACATTACCGGGGGACGAACCCCGAGGCCGCACGGCATTTCGATTGCGCCTTCGACCTGCGCGATCCGGCCGATTTGACCCGCGGCATCATCTCGTCGCGCCGCCGCGGCGCGGGCCGCGATGCGCGCGGTTTCCCCCAGTACTACTTGACGCCCCGCGAATCGCGTCACGTCCACGGCCGGGCCACCGTCACCTACGAAGGCATCCTGGCCCGCCGCCGCTTCCACGACGTGGTGCTCGTTGCCCTGTCGAACTTCGACATCAAGGGAATCGCGTGCAGCGATCAGGTGTTCTCCGGATACGTCGATTGGGACTACTCGCGGAACCATCCCGCCGCCATCCCCTACCGGGCGCTGGTTCCCCAAGACCTGGAAGGAATCCTGGTGATCGGCAAAGCCTACAGTTGCACGCACGACGCCCTGTCGCTGGCCCGGATGCAGCGCGATCTGATCGCAATGGGCGGCGTGGCGGGGCTCGCCGCCGCCCACGCCGGGCGGACCCGACGGGCCCTGTCGGAAATCGACGTACAGCGGCTCCAAGCGGAGTTGATCCGGATCGGCATCCTGACCCAAGCCGATATCGAGTCGGATCGCCTGGAAGCTCGCGTGACCGGTTGGCAAGAGGGCGGCGCCGTCCTCGGTGGCCGCAAAGGTCCACCCGTGGCGGACCAGCAGTGGCCCGAGATGTCGGAAACCGACCTGCAACACGCGGTCCAGCGGATGGCCGCGGGCGATCTGCCGATCGAACGGATGGCCGATCTGCTCGTCCGGCCGGCTGCCACGTTGCCTTTGCTGAAAGAAGCCCTGCCCTCGGCCCGGGGCGCCGGACGGCTCGAGATCGCCCGGATGCTGTGTTTCCTGGGCGATTCGGCAGGAGCCGAGACGCTGCTAGCCGAACTGGACCGGGAATTGGCGGGCGACCAGTTGCCCGAGTGGGAGCATCGCCGGCACGCGATGCCCGACCACGGCTGGGCGCCGCCCGCCGCATACCTGATCTTCCTGTTGGGCCGCTTGGGCGATCGACGCGTGATTGCGTCCATGAACACCGTGGCCGAAAAAGTCCGGATGAATCCCGCACGATCCGACGCGATGTTCTGCTACGTCCATGCGGTATGCTTGGCCGGCGAGCACCTGGCCCACCCCGACTGCCTGGAAGCATTGCAGACCTTGGCCGACAAACCCGGCATTCACGCAACCGACCTGGCCGTGGGAACCGATCCGCGACGGACGGTCGATCCGACGGCGGACCGTTACGCCTACCTGGAACTCTGCACGGGCCGCGCCCTGATGCGCTGCGGCTCGCCCCGCGGTCGGGAAATCCTCGACCGCTACGCACACGACCTTCGGGGCGTCCTGGCCCGCACCGCGCAAGCCGAATTGTCCGGCGTGGAAAAAGGCCCGTAGCGTCTTCGAGTGGAAGATGCGCGCATCTTCATGGCACCGCATTTTGCATTTTGGTGCCACCCATCTTTATGAAGCCTACTGGCGTCTGGGATCATGCTGTTTTCGCAGGCTACCGAGCAGCCAATGCCTTGCGGCAATCGCGCAGAAAGGAATCGCGGCCCACACAAAGAGGAACGTTTGTCGAGTCTTCTAACGGTTTTCAACCGCCACGACCGAAGAAGTGGCAGTAATGAAGAACCGTAAGATGAACCGAGTGGGATTTTCGAACGTCAAAGGCTGCGATTCGGCGTTTGCGGTGCCATCTACCCGGCTGTGACAGAAAAGCAGTCACGGACCAGTCGTTGCCCCGAGCGATGGCGCTTGCCGCTACGCTTCGCATCAGCAGACATCGCCTGCGGCGAACCGGCACAAACGCTTCGTCCAAAGTAGCGTTTGTAATTCCAGACCAAGTCGCGCCACATCGAGGCCTCAATCCCCA
>SKKK01000512.1 GCA_007121535.1 Planctomycetaceae bacterium | reverse complement strand
TATCTGGCCGGGCTACCACCTTGCCGTCCAGGCGCCCAAGAGCGGCCAGCTATTGGTGTTTGACGAGCGATGCACGTACACGGTCAAGCACTACACCACCCGCAACTTGCACAGTCCCATGCAATTCCCCGGCAACGGATACCTGTTGTTCGCCGATGACAACGACAACGAGCCGCTCTTCTACCGCGGGGAAGGAGATCCGAAGCCCCTGTTGTGGGAGGTCGAGTATCCGTCGAGTGAACGGCCGGAGGTCAACCTTTTCGGCGATGCGGCGCACGACAAGGGACCCGGGTTCTCCCGCGCTCGACCCGCCTTGTGGACGTCATGGGTGGACCTGCGCGTGGAGGCCATGGTTCTTGCCGGTAATGTGCTTTTTCTGGCCGGCACCCCGGACGTCGTTCCTATGGACGATCCCCTGGCGGCGCTGGAAGGGCGGATGGGAGGGATGCTCAAGGCGATTTCGGTCGAGAGCGGCAACGAACTGGCAGCCTACCCACTAACGTCTCCCCCGGTTTTTGACGGGTTGATTGCCGCGAAGGGACGGTTGCTCATCGCCACGAAGGACGGCCACATCGTCTGCATGGGAAAGAGGTAACTTTTTCGGGGACCACTTAACGGCCCGCCACGTCCGCGACCTGAACGAGAATCACGTTCGCAAATTGTTCTTCGCCTGTGGTTTCGGCCGCACGAAAACCTCCTCTCCGGCAACTGCGAGGTGGGCTCGCCCGCAGCAGCGCTTCCTGAGCGCTCATGCGGACGCGGCGGATCACGTTCCGTGTACCGCCGCCCGCACGCGCTTGTCGAGGCGCGCAGCATGCTTGGCCAAATTCACTACCAATTGGGGAATTATGAACAGGCGCGGAAGAATTTTGAAATAGCCGTCCGGCTGGAACCTGATCTGAAGCCGGCGTTCTACGGCTTGGTGCGAGTCCATGCCTTGGAGGGCAACCAGCAAAGGGCTAAGAACTACATGGAACGGTTTCAGGATCTGTCGATAGAGATTCTCACCGATCGGGCTCCAGCGTCACTCGAACATCCGGTGGCCTCCATCCTACGTCAACCGCTTCAAGTTGTCGTGTGTCCCTGAAACCCCGCTGGACGGATTTGACAAAGCAGGGTTCGCGTTTTTTCTTCCCTTGTTGAAGGAGCACGCCTGACCATACCCATGTTTCAGCGTGCGTTCGCACTATGAAGGAGGGCCTGCACTGCTTCTGCGAACAACCCCTGACTCGTGACGTTCACGAAGCGCGAGTGATGACACAGGTACGCGGTCTATCTGTTCCCGTCCGGCATCGAAAACGCCCTGCCGCTCATTGACCAAGCGTTGCTTGGCGGATGCAGTACAACCGAGCCGAGGTGCGTAGCAACAGCCGGTCTCCGGCGATCGCCGGCGTCGCCATGCCCATATCGTCTTCGGCCAGCTCGTTGGTATGCAGCAACTCGAATTCGTCGCCCGCTCGGAAGACGAACGTCGCGCCATCCTCGTTCAAGCAGAACACCTTGCCGTCGTAGGCCCAGGGCGATGCGGTGAAGTGGTGCCCCTGCGGGATGCGATGGCGTCCGAATACCACCTCGCCCGTCAACGCTCGAAAGCTGGCGAACATGCTGCGGTCGTACAGCACATAGACTTGATCGTCGTACAGCAGCGTCGTCGGGTTGTAGGGCGCAGCCATCGGTTGGCACCAGGCGATGAACGGATTGCTGGTCTGGCCGGGTTCCAACGAGATGTCGCCGGACGCCCCGGCTCGAATCGCGTACAGCGGGCGCCGGCCGTCGAGCACATAGCCGGAACTGACGTACAACAGGCCGTTGTCCGCATACGGCGTGGCGATGGTGATCACCGACATCCCCGTGAACCACCACAGCAAGTTGCCCTCCAGGTCGTAGGACCGGACCTTGTCGGTGCCAGCCGTCACGATTTCCGTCCGGTGATCGTTTTGCCAAATCAGCGGCGTGGACCAGTTGCTGCCTTCGTCGCGATCGACGCGCCACACCTGCTGGCCCGTACGTTTGTCCAAGCACAATAGATACGATTGCTGTTCGTTGTCGTTAACGATGTACAAGTGGTCGCCGTGCAGCACCGGCGACGCCGCCGTGCCCCAGCCGAACCGAGTTGTTTTTGGTTCGAACCTTTTGGACCATACCGGACGACCTTCCAGGTCGAAACAATACAAGCCCAGGTTGCCGAAGTAAGCGTAGACCCGCTGGCCGTCCGTCACCGGCGTTTCCGAAGCGTAGCTGTTCTTCACGTGGATGGGGCTGTCCGGCGAACCCTCCTCGACGGTCTGCTGCCAAAGCATTTCGCCGGATTCGAGATCCAGGCAGATCACCTGATACTCCAGTTGCACATCCGGCGGCTTCGGCCGGTTACCGCCGAAGTACAGTCCTTTGATCGGTTGTTCCAGTTCTCCGCGGTTGACCGCCGTCGTCAAGAAGACCTGTTGTCCCCAGACGATCGGCGACGACCACCCGCGGCCTGGCAGATCGGTCTTCCAGGCGATATTCTCGGTGGCGGACCAACGGTCGGGCAGGTTTTGGCCGCTTGCAACGCCTCGAGCGCCCGGCCCGCGGAATTGCGGCCAATGCTCTTGCGTCTGGCCGAGCAGCACGGCTGGCAAACATAACAGCAGCACGATCACGGAAAGCGGAACTTTCGTCGCCGCATGGCTGGTTCTGGTCATCGATCTTCTCCTGGTCGGCCGTTCGCTGACTGAATCTTGTCGGCCTTGCCGCGCATGGCCATAAACACGACGCCCTCGGCATTCAGCCGCGGCCGCTCAGTCATCCAAGTCAGGTTTCCTGTAGCCTGACATGGACCGCAGGCACTGTCAAGCACACCCGCGTTTTCGGGCAAGCCGCGGCGGTGCGATCGTAACGCTGATCCGGGATGACAATCGCCTGCAAAAACTGAAGCTCATGTCGCTCATTCGCGCCGGAACCTCCAGCATCTGCAGCAAGCGGATGAAGTTGGGATACGTCCGATCGTTGAACAGCATGAATCCGGTGGGGTAGAAAAACAATACCACCGCCTGCTTTCCCCGAAACTCGGCCAGCGTAAGCTGCGCACCGGTCAGCGATCGCAAAGTGAAATCGGGGGCTCGATCTCCAACATCCATAGAAGCTATGTCATCTTGCTTCCGCCGCCGGCTGCTGTTCACTGTATTTTGCCACGTAACCGCGCACCCGCCGTTTGCGAGCCGTGTTCTCGCTGCTCATGTAACGCACACTTGCGAAGTGGATGCCTTGACGCAGCGCCGGCGATCCCGTACACAAGAAAGTGGCCGCAGTATCAGCAGTTGGACCAGGGTACACGACATGACAGATGAGCCCTTGCTTGAATCGGCAGCGTCCCGGCAACCGTCCCTGGGCGATACCAACGAGGACGATGCGTTGCGCAATCTGGTCGCGCACCTGGTGCAGGAACAGCCCTACGCGGTGCTCTGCACGCAAGGCGGAGGGCAACCGTATGGGTCACTGGTGGCACTGGCTGTGACCGAGGATCTGCGCTCGGCAGTCTTCGCTACGCCGATCACCACGCGCAAGTATCGACTGCTCTGCGACTGTGAACGCGTCGCGCTGGTCATCGACAGCCGCTCGCGCTCGAGCGAAGACATGATGCAAATCGAAGCCATCACGGCCACCGGTCGAGCCAGGCAGGTTTCGCCGGGTGCCGAGTTTGAGCACGAGACAAACTTACTTATCGGTCGTCATCCCCAGTTGGAGCTATTCGTCAGGTCACCCACGACCGCGTTGTTCCGCGTGGACATCATCCGGTACTTGCACGTCACCCGTTTTCAGGAGGTTCGGCAATGGACTCCGATCCGTGGGTGATCCCGCTCGCTGCCGCCTCGTGCGACGACCAGCGAATCGGAGGCAAGGCGGCCCAACTGGCGCGGCTGCAGCAAGCGGGCTTCCGGATCGCGCCCGGATTCTGCGTTACCGTGGCGGCCTACGAACAGTTCCTCCGGGAGTCGCAATTGCAGCGCGTCATTCAGATGGAACTCGGCCGGAAGCCTTTTGAGGAACTGCGCTGGGAAGAGGTCTGGGACGCCGCTTTGCGGATTCGCAACCGGTTTTCCGCGGCGAGATTGCCGCTTGCCGTGGTCCAGTCGATCTGCCGAACGGTTCGGACCTTGGGAAGCGGTACACCTTTGGCAGTACGTTCCTCGGCTCCTGGAGAAGACTCGGCCCAGCGGTCCTTTGCGGGGCTGCACGAGTCGTTTCTGTTCGTCGTCGGCGAAGAAGCCGTTTTGGAATCGGTTCGCCTGGTGTGGGCGTCCTTGTGGTCGGATGCGGCGCTGCTGTACCGCCAGGAATTGGCCCTCAATCCGCTCCGGAGCCGGATGGCCGTGTTGATCCAGGAAATGCGAACCGAAGACCGCTCCGGCGTCGCTTTCGGCCGTGATCCCCGGAAGGACCAGAACGAGCACGCCGTGATTGAAGCGGTTCCCGGACCCTGCTCCGGTCTGGTCGACGGGAGCGTGGACCCGGACCACTGGCTGATTCACCGCGCGGCGCGTCAAGTCGTCACGTTTCGGCCGGGTCGACGTGAGGGCCCCGCGCAGAACGAGCCGCTGCTACAGCCGCAGGACTTGGAGTCGCTGTTACTGCTGCTCGATCAGGTGGAAAGCGAATTGGGCTGGTGCCCTGACGTGGAGTGGACAGGTCGCGGTAGCTGCCTGACGGTTCTGCAAGCCCGGCCGATCACCAGCGTTCGGCACGATCCGAACGACAAGCGTCCCTGGTATCTGACCTTGCGGCCCGACAAGCAACGGCTCCAGCAACTCTGCCAGCGCGTGGCCGAGCAGTTGATTCCCGAACTTTGCGCGCTAGGCGACCGCCTGGCTGCCGAGTCATTGGAAGACATCGACGACGCGGAACTGGCGGACTGCATCCAGTCCCGACAGGCCCTTCTCGAACGCTGGAAAAGGATCTACTGGGATGAATTCATCCCTTTTGCCCACGGCGTGCGCTACCTGGGAATGTACTTCAACGACGCCGTGCATCCGCAGGATCCCTACGAGTTTGTGGGCCTGCTGCGGGGCGAAGACATGCTGGCCTCGCAACGGAATCGTTTGCTGCAAGTCCTGGCGCAGCAGGTGCAGGAGTTTCCGGAACTGCAGCGAACTCTCCAGCAAGCGGCGCACGCATCGTCGGCTGCGAGCGTCTTCGAGTGGGAGGCCTGGGCGAGTCAACTTTCCGCCCTCGGCGGAGGCTGCCAGTTCCTGGAAGCGTTTCAGACACTGCTGCGTCAGTTCATGGATGTGGCCTTTGGCGGTCTCCGCCTGATCGACAACCCAGCGCCTTTGCTGCGAAACATCCTGGAGTTGGCGTCCCAGACAAACTCGTCGGCTGCGAGCGTTGAAAGCCGTGAGGAGCCCGCGACTCAGGAACTCGAACAGCGTTTGCTCGACGCCGTGGGAGCAGCGCGACATGACGAGGCGCGGGAAGTGCTGCGACTGGCTCGACTGAGTTGGCAACTTCGCGACGACGATAACCTACTGCTGGCCCGCGTGGAAAGTCAGCTTCTGCGAGCCTTGCAAGTTGCCGGCGCCCGTTTGAAAGTCGCAGAGAGATTGAACCCGGACGCGGAAGTCCGCGCGGACGCGGTGCCGATGATCTGCGCGGCGCTTCGAAACCCTGCCGACGCACCTTTGCTCCTGCCCGCTGCCCTGCCACACCCCGCACCATTGTCACCACGGGCGTCCGGCGAGACGCCACGGCAATTGGTGGGACAGCCGGCAGCCCACGGACTGGCGTCAGGCAGCGTGCGGATGATCCGCGGCCCGGAAGACCTGGGCAGCTTTCACGCCGGCGAAGTGCTCGTCTGCGACGCGATTCAACCGATGATGACGCATTTGGTCCCGCTGGCGGCGGCCGTGGTCGAACGCCGAGGCGGGATGCTCATCCACGGTGCCATCATCGCCCGCGAGTTGGGTATACCCTGTGTGAACGGCGTGCCGAACGCCCTTGATCTGCTTCAAGACGGCGACCGCGTGACCGTCGATGGCTATCTCGGTATCGTCACGGTGGGAGTGGCAGAATTCCGGCTTGAATTGGAATAGAGAGGGTTCTATGGATTTGAGAAACACCAGAACCACAATTTTGAACCAAGGACAGGCAACAGAGAAGCGCGAGCAGATTCGACAGTGTTTCCACGCCACCTACAGCCTGGACGCGCAACGTGTGGCAGTGGACGGAAACACCGATCGCGGGCTTTGACGGGTTTCAGATCCATCCGTACTACGACGACTGGGCTGCGCCGTGGGACGGGCCACGTTCGAGCTGGCGAAGGAATTCGATCTCATCACTTTACGAGGAAAGAGAACTGGCTTCGCACCGCGCCTTGGACGGGACGCGGAATCTTGATACTTGTCACGCCGAACTCCGTTTAGGCTGGTTCGCCTCGATCATCCAGTTGAAATCAATCGTGATCTACTCTACCGCTTGGGTGGACAGGATCTCCTCCGCTGCTCGCCGTCCGGAAACCATAGCTCCCTGGATGGACGCGGTGTCCAAATAATCGCCACAGAGCCAAATCCCGTCACGTTTTCTGGGGGATTTTGCCACTGGCGAAAGTGCCGGGGGGGATTGGGCAGGCAGGGCGAACGGTATGCGATACGTCCGCAAGTGCCGCCACGTTTGAACTTGGTTGCCAAACCACTCCTGCAATTGCTGAAGGACGGAGGATTCCAAGTGATGATCATCGATCGCAGGGATGCCCAGCACCGTCGCCGAGACCAAGGCCGCTCCGGGCGGTGCGTACGTGGAACTCACCAGGCTCGGCACACAGAGGTTGTTGACGACTCCCAGCCCTTCTCCGTTGAGCACGAGAATCGGTTCGTCCAACGGAGGCCGTTCGGCCGCAAAATACAGACACGTGACGCTTCGCCCCGCAGGTGGTTGTGGCTCACCGAGCAAGTTCGCGGCGGCCGGGCTTTCTGTGGCGACGACGACCGCTTTGCCGCTGAGTTGACGGCCATCGGCCAGATGTACGCCGTGCTCTTCCAACCGCGCCACGGCTGAGTTGGTGCAGACCGTTCCCGGCGGCAATCGCTCGGCCAGTTGCCGGGCCATGGCACCCATGCCCTGGGACGGCAGGACCGCGTCACCGCTGGCGAACATGCGAAACACAAACGCGAATAGCCGGCTGGAGGTCTCCAAATCACGATCGAGGAACACGCCGCCGAGAAACGGCCGGAAAAATCGCTCGATGATTCTGGTCGAGAAACCTTCGTCTCGAAGTCGTTCGGCTGTGGTCTGCTCCGGCCGCTCGTACAGTTCTTCCAGCGTGAACCGGCCCACGCGCCGCCGCAGGCCTGCGATCCGCAGCTTGTCGCCCAGCGTACCGACGGAGGAAAACGCGGTCGCTAGAAGATGCCTCGGGCGCCGCCACGGATCAACCAGACGCTGGAACTTGCCACCGTGGCGAACGAGCGCCCCAGGCTCAAACGGGTGCAGGTCCAAGGCCCCATAGTCCAGCATTTGCTGCGCTTCCGGATAGGCCGTCAGCAGAACCTGAAAACCGCGATCCAAGAGAAAGCCATCCATGCGATCCGTCCTTGCGCGCCCGCCGACTGCGTCCGAAGCCTCAAGCACGCGGCACGTGACGCCTGCCCCACAAAGCCGCCGAGCGCAGCAAAGGCCCGCTAGGCCTCCGCCGACGATCAAGACATCTGCATCCACCATCTTGCCGTCTCCCAACTGTCGCCTCTCATCACACATCGCGTTCGTCCCCACCGGTGAGCGGGATGACTTTAGCCGCCGGTCTTCAATCCGACCGGTTGGCGGCGCGACACCGCTCACTCCGCTTCCGTCAGGCTTGATGACGCGGTAATATACCACAGGCGAAAGCAACTTACGACCTCCGTGGTCAGCGGACAAGCGTCTCCTTTTTATGCCTGAACGATGGTCATGCAAATCAACGGCCCGACGAATCGACCGCAACCAACCGTGGCGGTGGTCGGCGCGGGCATCTCCGGTCTGACCTGCGCCCGCTCTCTGGCCGACCACGGTCTTCCCGTGACCGTCTTTGAAAAGAGCCGTGGTGTGGGTGGGCGCATGGTCACGCGCCGTAGCGACAACGGCGCTGTTTTCGATCACGGCGCACAATATTTTACGGTGCGTGACCAAAGATTCCAGAATTGCGTAGACTCCTGGCAGCACGCTGGTCTCGTCCAGCGTTGGACCGGTCGAATCGTATCGCTTTGCGACCAAAATAAGGAGCAAGACAAGTCAGCGACGGCCCGCTTCGTCGCCTGTCCCGGAATGAATGCGATTTGCCGGCACTTGGCCGAGAACCTGGAGGTCCGCACCAACACGCGCGTGGCGGCGCCGTCGCGCTGCCAGGACAAGTGGCTTGTTTCCGACGAGACGGGCAGCGAAATAGGCCGGTATGACGTGGTGGTCATCTCCGCGCCGGCTCCACAGGCCGCAGAGCTGCTTCAGGGATCGCTCCATTTGGCCCGCCGGGCATCGTCCGTCAAAATCGCCGGCTGCTGGGCATTGTTGGTCCAGTTTCCGGCTCGGATCGATCTCGCCTGCGATGGAGCCTTCGTGCATGATTCGCCACTCTCATGGATCGCCAGGAACAGCAGCAAGCCGGGGCGGAATTCGGACCTGGAAACCTGGATCTTGCACGCGTCCGCGCACTGGACCCAGGGCCATCTCGAAGAGCCACCCGAAGCGATTCGGGAGCCGCTCTTGGGCGCCTTCTGGGATGCGACTGGCGCGCGGGCAACAATCCCCAGCTATGTCGTCGCCCACCGCTGGCGCTATGCACTGCCCACGGAACCGCTGCCTGACCGGTATCTGTTCGACCGCGACGCGAACATCGGAGCCTGCGGCGACTGGTGCTCGGGGCCGCGAGTGGAAGGGGCCTTTCTCAGCGGAGCCGCCTTGGCCGAAAGGCTGTTGGCGTTGGTGGAATGATCGGGATGGCTGATCCGGCCGCGCACATAGGCGACGGGGTCGCGGCGCATCACCTGCCAACGCCATTTGGCGGCTCCTGGTTTGACCTTCAGCAACTTCCGGTAGTGGACCACCGTCAGGCCGTTGGGATGTTGGCGGCAGACGTAGACCGTCGTCCCGCCGTCCCGGTACAGTTCCTCACACACGTGGGGCTTGCCGCGGCCTCGGCGGATCGGTTCGTTGGTCAGAATCAGCTTCTGGTTGACCTGAACGTCCGGCGCGGGGATGAAGAACCACTCGCCCTGCCGGATGAACACGTCTGTCTTGCGTCCTTGTCGTTTGGCCCGTTTGCCTCGTTTTCCCCGCTCTCGGCTCCGCACCGCATCCGGCTTCAACGCCTCCTTGGCCGTCACTACGCTGCTGACCGGAACGCTGTCCGACACGCCGGCAACGAACCAGTGCCGTTCGTCGTGGCCGCAGAGAAACTTCTCCTTGGTGTCTTGCCGTCCGGCCCGGTTGGCCTCGTGGCGGACCATCAACAGCAGATGCCGGTCGCTGGGCTGAACGTCCAACACCTGCACATCCGCCTGACTGTCTGCCTGGATGTCGAAACAGGGGTTCGCGAGGCGCTGGTGACATCCGGCTGGATGTTCGTGGCACGGTTTGGTAAAATCGGATGGAAGTGGAGGGTTGGCATTTGACAGACTCCTTAACTTGGGCCGTTTTTTCTAGTAAATGATGCTGTTTTTGAAGAATGACGGTGATGGGTGCCTGCTGCGTCATGGTTTCGGCGACTGAATGAGGAGAAGGAGACCGGAGTTGACTTCCCGCTTGTCAAGGATGAAATAGAAGACCCCTTTCTTTTCATGCACTATTCCGATTCCCACGGAGTTTTCAACCAAATCGCGCCCACATTGCGCGAGGAGGCCGGGCGGTTGCCGCTGGAGCCGAGGTTCTACATCGGCACCGGGGATATCGGAGGATCTCCATCATCTTGGAGCGATGAACTGGAGAAGTTCCTAGGTGGTGGAAGAGGACAGCATCGATGTGTTTCACATGCCACTGAAACTTCCCAACGACCATGCGATCCTGGTGAAGGTCGACTATGAAGCGGAAGTCACGATGACGGATCCCAAGGACTTCCTGGAAGCCTTGACTGTCTGGGCCGCTTTCCCCGACGGACTTTACGCTCTGAAGAACCCCTTCAAGGAGTTAAACTGGGCGGTAAACAAAGTGGAGTAGGCAGGTACCGCCACGAGGCCCGCCCAATGGAGCATTCCTTACCGCCTGCAACGCGGCACTCAGCTTCAGCTTTGACACCGGACTCAAAGGTCGTCCTCACCAAGACACGATTGCGAAGCGATCGAACTTCTGCAAGACTGGAAGGCGTCGTTTGATGTGCCAAATACGTAATCGATCAACGAGGCTCCCTATCGGGACGCCTGGACAAAGGAAAGCCGAATGACTCGCAAGTATCTGCTGATCGCCTTGATGCTGTCCCCGCTTGGTTGCGGCGTCCGACCGGCGGACGACGTGACCGCAGATGCCCCGACGCGGGACGCCACGTTGTCTTTCGACGACCCGCAAGTCGTGCAAGCACTGGCCAGCTTCAATCGAGGCAACGCCTTGATGGAACAGTACCGGTACGGAGATGCCGCCGCCGAATACGAAAAGGTGGTCCGGGCGCATCCCTCCTGGGTCGCTGCCATCTTCAATCTCGGACTGGCTTACCTGAATCTGCAAGGGGAAATCGAGGCTCGGGACGCCCTGGACATCGCCCGGGAGCAATTCGAAAAGGTGCTGGCCGTGGATCCGCACCACGTCGCGTCGTTGTTCTCGCTGGGCATGTACTACCAGTATTTGGGCGAAACGAAGAAGGCCATCGAGTTTTTCGAGCGAGCGCACAAGGCAGATCCGGACGATCTGCACACGAAGTACAAGTTGGCGGAGGTTTCGCTGGCGGACGACCAGACCGAACGCGGCGTGCAGTTGCTGGAGCAGGTGGTCGAGCGAAATCCGGGGTTCGTATCGGCCATCTACCGCTTGGCGATGCAGTATCGCGGCACCGATCGCAGCGACAAGGTCATGCCGCTGCTGGATCGGTTCCGCCAACTGCAAGCGGCCGAATTGTCCGCCGGCAGCTTTGCGGTTGCGACCGCGTATGGCGGGGCAGGCAAGCATTACATGATCCTGGGCGCCGACAACCTGCCTTTGGAGCGACCGCCGTCCGGCGAGATCCGTCCACCCGTCTTTTCGCCCGAGGTTCGAGAGCTGGATGTCTCGTTGCAGGCGTGGGATTGGTCAGGTGGCGAGATCCTGTTGCCGGGGATCGCGGTGGCGGATGTCAACGGCAACGGCGCCTTGGATCTGTGTCTGACCGCTTGCGGCCCCAAGGGTCAGACGATGATCTGGATCAACGACGGACAAGGAAACTTCAACCAAGGGCAGACCATCGGTTCGCACGGCGTTTCACCCTGTTTCGGCGACGTCGATAACGACGGCCACGTCGATCTGTGGTTGGGGCGGGCGGGCAGCGACATGCTGCTGCTGAACGACGGCAGCGGGCATTTCCACCGCGCTTCGGAAGAGATGGTGGCGGGTCCCGACGCGCTGACCCATCTGGCGCGTCTGGTCGATTTGGACAGCGACGGGGATCTGGATCTGCTGGCCTTTCGTTCGTCGGCCGGGAACGTTCCGGCGGACCGGAACAGCCAAGCCGCGCCATCCAGCGTCTTGCTGAACCATCGGGACGGCACCTTCGACGAAGCTGCCGAGGCGTTCGAATTGCAGTTCCCCGACGTGGCCGTCACCGGGATCATCTACGATGATTGGGACAACGATTACGACTTGGATCTGATCTGCATCCTGGCCGACGGATCGATCAAGGTCTGGATCAACGATCGGGTAGGGGCCTTTCGCTGGATCGATGGCGCCGACGTCGGTTTGGACGTGCAGGGCGTGATCAGCGGGATCAGCGGCGATCCGAACAAGACGGGGCACCGCGACCTGTTGCTGTTCACCGATTCGGGCATGAAACTGATGCGCAACGACGGCCATGGCCGATTTCGCCTGGACAAAGAGTTTACGGCGGCGTGGGGCCATTTGGGCGGCACCGGGGGCCAGTTTGTCGATATCGACAACGATGGCGATTTGGACTTGGTGCTGGGCGACGCCCGGCGCCGCGACGGGACGCGCGGTCCCGTGGTGCTGCTGAATCAATGGCCGAACGGCGGTTTCGTGGACGCTGCCGATCTGAACCCGGAACTGCTGCTGCCGGCGATCGAGACGGGGGGCGACGCCAGTTGTGTCGTTGCCGATTTCACCGGCAACGGTTTTTGTGATCTGTTGATTGCGGCCACCGGACGCCGCCCGATGCTGCTGGAGAACATCACGCCCGGCGGGCACTGGATCCAGTTGGATCTGACCGGCACTCGCCCCGCCGACCAGATGGCTCGATCCAATCATTCGGGAATCGGGGCACGAGTCGAGATCAAGACGGGCGACGTTTTTCAACAGCACTTCGTCGGGGGCGGGTCGGGCCCCGTCGCCATGCCGCCGCTGCGAGTTCATGCCGGTCTGGGCGATTTCACCAAACTGGATTGGCTGCGGATCATCTGGCCCGACGCGGTGCTGCAAGCCGAATTGGAATTGGCCTCGAACCGCGTGCAAACCGTCGAGCAATTGAACCGCAAGACTTCATCGTGCCCCTATCTGTTTGCGTGGACGGGCAGTCGCTTCGAGTTCGTTGCGGATTTCGGCGGAGTCGGCGGGTTGGGGTACCTGTTGGAACCGGGCGTCTATGCAACTCCAGATCCGTCCGAGTACCTGCCCTTGCCCGCGCTGGAGCCACTGGATGGCTACTACGTGCTGCAGGTGGTCAATGGGCTGGAAGAGGTCACGTACCTGGATGAAACCAAGTTGCTGGCCGTGGACCATCCGGTGGGCACTCGGGTGTATCCGAACGAGATGATGGCCATCGGGGTGCCGCCGCCCGAGTTCAAGATGTTCTGCTTCCACGATACGATCCCCCCGGTGGCTGCGGTGGACCATCGAGGCGTTGACGTGACGGATAAGATACTGCAGGTCGATCGACGATATGCCGGTGCGACACGTCGCGATCCTCGGTTTCTGGGGCTGGCCGATCCTCATTGGGTCGAACTCGATTTCGGCGATCGGCTGGCGGAGCTGACCCATCAGGACCGGCCGATCCTTGTGCTGTACGGTTGGGTCGCTTACGGCTACTCGTCGTCGAACTATGCCATCCATCAGGCCGGATTGCGTTGCGAGGCGCCGACGATCGAAGTGAAACGCGACGGAACGTGGGTGGAGTTGTTCCGCGAAGTCGGCTACCCGGCAGGCATCGAACATATGATGACGCTGGAGATGACCGGACATTTGCAGACCACCGATCGCTTCCTGCGAATCCGCAGCAATATGGAACTGTATTGGGACTGCGCCTTTTTGGCTCTGCACGATCCTTCGGCCGAAATGCGAATCACCAAGGTCGGCCCCAGCAGCGCCGACCTGCACTTCTTGGGATATCCCCGCGAATACTCGCCCGACGGGCGACAACCGAACTTGGTCGATTATGAAAACATCGACCGGACGGCGGGCTGGAAGTTGATGGCCGGACACTACACGCGCTACGGGGAGGTCGCGGAACTGCTGCAGGAAGCTGACGACTGCTTTGTAATCATGGCTCACGGGGATGGATTGACCCTGCAATTCGATCCCGCCGCACTGGGTCCGGTGCCCGACGGCATGCACCGCTCGTTCGTGCTGAAGACTCACAGCTACTGCAAGGACATGGACCTGTACACCGCCTATCCCGATACGGTCGAACCGCTGCCGTTTCAAGGCATGAGCGGATACCCGTACGGGCCCGACGAGCAGTACCCCGATACGCCCAAAACCCGCGAATATCGAACTCGTTATAACACCCGTCACATTCTGGGACCCTAGGATTCCATGGAACGTTACTACGCCGCCGCCTGTCAGATCGATCTACCCAACCCGCGCACTCGAGACGAAATCGCGCCGCGCGTCAAGCACATGCTGGACATGGTCGAGTATGCGGTCACCGGCTACGGACCGCTGTTCGATGTCCGGTTGGTCGTCTTCCCCGAGTTCGCTCACGCCGCGCCGATCTATCCGGACGTCGAACACCTGTTCCAACGGCTTGCGATCCCGATCCCTAACGAACACACCGACCGCTACGTGCAGAAAGCTCGGCACTTGGGAGTCTACATCCAAACCGGCACGTTCCTGGAATCGGACGCTCGTTGGCCGGGCCACGTCTTCAACACGACGTGCCTGATCGGTCCGGACGGCATCCTGTCGAAGTATCGCAAGGTCCACACTTGGACTCCCTGGGAACTGCATACCAGCCCGCATGACTTGACCGGGTACGACCAGCCCCTGTACCCGGTCGCCGAAACGGAAATCGGTCGCATCGGGGCGGCCATCTGTTACGACTGGCTGTTCCCCGAAGCGATCCGGCAACTCACGCTGGGCGGCGCCGAAGTATTGATTCGAGTCTCTGCGTACATGGACCCTTGGGGTACGGCGTCGCCGATGGACTGGTGGACGACCGTCAACCGCTGCCGGGCCTTGGAGAACATGGCGTACGTCGTGGCCAGTAACCAAGCCAGCAGCCTGAAGCATTACCCGCCTTTCAGTTGGCCCGGCGGCAGCATGATCGTCGACTATGACGGCCGGATCTTGACGCAAGCCGACCCTGGCGCCGGCGAGAAGATCGTGGTCGGCCCCATCGATCTGAGCGCCTTGCGATCGGAACGAGCGCGGCGAAGCGGACATGCCATGGTTGCCAATCTTCGCACAGAAACCTACAAGGGGTACCATCAGTCGATCTACCCGCCCGGCGGCGCTGACGCCGGTCCGTTGACCCTGGAAACCAACCAACAGTCCTTCCGAGCCGCCCGGAGCACCACGGTGGACGCAAACCGCTAACGGATAAATCTTAAGATTCTCGTGAAAGATTTGGAAGCCAGACCCGGTAATTCTGATAGGAGCGGATGGATGACGCAACCGTCCGAAGAGACCCGCCCCAGCCTGTTGTTGCGAATCCGAGATAGTCAGGACGCTTTTGCTGACTCTCTGGGATGTTGAGACCGGGAAGATAAAGCACCGGTTGATCGGACATCGGGCTCCCGTCAGCAATGTTGTCTTCACGGCGGACGGCAAGCTGATCCTGTCCGCCAGCTTCGACAACACGGTGCGGATTTGGAACGCTGCGACGAACACCGTTACCTTCTTATGGACGTCCCTCCTCGGAACGCTTGCCGTTTTGGCGAGCGGGTGGCCGTCATCGAAACCGATTCGCCGCGGGCCCTGTTGCACCGTCAAGGCGTATTGTACGTGGGCAGCCCAGGACTTAACTCCAGGGCGACTGGATTGTCACGTCCAGTTTCATCTACAGCACGGAGATGGTCGCGGAAAAGGGTAAGAGGTGGCGCATTGAGGGAAGCGAACTGACGGTGGTAGACGACGAAAGGATGCGGGACATCAAACTAGACAGTACCAAAGACCCCGAGGAAATCGACTTCGACGATTTCCTCGGGATCTACCGCCTCGAAGGTGACATGCTATAAATTTCTCACGCGGCAGGCGGCAATGATCGGCCCACAGAGTTCTCGCACAACGGTCTCCGCATAACCCTGGAGCGCCAAATAGCGGAGGCGCTTGCAAAATGGCGGCGGGAGGCATTCCGGCCAATTGGAGGCTTAGCCGTACAGCAGGTATCCAACGCCACTGAAAAGCAGCCGGCCAGGCGTCTCTTTCCAATTGAGGGTAGCCTTGCACGGGGACGCAACGGGGTCGGGAGTCGTTTTCGGCCAACGATTTACCACATGGGAAGCGGGTTACCCGAAAACGACTCCCGACCCCTTTCGCCCGATTCCATCAACGAATATCTGGCCGGGTGCTTCGCTGCGAGTCTGCACGTGGTTGATCGGAAGAACTTCATCATCAACGGCATCCCGACCATCCTGGAAGAAACCAAATCGTATAAACGGTGGATCTTTATGGTATGACCGACTTGTTCGTTCAGTGTAACCCGGTAGGGCCAAGATCTGCAATGGCGACTGTTGGAGGCAGAAGCGCCCTTTCACGTGGCCGCCGCTGCCATGTGGATGGCCGCTTCGTGCCCGACTTGCCGTGAACTCGCCAGCTTCGTGTTGTAGCCGCTTGGCGTTTGCGGGCGGGGCCGTTAGAATGGGTCAAGGGTTCACGTCGTCTTGCAACTGGGATAGGTGGATTTGGGCCAGCGGGCTACCATCCCGACTGGCCTTTTTCATTGTACGGGCGGCACGAACTTTTGTACGAACGGTAGTGCAGCGGGGAACAGAAAATCATAAGAAACGCTGGGAACGCGGTAAAAACAAGGTTTTCAGCGGTTTTAGTTGGAAAGCTGAACGTGTTTTCCGAACCCGTCGGCGATGGCTTTCGCGATAGGAGAATCCGTTGATGACTCGAATTTGTGGCCACTGGATGGTGGTTTGGTTCGCCTGGACGGCGGTTGCCGCGTGGGCGGCGGAATCAGACGAGTTGCTGCGTTTCGATTTCGAGACGGGCGACCTGCAGGGCTGGGAGGTGGTCGAGGGTCGATTCGATCGCTTGGTCAGCAATCGCGAGTTCGAATTCCATCATCAGGTCCCTTACACGAAGCAGGGCGAGTATTATCTGAGCACGCTGGAGCGATCCGACAGCGACCGACCGGACGACACGCAAACGGGTATCGTGGAATCGCCGGTGATGGTGGTCACCGGCCCGTACGCCTCGATGCTGGTCGGTGGCGGGGCTCATCAGAGCACTCGCGTGGCCTTGTGTATCGAAGACGGCACCGAGGTCTTGCAGGCTCGAGGCCGCAACAGCCAGACCATGCATCGAGTCCAGTGGGACTTGACGCCATGGATCGGGCAACGGGTGTTCCTGCGGTTGGTCGACCAGCACACGGGGGGTTGGGGGCACATCACGTTCGACGATTTCCGAGCCCAAGCGACGCTCGATCCCGAAGCCACGCGGGTTCGAAACGCGGCGCGGCTGCACCGACGGCTGGAGGCCGAATTCCAGCCGCTGCGCCAAGCGATCCAGTATCTGATGGCTCGCTGGGGTGACGATTATCCGCACGGCCAGGAATACTTGACCCGTCTGGATGATCTGCAAACGGCGATGGCCCGGGCCGACGGCGGCGAAAATCAGGATTTAGCCGACGATTTCGAAGCCTTGCGCCGAGAAGCCTTGGTGGCGAACCCGGCGGTCCACGAACGCAAGATCGTCTATGTGGTTCGGCAGCAGTACACGTACGACCACCACAACACCCACAATTTTTCTCCCGACGCGCCCCACGAATTCAATCAGGGGCATTTTCGACCGGGCGGTGCGCTCAAGACCATCGATCTGGGCGATGGCGGTCGAATCACCACGTTGTTGAAGACCGAAGCGGGCGTCATCCGAGATCCGCGAGTGCACTGGGACGGCCGGCGGATCATCTTTTCCATGCGGACCGATCCGCAGACCAGCTTTCACATCTTCGAGATCCACGCCGACGGCACAGGGCTCCGGCAGTTGACTCATCTGCCCGACTCGGACAACATCCACCCGTTGTACCTGCCCGACGATTCGATCGTGTTCAGCTCGACTCGCGAACCGAAATACGTCATGTGCAATCGGCACATCAGCGCAAACCTGTATCGAATGGAAGCCGACGGCGCCAATATCCACCAGATCACCAAGAATACGCTGTTCGACCGCGCGACCGACATCCTGCCCGACGGCCGTATCCTGTACGACCGCTGGGAATATGTCGACCGGAACTTCGGCGATGCCCAAGCGTTGTGGACGGTCAGTCCGGACGGTACCAACCAGGCGATCTATTGGGGCAACAACACGCCGGCGCCGGGTGCGGTGATCGACGCGCGCGCCGTGCCGGGCACGCACCAGGCTTTGTGTATTTTCTCGTCGTGCCACGATCTGTCCTGGGGCGCGCTGGCGTTGATCGACCGTCGAGTGGGCATGGACGGCCGCGCCCCGGTCCAGCGGATCTGGCCGCCCGAGGCGATGGATTTGGTGCGCGACCCCGGCACGGCCAACGGAGCCTGGGACGTGTTCATGGGCATCGCGCCGAAGTATAAGGATCCGTACCCGCTGTGCGATTCGTTCTTTTTGGTTTCCCGACTGACCGAAGGCAGCGGCGGCACGCGTGATGTCAACAATCGTACGGGGATCTTCCTGGTCGACGTGTTCGGCAACGAACTGTTGTTGCACGCCGAGCCGCCGGGTTGCTTCAACCCCAGTCCGCTGGGGCCTACGGTTCGACCGACCGTCATCCCTCCGCGGCGGGATTTCCATCAGGCCGAGGGTACCTTCTACATTCAGGACGTGTATCAGGGTTCGTTGATGAGCGGCGTACCGCGAGGCACGATCAAGTCGGTGCGAGTGGTGGAATCGCCTGAGAAACGTTATTGGGTTCCGGGATCCTGGGGCGGTCAGGGGGTCCATCATCCGGGCGTGAATTGGCACAGCTTCGAGACGAAACGCATCCTGGGTACCGTGCCCGTCGAGGCGGACGGGTCGGCTCATTTCACTGTGCCCTCGGATACCTTTCTGTATTTTCAACTGCTGGACGAAGACGGCATGATGATCCAGTCGATGCGAAGCGGGACGGTCGTTCAATCGGGCGAGACCACCGGCTGTATCGGCTGTCATGACGATCGTCGATCGGCGCCTTTGCTGGACGGGAAACAACCGGTCGGGATAGCGCTCAGCCACGCGCCGCACCCCATGACGGGGTGGCGTGGCAAGACCGAAACGTTCAACTACATGACCGAAGTCCAGCCGATTTTCGAGCAACACTGCGTCAGTTGCCACGATTACGGCCAGGCGGCCGGCGAGGCCTTGAATTTGGCAGCCGATCGCAATTTGGTCTTCAACACGTCGTACAACGAGCTGTGGCGCAAGGGCATGATTCGCGTGGTGGGCGGTGGGCCTGCAGAGACGCAACCCGCGTACTCGTGGGGCTCGCATGCCAGCCGCCTGGTCCGCGTGTTGCGAAACGAGGAACCCTCGCACGAGCCGGTCCAGTTGAGCCCGGACGAATTCGCTCGCGTGGTCACCTGGATCGATTTGAACGCCGTCTTCTACCCGGACTATTCCACGTCGTACCCCAACCATCCCGGCGGCCGATCGCCACTGGACAGGGCTCAAATCAGCCAGTTGGAGCGGCTGACTGGCCACAAATTGGGCCTCCAGTTCGATCACGCCCGCAACCAGGGGCCGCTGGTCAGCTTCGACCGACCGGAACTGAGCCCGATCCTGGCCGGCTTTGACCGCGTGGACGATCCGGACTACGTCCAGGCGTTGGAGATCCTGCGCGCCGGTCAGACGCAACTGGCCCAGCGCCCGGACGTGGGCATGGAGGGTTTTCAGTTGAGCGGCATCGACTTGTGGCGCGAACAGCAGTACCAACAGCGCCGCCAGCTTGAATCGCAGTTTCGCGATGCGATCCGAGCGGGCAAGAAACGGTACGATGACCCGACCGGTCCTTAGCAGCAGGTCTATCTTGACCTTGACGGACCGTTTGCCCTAATATCCCGCGTCCTTCTGCGCACGAGGCGACCGTGAAAAATGGGACCGGCTCCGGTGAGAACCGCGAAAGCATCGGAAGATTTGTGGGCGCGAAGGTGCCTGTCCCAATTTTTCCAGTTTTTTCCAGCCTCGGGTGTGCGCAGAAGATTCCAGTTTTTCAGGAAGCCGATCACCGTGTTTTCCGGGTTTTACAAATCGATCCTGCCGGCGCTGATCGTCGCGTTGCTTCTACGTTTGGCGGCTGGCGTTTGGTGGCAGGATCGATTGCCGCAGCACCAGGAGTTCGGTTTCCCGGACAGCGAAAGCTATTGGGTTCTTGCCGAGCGAATCGCCAACGGCGAACCGTACGCGATGAATCCTGAGCGGCGAGTCTTTCGCACGCCCGGTTATCCGCTGCTGCTGGCCCCTTTGTTTTGGGTGGCGGACGGCCAGCCCCCCGTTGTTTGGGGCAGATTCCTTGGGGCCGCGTTGGGGACCGTTGCCGTGGCGGCCGCCGCTGCTCTGGCTTGGGTGCTGTTCGGCCGCCGTAGCGGCGTCCTGGCAGCCTGGGCAGCCGCCTTGTATCCCGAGGCGGTGGCGATGAGCACCTTTGTGTTGTCCGAAGCGCCGTTCGTTCCCTTGATGCTGCTGCAACTGCTGCTAGCAACGCTGGCTTGGCGGAGCGACGAACCCAACGTTCAAGCACTGGGAGCGGGGCTTGCCGGTCTGACCGCCGGCGCCGCAACGCTGGTGCGCCCCAGTTGGCTGCTGTTCACTCCGCTGGCATTAACCGTCGCCTATCTGGACGCACAGCAGCGACGGCGTGCGCTGCGGATCGGCGTCTGGATGCTATTGGGCTTGATCTTGGCCATGGCGCCATGGTGGATTCGCAACGCGAGGGTCACGGGCCATTTCGTGCCGACGACCTTGCAGGTGGGCGAGAGCCTGTACGACGGCTGGAATCCGCAAGCCACGGGGGCCAGCGACATGACGTTTGTCGACGAATTTCGCCAGCGATTGCGACAGGAGGACGCGGCGTCGGGGATCGGGCAACGGGAATGGGAACGATCGTTCGAGCGGCGTCTGGACCGGAAAATGCGGGACGCCGCTTTGCGTTGGGCGGTGGCTCATCCGATGGACGCACTGCGTTTGGCGGGTGTCAAGTTTCTGCGGATTTGGAATGTATGGCCCAACGAGCCATCCTTGGGGAACTGGCAGTTCGGTCTGTTGGTCTTGGTGGGTTATGTTCCACTGCTTGTGGCCGGGGCTTACGGCGCTTGGCGCTGGGCTTCCGCCGGCTGGCCGTATCAGCTTTGTTTTCTGCCCGCCCTCTATTTCACCGCGTTGCACATGATCTTTGTGGGCTCGATCCGCTATCGCCAGCCGGCGATGATGGCCTTGTTGGTCCTGGCAGCAGGAATCGTCGGGACGTGGTGGTCACGTCAAGACTCGCGGTCCAAAGAGGATACCTGCCCGTGAGCCAATCCCAGCAAATCGGGTTCTTCACGCGATTGCACCGCGCCTTGCGACAGTTGCTGATGCTGGGTGTGCTGCTGGGCCTGGTGGTGCTATGCGGTTGGTTGCTGTTGCAACGTCAGGTGGACAACGCGATCCGAATCGAGATCGAACAGCGATTCGCGAATCATTATCCGGGCTATCACGTCACGGTTCGTGACGCTCGGCTGATCGAAGGCCGCGGGATCGAGATCCAGGGCTTGGCGATCTATCGGCGGCCGGAGATCGAGCCGGTGGTTTACGTCCACGAGATCATGGCGCACAGCGCGATCGTGCTGCAGGATTTGGTTCACGGTCACCTGCCGTCCGCCGATCGACTTCGATTGCGCGGCGTGCATCTCCGCGGCCGTTTGGACGATCAGGGCCAATGCGATCTGGTCCACCTCTGGCCTCCGCCTCGCTTCGGGCCTCGCACCCCGCACATCAGCATGCAGGACGCCACGGTGCATTTGACGATCGGCCAGGGTTCTGACTCGCAGGCTTTTTCGCTCCGCGATTTGCACTTGGAAATCGCTCCGCTCGATGACGTTGGACAGCACTCGTCGGCCACGGCCTCGACGGGCAAAGCCTTGCGATTGCACGGCAGCGGGTCCGCCGATCACGTGGAGCAACTTCGATTCGAGGCGCTGCTGCCTGTCGAATCGGGAGCTTGGGACTTTCGCGGGCGGATCAGCGGGTTGACCTTGTCCCGGCCGTTGCATCGCATCATCCCGGAATCGTGGCGTCATTGGAGTCAGCCGCTGCAGGGCGTCGAGGGCCGGGTTTCGATGGACTTTCAAGTCTTGGGCGATTCGCGCACCGAGTCGCCGGCCCGTTTCGCCGTTCAAGGTCAGTGGGCTGACGGCCATATCCACGACGCGCGGCTACCCTTCCGGCTGTACGACGGACGCGCCCGATTCCGCTGGGACGATCGACATCTGGCCATCGAGAGCTTCTATGCGCGCAATGGAGCGACCGAACTGGAATTATCGTGGACGGGGCAGGACTTCAGCGGTAGCCGTCCCATGTCTTTGGAAGCACGAGTGCAACGCTTGCGCGTGGATCGAGAATTCGCCCGGCTCTTGCCATCGGCACTGGCCGGAGTTTGGGACGAGTATTCGCCGCAGGGGTTGGTCGACGTCGATCTGCATCTGGACTTCGACGGCCGGCAGTGGCAGCCTCGCGCTCAGATCACGTGCCATGATGTATCGTTCGTCTATCACGAGTTTCCCTATCGACTGCAGCGAACGCAAGGCCAGATCACGCTGGCTCGGGACGTCGTGTCGATCGAGCTGGGCGCGTTTGCCAGCGAACAGCCGGTGACCATCAATGGTCGATTCGACCACGTGTCCAGCGCACCGACCGGTTGGTTGGAAATCGCCAGTCCCCGCCCGATTCCCCTGGACGAAAAACTCCTGAACGCCGTGGTCGATGCCGACGCTCGCAGGGTTCTGGAATCGTTGCGTCCGGGCGGCGCCTTGACGATCGCGGGGCGTTTCGAGCGCCGGCATCCCGACGGCCCGACTCACCGGCTGGTCAAGATCGATCTGCACAACTGTACCATGCGGTACGATCGTTTTGCCTACCCGCTGGGCTCGATTCGCGGTACGATCGTTTGGGACGACCAGGGCTGGACTTTCCAGAATCTGTCGGGTCGTAACCGCAGCGGATACATCGAATGCCACGGCAGTTGGACGCCCACCGACGATGGCGGCAGCCTGCTGACGTTGAACTTCACGGGCACGGAGATCCCTCTGGAGGACGATTTGCGTGATGCGCTGCATCCCAGTGCCCAACGAGTCTGGCGGGAGCTGCGTCCGCAAGGCGCTCTGGATCATCTGCGGGTTGTGCTGCAGTACCGATCGGCTACGGATGACCTGTCGATCGAGATCCAGGCACGCGAGTGGAAGAAACGCTTGCAGGACGAAGGCCGCGGCATCGCGCTGTCGCCCAAAGCGTTTCCGCAACGTCTGAACGATCTGACGGGAATCGTCACCTACCGCGACGGCCATATCCAGTTGCAGCGGATGTCCGCTCGATCGGGAAACACCTCGATCAGCCTGGACGGCTGGTGCCGCTTCGAATCGGACGATCGATGGTTTGTCGACGTGACGAATCTGGTGATCGAGCGGGCTCGTTTCGATCGCGAACTGATGGGCGCGTTGCCCAGAGGCTGGGGCAAGGCCATCGATCGGCTGTCGCCGCGAGGCGATGTCAGCATTCACGGAGCGTTGGCGATCCGCGGCGGACACGAACGCCCCCCTAGTTTCTCGTGGGATCTGAACGTGGATTTGGAGAACGTCGGCCTGTTTTGCGGATTGGCTCTGGAGCAAATCCACGGCGAAGTGCGTCTGAAGGGCAGAAGCGACGGCAACGACTTTTTCAGTCGCGGAGACCTTAAGCTCGATTCTTTGATCCATCAGGATCTCCAGCTCACTCAGATCCGCGGCCCTTTGCTGATCCAAGCGGATCGCGTCGTGTTGGGCGCCGACGCGGGAGGCGGAGAAATCGACGCGCCGCCTCGCTCGCTGGTCGCCCAAGCCTTTGGCGGAACCATCTCGGCCGATATCGCCGTCGGGCTGGATGACCAGCTTCCCTTCCATCTGCGAGCGGCGTTGGAAGGTGGCGATCTGCAACAATTCGCCACCGAGGTCTCGCACGTGGAACGAGACATTCGCGGCAAGGCCAATGTCGTCGTTAATCTGCGAGGGACGGCGCAAGGTCGCCATACGTGGCGCGGCGACGGATTCATGCGGCTGTACGAAGCGGATATCTACGAAGTCCCGGTGATGCTGGCGTTGCTGAAGCTGCTGAGTATTCGGCCGCCCGATCGAACAGCCTTTACCAGCAGCAACATCGATTTCCGCATCCAGGGCGAGCACCTGTACTTCGATCGGATCGACTTTCATGGCGACGCGATCAGTCTGAAGGGGCACGGCGAGATGAACATGGATCGACAGATCGACATGAAGTTCTATACGCTGGTGGGCCGGCGCGAGTGGGAACCGGCCGCGCTGCGCGCCTTGCTGCACCAAGCGGCTCAGCAACTGCTGCTGATCCGTGCCACCGGCACCCTGGATCAGCCGCACATGACTCGAGAACCCCTGCCGATGGTCCGCGAGACCCTGGAACAGTTATTCCCCGAAGCGGCCGTGGGAAACCAGGTAGGCTGGTTCCCGATCGGCCGGGCACGTTGACGGGTATTCCATGAGACCACAAGACGAAAACCCTCGGAGACATTCCCGATGCGATTCACCAAGATGCACGGAGCCGGGAACGACTATGTGTACCTCGATTGTTTCACGCAAGACGTTCCCGACGACTTGCCGGAATTGGCGCGGCGGATCTCGCACCGGCGTTTCGGCGTTGGCGGTGATGGGCTGATCCTGATCCGCCCTTCGGAGTCGGCCGATGCGCGGATGCAGATGTTCAACGCGGACGGATCGGAAGCAGAGATGTGTGGAAACGGCATCCGTTGCGTGGCCAAATACGTGTACGATCACGGCTTGTGCCGCCGCGAACTGTTGCGGATCGAAACCGGGGCGGGAGTGCTGGCAGTCCAAGTCCAGACGCATCAGGGGCTGGTCCGGCAGGTTCGAGTGGACATGGGGCCGCCGATTCTCGAAGGCTCGAAAATCCCGACCACCCTACCCGGCTCGCCCGTCGTCGATGTGCCCTTGGAAGTCGCCGGACATCGCTGGAACGTCACGTGCGTATCGATGGGAAATCCGCATTGCGTGATTTTCGTCCCCGAAGCTACGGATGAGCTGGTTCTGGGGTTAGGACCCCAAATCGAAACCGCATCGGAATTTCCGGCTCGGGTCAACGTCGAATTCGTCGAAGTCATCGGACCGGGCGAAGTGCGTCAGCGGACCTGGGAACGCGGCTCAGGGGAGACCTGGGCCTGCGGGACCGGCGCCAGCGCCGTCTGCGTCGCCGGCGTGCTGAGCGGCCGCACCCGACGACGTATCGTCAATCACCTTCGCGGGGGAGATCTGATTCTCCAGTGGGACGATTCGGATAGTCATGTGTACATGACAGGACCGGCCGAGGAGGTCTTTCAAGGTCAGTGGCCTGAGAGCTGATCAGGGTCGTCGTCTACGGGGACCTTCTTCAAAACGAATTTCGCAGCAAGGAAGCAATTGGATGGGGCGAAAAAAGCATCGGCAGCCAGCACAGAAGCATTGGCAAGGGAAGCTGGGTGGTTTGGCGGTTTATACCTTTGTTCGGCAGTGGATGAGCACGCTGGACTATCAGGTCCTGATGTACGATCCGTCGATCGATCCTACGAACGAGGATTTCCAGCCCTCGATGATCTACATCTTTTGGCACGAATACATCCCGTGCCCTTTTTATCTACGGCCGCATTGCGACATCGCCATGCTGCTCAGCCGCCATCGCGATGCCGACTGGTTGTGCGAGGCGGCTCGGCACATGGGTTTTCACACGGTTCGCGGCTCGACGCGAAGCGGGGGGGACGCGGCGTTACGCGAATTGGCGCGAGCCAGCCGGAGGCTGAACCTGGCCATCACCCCCGATGGGCCTCGAGGCCCGCGTCGCTGTCTGGCGCCCGGTTGCATCTTTCTGGCTTCCAAGTTGAAATTACCGCTTGTGCCCTTTGGGATCGGTTACGATCGACCTTGGCGGATGCCAACTTGGGACCGGTTCGCATTGCCTCGGCCATTTACCCGGGCTCGCATCGTGACCGGGCCGCAAATTCGCATCCCACCCGACCTGGATCGCGAAGGCCTGGAATCGTATCGAGTTCATGCCGAAACGATGTTGAATCATTTGTCTGACGAGGCGGAGCAGTGGGCCGTATCCGGCCAGCGACGCCAAGGTCAGATCCAAGGATGCAGCAGACCTCGCCCCGCCGTCCGATGGCTGAAACAAAGGCCCGACACACCCAGCTTGTCGATCCGGGTGGTGTAAGACTATTATCGAACGGATGGTTTTCACTCGTGCTCCTACTCGTACTCGTACTTGATGGCGGGAAGTCGATTAAGATAACGAGCACGAGTACGAGTACGAGCACGAAAGCTACCTGGGTTGCGGGTGTCAGCCCAACTTCGTGTCTAAGGCCGTACGGTGCTCGCACGGTGCGCGCATCATTGTAGGTTGGGACTCTGGCCCGACCGGGTCGGGTCGGAGCCCCAACCTACTTCGGTTTTGGCTTCAGCCCGTGTTAGGAGGAATAAATTGAGAGCGCTCGTTACCGGTGCCGGTGGCTTTCTGGGCCGATACCTTGTCGAACAATTGGTCGCTCGAGGCGACCGCGTCCGTTGCGTGTCGCGAGGCTACTATCCGGCGCTCGAATCGCTGGGCGTCGAGACGGTCCAAGGCGACCTCCGCGATCCGGATATGGCCGCGGTCGTCTGCCACGGCATGGATGTCGTGTTCCACTGTGCCGCCGTCGCCGGAATTTGGGGATCTTGGGATCATTTTCATGGAATCAATACGTTGGCGACGCAAGACGTCGTTGCCGGCTGCCTGCGAAGTAGTGTCGGCCGCCTGGTCTACACCAGCAGTCCCAGCGTCACGTTCGATGGCAGCGATCAAGATGGCGTGGACGAATCGGTGCCTTACCCCGGTCGATGGCTGTGCCACTACCAGCACACCAAGGCACTTGCCGAGCAACATGTCCTGGAAGTAAACGGGCGGCAGGGACTCTTGACGTGCGCCCTTCGCCCACACCTGATTTGGGGGCCGCGAGACGCCCACTTGATCCCTCGGCTGTTGCAGCGGGCTCGTAGCGGCCAACTGCGGCGGGTCGGCGACGGGACGAACCTGGTCGACATGATCTATGTCGATAATGCGGCCGCGGCCCATCTGATGGCGGCGGATGCCTTGACGCCGGGTTCACCGGTTGCCGGTCGAGCCTATTTTCTTAGCCAGGGCGAGGCTGTGAACTGTTGGGGTTGGATCAACGAAATCCTGGGTTTGGCCGGATTGCCTCCGGTCAAAAAAAGCATTTCCTTCCGAGCGGCCTGGCGGGTCGGCGCCGTACTGGAGACGATCTACCGCACGTTGGGTTGGACCAGCGAACCTCGGATGACGCGATTTCTTGCGTCCCAGTTGGCCAAGAACCACTATTTTGACATCGGTCGTGCCAAGAGCGATTTTGGCTATGTCCCGCAGGTTTCCACGGCCGAGGGCATGGTGCGCTTGGCGGCGGAGCTATCAGCGGACAAATCGGGAAACTGACAGCCGGGGCGCTTGTCAAGATCTGTGGAAATGGGTAGTTTCATAGGTGCCGAGTTCGTCGAGTTTTTGGCGGACCAAAGAATCGAGTGGCTGCTCCGCGCCGTTGCGTTGCGGGTTCGATCAGGGGCTTGCTAGGAAGGAAATATGGTCGCGACTACTTCGTCGAGTCATTTGCCGGACAATCAACGGATCGTATTGACGGGGATCGGATTGACGGCACCCAACGGAGACTCGCTGGGCGAGTTTCGAGAGAGTCTGTTGAACGGGCGCAGCGGGGTATCGGAATACGAGATCCGTTACGTGGGCAAGACGTTTGCCGGCATCTGCCGTTTTGACGAGCGCCGCTATCAAGCTCGGAGAGATCTCCGCCGCGGGACGCGAGCGGGCAGTGTGGGGGTCTATTGCAGTAACGAGGCGATCCGCGATTCCGGGTTGGATTGGCCGAACATCGATAAGTCACGAGTCGGGATCTATTTGGGGGTCACCGAGCACGGCAACGTAGAAACCGAAAACGAAATCTTTGAGATCAAAGGCTACGATTACGACACGAGTTTCTGGTCCCATCATCACAATCCTCGCACGGTAGCGAACAATCCGGCGGGCGAGGTGGCGCTGAACATGGGTATTACCGGCCCGCATTACACGATCGGTGCAGCCTGTGCGGCGGGCAACGCGGGATTGATCCAAGGCGCGCAGATGCTGCGGCTGAACGAATGCGATTTGGCGCTGTGCGGCGGTGTTTCGGAGAGCATTCGCACGTTCGGGATCTTTGCCAGCTTTCGCAGCCAAGGGGCGTTGGCTGAACACACCGATCCGACCCGAGCCTCGCGGCCTTTTGACATGGATCGCAATGGCATCGTGGTATCCGAAGGTGGTTGCGTGTACACGTTGGAACGCCTGGACGACGCTCGTCGTCGTGGCGCCCGGATCTATGGCGAGTTGGTGGGCTATGCGATGAACACGGACGCGACGGATTTTGTGCTGCCCAATCCGGACCGCCAGGCGGAATGCGTCCAATTGGCCTTGAAGCGCGCGGGGCTGGTCCCCGAACAGATCGACATCGTCAGCACGCATGCGACGGGAACGACCAGCGGCGATTCGCAAGAGTGCCAAGCGCTGCGCCGCGTCTTCAGCAGTTCCGACCGGACGTGCTTTAACAACACCAAGAGCTTCATCGGTCACAGCATGGGCGCGGCCGGTGCTTTGGAGCTGGCCGGAAACCTGGCCACTTTTCAAGACGGGGTATGCCATGCAACCATCAACGTGGATCAATTGGACCCGGAATGCGAACTGAAGGGCCTGGTTTTGAACGAAGCACGCGAGGTGAAAAGCCCCACCTACGTCTTGAACAACTCGTTCGGAATGCTCGGAATCAATTCCGTGGTGATCGTCAAACGATTCTGAACGAAGGTTCCTAGGACGGTCGGTGTACAGTCAGGGATGCCGGATGGCGGCGTTCGAAAACGAATCATCTTGAAATACGGAGGCAAAACGGTATGACACCCGCAGAGATTCGTGGGCAGGTTCTGGACATCTTGGAGAATATCGCTCCGGATGAAGATCTGGACAGCCTGCAGGACGATGTCTCTTTCCGCGAACAACTGGAAATGGACAGCATGGACTTCCTGGACATCGTGATGGAGCTGCGGAAGCGGCACCGCATCCAGATCCCGGAAGAGGATTACGGTCAACTGGCCAGCATGGCCAGCACGGTCGAGTACCTGACGCCGCTGATGAAGGATATTTAGCGTCGTTTTCCAGCTTGGAGGCGAATCCCTGGAATGCGAACCGACGATTGCTGATGTACGACACGATCATCATCGGCGCGGGAATGTCAGGCCTGGCAGCCGGTATCCGACTGGCCTACTACGACCAGCGGGTCTGCGTTCTGGAGCGTCATTACACCATCGGCGGACTCAATTCGTTCTACCGTCTGCGGGGGCGCGATTACGACGTGGGTCTGCACGCCGTGACGAATTTCACGCCGAAGGGGACCAAGAAAGGGCCGTTCGCCCGCTTATTGCGTCAATTGCGTTTCCGCTGGGAAGACTTCACGCTGGCTCCACAGATCGGATCGGCGATCCGCTTCCCGGACATGGAACTGCAGTTCAACAACGACATCAAGTTGCTCGAATCGCAAATCGCCACGCGTTTCCCTCACGAGAAGGACCGTTTCCAGCAATTGCTTCGCGAGCTGGTGGATTACGACGATTTGCAGCAGGAACACTTCAATCTGTCGGCTCGTCAAGTCCTGGGCCAGACGTTGCGAGATCCGCTGTTGATCGAAGCCCTGCTGTGCCCGTTGATGTGGTACGGGAATCCATGCGAGCGGGATATGGCGTTCGGCCAGTTTTGCATCATGTTCCGCAGCATCTTTCTGGAAGGTTTTGCCAGGCCGTTTCGCGGAGTGCGGCCGATCCTGCGGAATCTGGTCAAACGATTCCGCTCGTTGGGCGGCGAGTTGCGATTGCGCAGCGGGGTCAGCCGGATCGTCGTCCGGGATGGCCGCGCCGTCGGCGTGGTGCTGGACGACGGCCAGCAGATCGAGGCGCGGCGGATCCTGTCGTCCGCCGGCTACGTGGAAACCATGCGTCTGTGTGACGACATCAGTTGCGTGGAAACGGACCGGGCCGGCCGGCTGTCCTTTGTCGAGTCGATTTCGATTCTGGACAAGCAGCCTGCGGAATTGGGCTACGACCGGACGATCGTCTTCTTCAACGATTCGGATCGATTCCACTGGCAGATGCCACAAGAGGACTTGTGCGACGTGCGCACCGGGGTGATCTGTTCCCCGAACAACTACGCCTACGATCTGTCCGACGGCCAGTTGCCGGATGGGGTGATCCGGATTACGGCGTTGGCCAGCTTCGATCGCTGGACGTCGCTGTCCGAATCGCAGTATCGGCTGGCGAAGCTGCATTGGTTCGACCGCCTGGCCGCCTCGGCCGTGCGTTTCATGCCCGACTACCGGGCGAACGTCATCGATACCGACATGTTCACGCCCAGCACCATCCGCCGCTTTACCTGGCACGACAACGGGGCGGTCTACGGAGCGCCCGAGAAACGGCTGGATGGCACGACGCACTTGAAGAATGTGTTCCTGTGCGGTACCGATCAGGGATTCGTCGGGATCATCGGATCGATCGTCAGCGGGATCTCGATCGCCAACCAGCACTGTTTGAAGGACTAACGCCCCGCCATGCCGAAAGACTTCCTGAAAGACGTTCGAGATCGTTACGATGTGATTGTGATCGGTTCCGGGCTGGGCGGCATGACCGCTGCGAACGTGTTGGGCCGAGCCGGTTATTCCGTGTTGCTGCTGGAACAGCATTACAAGCTGGGCGGGCTGGCCACCTGGTTCAAGCGGCCGGGCGGACACATTTTCGATATCTCGCTGCACGGATTTCCCGTGGGGATGGTCAAAAGCTGCCGCCGCTACTGGAATCGCGAGATCGCGGACCGTATCGTCCAGTTGAAGAACATCCGCTTCGACAATCCGATGTTCTCGCTGACCACCACCTACGATCGAGAAGACTTTACACGGCTGCTGGTCCAGCAGTTCGGGATCGACCCGGCAACGGTCCGGGCGTTTTTCGACACCGCGCGGGGGATGAACTTCTATGACGACCAGCAGATGACGGTTGGTCAGTTGTTTCAACGGTTCTTTCCGGGCCGCGACGACGTGATCCGCCTGTTGATGGAGCCGATCGTCTATGCCAACGGTTCGACGCTGGAAGATCCGGCCATCACCTACGGCATCGTGTTTTCGAATTTCATGTCCAAAGGCGTGTACATCTTCGAAGGCGGTACCGATCGGTTGGTCCAATTGATGCACGATCAATTGCGCGGCAACGGAGTCGACGTGCGCATCCGTTGCGACGTAGAAAAGATCCTGGCGGCGGGCGGCCGAGTCCGGGGGGTG
The DNA here is from genome assembly GCA_007121535.1 of Planctomycetaceae bacterium. Lineage (GTDB taxonomy): Bacteria > Planctomycetota > Planctomycetia > Pirellulales > Pirellulaceae > SKKK01. Next base: position 1,343 of record SKKK01000512.1, on the reverse strand, counting down.
GTGGTCAATGGCCGCACGATCCACGCTTCGGCCGTGGTCTCCAACGCGAACCTCCGCTCGACCATCTTTCGCATGGTCGGCGAACAGAATTTCGACCCCGACTTTGTGAACCAGGCTCGAGCCGTGCGATTGAACACGTCCAGCACGCAGGTCTACATGGCGCTGAAGCCCGGCGAACACGTCGACGAATCGACGGGCGACCTGCTGTTCAGTTCGACGGCACGGCAGTTCCGCACCGATCTGTTGCTGAGCCGCGACATCACCAGCCGGACGTTCTCGTTCTACTACCCGCGAATGCGGCCTCACGCTCGGCCCCGCTATGCGATCGTCTCCAGCACCAACGCTCGCTACGAGGATTGGGCCGATATGCCGGACGAAGAATACGAAGCCAGCAAGCGCGATCTGATCGAAACGACGCTAGACGCCCTGGAGCAATACGTTCCCAACTGCCGAGACCGGATCGCCCACGTCGAAGCAGCCACGCCGCGAACGTTCCAGCACTATACCCAGCACCTGGCCGGCGCCAGCTTCGGCACCAAGTTCGAAGGGCTGGCCGTCAGCCGCGCCCTGCCCGAACAGATCGGCGGATTGTACCACGCCGGCAGCGTGGGCATCATCATGTCCGGCTGGCTGGGCGCGATCAATTACGGCGTGATCGTGGCCAACGATATCGATTCGCTGCTGTTGTCCCAGTCCTCTGGTGCGGCGCCCCGTGCCGTCGAGGTATCCTGAATGAACCGTGAAGAGATCGAAGCCCTGATTCCCCACCGCGCCCCCATGCTGCTGGTCGACCAGGTCGTTCAACGCGATCAGCAACAGATCGTCTGCCGCAAGACGTTCCGCCCCGATGAGTTCTTCTTTCAAGGCCATTACCCCGATTTTCCGCTGGTGCCGGGCGTGATTCTGTGCGAAGCCGCCATGCAGGCCGGCGCGATCCTGCTGGCCGCCTGGATGGAAGAGGGCCAGGGGGTTCCCGTGGCGACGCGGATGAACGATGTCCGCTTCAAACGCATGGTTCGGCCGGGAGAAACGATCGAGATGCAGGTCCGACTGAACGAACGTCTGGCCGACGCCTTCTTCATGACCGCCACGATCCGCTGCGAAGGCAAATTAGCCGCACGCTTCGACTTCGCCTGCACCATGGCCAAGTCCCAACGATCGGCGAAAGAATAGCCGTCGGCTGTCCCCGTGAGCGGCCAGGCGCTAGCCTCCGGCGTGTTGCACGGGAACCGGTGGCTGTCCCCGTGAGCGGCCAGGCGCTAGCCTCCGGCGTGTTGGACGGGAACCGGTGGCTGTCCCCGTGAGCGGCCAGGCGCTAGCCTCCGGCGTGTTGGACGGGAACC
>SKKK01000491.1 GCA_007121535.1 Planctomycetaceae bacterium | reverse complement strand
TGAATCACATCCTCGAACGGTTGATCGTCCGAGATCCTCCGCAAGCCGCCCGTTTCCCACTTTCGCAGGCATTCGCTGACAGTCATGCTTCGTAACGACTTCCGAAATAGCCCCCAGGGCTCGTAGCACCCTTTCGGCATCGACGACACTCCGGGAAACTCATCCTCGGCGTTCTTCGGCCGATCACCACCTCGCAACGTCCGCACCAAACGAATGACCTGTCCCCGAAATTCAAGACCTCCTTCCACAATGGCTTCGTACAACAGTTCTGCGATGAATGCGTTGGTGGCTACGAAAACATGCGCGCCGGGCCGAAGCGCTCGGTCTACCAAACGAGACCATTCCACGAAAAACTCCCGCATTCTACGTCTTTCGCCGGCATCGAGTGCGGTGAAACGCGGCAAAGGTGAACGAACGTGTCCGTCGAAGGAAGGAGGAATCCTCCAAACACCGCCCCGTCCATGATCCATCTTCCGCAACTGATCGAAGTCGTACTCCTTTACCCCGTACGGCGGGTCCGTGACCACGGCGTGAAAGCAGTTCTCGGGAACACGGCTTAACCACTCCAAACAGTCGGCATGAATGATCTCCGAGTCACCGATTTGGCAACAATCGTACTCGAATCCATAGGAAATGCCGTTGTTCATTGCTTGTTCCTGGGACGTATTTCGAATCCTCTGCCAATCCAGCCTTCGTGCCACGCGTTTCAGCGGGAAGAGTCAGAATCGGTTGCGCCGGCTTACCAAATACTCCATCAGTGCCTTGTCGAACTGGGTGCTGGTGTCCAAAGGGACGTAATCGATCCTTGTCTGAAAGCATTCGCGACGATAGGTCTCGCGAAAGGCTTCGATGTCGGCCACATAACGATCGCGGCACTGGGAAGCGTCCACCTGGACCTTCTCTGCCGTTTCCGGGTCCTCGAACTCGACCACTCCGTCGAACGGGAATCGCACTTCGGCTTCGTCCAAAATGTGGAACAGGATCACATCGTGGCCGCCGTGCCGCAGCACCCGCAAGGCTTGGATGACCGGTTCCGGGTCGGTCAACAGGTCAGAGAACAGCATCACCAAACTGCGATGGCGCAACATGGCGGCGATCTGGATCAAACTGTGCGCGATGTCCGTCTGGCCTTCGGGTTTCAGCCGAGCCAACAGCGACAGCAGATTCCCCAGTTGCGTGCGTTTGGATCTCGGCGCCAGGCTGTCACGGACCTTTCGGTCGAACGTCAGCAACCCGACCGGGTCCTGTTGGTAGATCATCAGGTAACACAGCGCGGCGGCCAGACAGATCGCATAGTCGAACTTGGTAAGTTCCTGGCGATACGAGTAACCCATCGATCGGCTCAAGTCCATCACCAGGTAGCCGGTGATGTTCGTTTCCGCTTCGAACTTCTTCACGTAGTACTTGTCGGTCTTGGCATAGACCAGCCAGTCGATATCCTTCGGGTCGTCCCCGGCCGCGTAACGCCGATGCTCGCTGAATTCGACGGAGAACCCGTGGAAGGGGCTGGCGTGCAAGCCTTGCAAGAAGCCCTTGGCCACGAATTGGGCGCGAAGATCCAGTCGCTTGATCTGGTTGATCACTTCGGGCTTCAGATACTTCTCGACCGTCATGCGAAGGTTCCTCATCCCCGAGCGGCGGCAGGCGGGGGCGGCGTGGGAGCACGCTGGGCGCCGGGTTTTGAGAACTTCGCGACCTCCGGTTCCGGGACCTCGGCCAACAGGTCGCGGATGACGTCGTCGGTGTTCTTACCCTCGGCCTGCGCCTGAAAGTTGGTGCTGATTCGATGCCGCAGCACGGGCACTGCCAGCTTTCGGACGTCGGCCACCGCCACCGAGAACCGTCCGTCCATCGCAGCCAGCGCTTTGCCGCCATTGATCAGGAACTGACCGGCACGCGGCCCGGCGCCCCAATCGACAAAATCCCGGATGAAGGCGGGCGCCGAGGGATCTCGAGGCCGCGTGGCGCGGACCAATCGAGCGACGTACTTGATGATGTACTCGCTGACCGCCACCGAGCTGACGAGCTTCTGAGCGTTGATGATCACCTTGCCCGACATCACCTTGCGAGTCTCGACCCGCTCGTTGCGAGTCGTCACGGCCAAGATCCGTTCTTCCTCGTCGGCCGACGGGTAATCGACCTTGATGTTGAACATGAAGCGATCCAATTGGGCCTCGGGCAACGGGTACGTTCCCTCTTGTTCGATCGGGTTTTGGGTGGCGATCGTGAAGAAGGGATCGGGAAGCGGATACGTCGTGCGACCGACGCTGACCTCGCGCTCTTGCATCGCTTGCAGCAGCGCGGCTTGAGTCTTCGGGGGCGTGCGGTTGATTTCGTCGGCCAGCAGGATGTTCGTGAACACGGGGCCTTCGACAAAGCGAAAATCACGTCGGCCGCTGTCTTCCTCTTCCAGCACGTTCGTGCCCGTGATATCCGAAGGCATCAGATCCGGGGTGAATTGGACTCGCTTGAATTCCACGTCCAGGATGCGAGCCAGGCTGCTGACCATCAACGTCTTGGCAAGCCCCGGCACGCCTTCCAAAAGACAATGCCCGCGAGTGAAGATCGCCGCCAGCAACTGCTCGATCACCTGGTCCTGCCCCACGATCACCTTCTGCAGTTCCTGTTGCAGCACCTGACGATGCTGGCTGAATTCCTGCAGGATTTCCCCGATACTGCGTTGTTTCGTGGTCACCGAAGCCCCTTCTGTCCCTGAACGATTGCACGGAATGCCGCGGCCGGATGCAGCACCGCCAAAGCATATCATTCAAGGATAACGACTTGCGGCAAGATTGGGTAGCGGAAGTCACCTCGCCTTGCCCTGAAAGTCGTTCGGTGACCGGTGGTTGCACCGGCCTTGGCAAAAGCGGGGCACGAAAGAGCCGGCTCAAAACTCGGGCGACGCGCTTCGATAGGCCCCGCAGTCCAATGTGCCGCCGACGGCCATCAAGCCCAACGTCGCCGCGCCCAGAAGCCAAGTGGCCGATTGCAGATGGATGGCCGATACGGTCGCCAGACCGACGGCCAACAGGCAGATGAAAAACGTGCGGCGGAACGCGTCCGCCCCCCAACTACGTTCGCCGAACCGAGCGACAATCAGACTCGATACTCCGGCGACTTGCGTTGCCAGGATGATCCAGAAAATCAAAGCTTCATCAACGTGTGGCATGGTCTTCCTCCTAGATTCCCTTCCAGGTCGCCGGATCATAAGGGATCGGCGTTTATTTTTCGTACCCCAATTTCTCGAAAAGATTCAAGCTGCAATTGCGGTGCCAATGCGGAGCAAAACGCAAACTTTCTTGGCGGTGGGAGCGAAATTCGGAAGAAGAGTCGAAAAAGGACTACCCGTGGGATCGCACCAGTAGTTGCCCCTGGGGAAAAGAGCCGCCTGGGGGAACTGATCGAGGAAAATCCCGACCAGGGCCAGCCAGCAATTGCGTGCTAGCGGGCCAAAGATTTTGAAAAATCTTCCATTCGGATTCAAGATTTTGCCGATCCGTGGCCGACGCTCCGACGCGAAGGAACGCGGATCACCGTGTACGTCGCCATGGACAATTGTCGCAAGGGCTGGCAGCACGACCAGATTGCCGACCTGTCTCGTCTGCCGCCCGATGATATCCAAGGGGACATTTCGAGTCGCTCAAGCAACGGGCGGAAAGATACCTTCTTCAATCAAGGCCGTTCGAATCGCCACTCGGTAACGCAGATTGATCGCGAGAACTTCGATGGTTACCTTCCCGATAGCCGTCTTGCCGACCAGATGCGGGCCGTTCCACGTAAAGTGGTCGCTCCAGCGGTCTCGTCGCGGATTGAACAATCGCACGTAACGTCCGTCCAGATACCCGGCGATGTTGGGCCCCTTATGCGAATTGCAACGTTCGCAACTCAATGCGAGGTTATCGGAAACCGTTGTCCCACCGTGCTTCTCGGCGATGATGTGATCGATCTGAAAGGGGAGCAGAGCCACATCGGCGGGGAACTGGCAATACTCGCACCGCGATTCCGCGCGAAGCCAAACCAGTTTCTGAAGCGCCGGGTCCATACAAAGCCTACGAGGCCAATTCGGCATTCTTCAACGACCGACGCGCCTTGGATTGCATCAATTCCAGCAGAGCCGTGACATGTTCGTACTCGCTCAACTGCGCGCGTTCTTCGGCAGTCAACGTTCCCCGCCGAGCCTTCGCTGCAAGCAAATTCACCCGGTCGCAATCAGCGGGCGCGAGCCGAAATTCCAAAATCGATCTCGCCGCTTCGAGCGAAAGCCCGGCTTCCGCCGGCTGGATGACCCGGGCAAGAATCTCCACCCCACAATCGGTTGTCGCCGTCGCGTCCATGAATGCTCCTCGAACAAGGTATGTTTGGAAATTATACACAACCGCGAAACGTGCGGGAAGAAAAGGGCGTCATCTTCTTTGGCGAACCACGACTCGATCCGCGTACCAAACCGTGGACCAGCTTGGTGCGGTCGATCGTGCTGCCGGTCGAATTGCGTTGTCTGGCGGCACGTAATCCCGGCCATCCGCTGGTAGCCGCCTTTCAGCCGCTGCTGGCGGAGAGCGAATCCGAACTGGAGCAGAAAGCCGGGGATTCTTTCACACGATCAAGACGAGTAAACTGAATAGAGACGTGAAGGAGGCGTTGGAAGAGGTCTTCCTGAGCTGGCTCATCCAACGTCTGCCGAAACGCACAAGACAGGAGATCGAAAAGATGTTAATCGGGGAACTGCCGGAACCAGCGGCTGACGCCCAACGCCTTGCTCCCATCCCATCAACAGGCCAACCTCGAAGCGATCAGCGCAGACGCCGGGACAATTCGTCGTCCAATTCGGCGGCATGGATGCTGCGATTGATCACCCGATTTTCCGCGTCCACCAGGATCATCGTCGGCAGCGTCAGGATTCCCATCTCCGTCGCAAACCGGCTGTCCAGACCTCCCGGCTCGTACAACTGAGGCCACGGCAAACGTTGGCTTTGCAGGAACCGCATCGCGGCGTCCCGGTCGCTGTCCAGGTTCACCCCGATCAACTCGAAGCCCTGTTTGGCGTACTTGGTCCGCATCTGCTGCAGCGTGGTCAGATCCTGCTTGCACGGTTCGCACCAAGTCGCCCAGTAATGGATCAGCACCGTTCGACCGCGATAATTGGCCAACGAAAGATTCTTGCCATCCAACGTGTTCCCCGCCAAGGGGATCGTTTGGCCCACCGACTGCAAACGGCGTTTCGCTCCGGCGGCCTTCTTTGCTTGCGGGGCCTGGGAAAAGTCGTCGACAATGCGGCCGTACCACTGAATCGCCTCGTCGGTCTTTCCCGCGAACTCTTCGCCCACCGCCAATTGCAACATGGCTTCGGCAGCATCCTCGCTCTTGGGATACGTCTTGACGAACTGAAGCAAATCGCTCTGCCACTGGTCCTGGATTTTGGCAAAGTCGGCTTCGGGTTGCTGCAGAGAATGGGCGTAGCGGGCGGACAGCAGACGATACTGGACATAGGCGATCATCTCCGAGCCTGCTGAGTCCTGTTTCAGTTTCTGTAACAGATTCTGCAACAACTGCAGTCCTTTAGGGAAAGAACCGCTCTGCGTCGCCGCGCTGACCGTATCCGCATACTGACGTTGCCACGTTTCCCGTTCATCTTGATTGGACGCCTGGTCCGCCAACCCCTGCAGCACTCCGGCCCGCTGTTCGTTCAACCGAGCCAGTTCGGCCGGACTGCTGGTCCCTTCGATCGTTTTGTCGATCTCTTCCAGATCTCGAATCAGACGTTGCATCGTCTCGCTGATCCCCCCCGCAGCCGCGACGGCGGTCGGTTGCCGGGAAGCCGTCTGATGGAAGAAGAAACCGCTGGCTACGTCCACCGAGCCGGAATCGTCCACCGAGCCCGGCAGATCGATCACCCGCCAGCCACCGTCCACCTGGACCAGCGTTCCGATAAAGATTTGCGAGTGGCTTCCCCCGGTGTCGACGATCGCCGACACATTGTCGTACACCACGATATCGCGTTTCGACCCGAGGGTCCCGGCAGGCAACACTCCAGGCAAACTGGCCCCGAAATGCAACCACCGCGAATCCGCCGTGATCGTCTGCTGGCGGTTCGCCAAGGAATCGAAGCCGGCCCTGGCCGATGCGATCTTCTCGTTCAACGCCTCGCGATGCTCATCGCCCAGTCCCAATGCATCCAGTTCCCGGGTACTGGGCAGCAGGCGAATGAACCGCGCTCGATCGCGATCGCGCAGCGCCGCTACCACCTCGGCCGTCACTTCTTCTGCCGAGATCATCTTCCAGCGGTCGATCACGCCGTTTTCGTTATCATCCAGCCCCCAACGCGTCCCTGCCGTGCCCAACCACCGGTACTGGTCCGCCTTGCCGTTGAAATCCGAGTCGATGTCCCGATAGACTTCGATGCCCCCTTTGTAGTAACACCACATGTCCAATCGTTTGTCGCCGTTGGTATCGAGGAATCGCCGCAGCAGTTGCCCCGAGGGCGAGTAAACGTACCACCCTGCTTGGCGGGGTTCCGAACTGGAACGCACGGTGCACAGCTTCATCTCTTCCGCACTGGGAATGTCGAAATCCACATCGGCCTGGATCGGTCGCAGCCGCAGCGCCTGGTCCGCCGTTGGCTCAGCAGCATGGGTAAAGCAGGCCAAAGCAAGGCACGCAGAGGATATAGGCAAAATTGCCATGCGTATACGTCGTTTGGAAGCGGTCATGACTACGGATTTCCCTCCTGGCGATCGAGTCCGAGCAAAACATGGCTGGGTGAATGGCTTGGTCCAAAGCCTATTCGACTAGGTTACCCGAAATGCACGCTTCGTGAAAACCTCGATTTCGGCAAACCGGTTCGGGCCGTTTTTCCGAATCGTCGCTGCGGGTCGGGTGGACTCGTAGCGGTTTGCCCGGAAACGGATCCGACCCCTTGTGCGACAGGCGATACCAATTCGTTTGCCGGCCTGAAGAGGTGGAAACAAGACGGGCTCAGGAGACCTTCGGTCGGCGGTTTTGGCGGGGGTCGGAGACCCGCGGTCGGCCGTTCCGGCGGGGGTCGGAGACCCGCGCCGAACAGATGCCTGTCCCAATGCTTTACGACCTCTCAGCGTCGGTACTCAGCGCTTCGCGACAGTATTGAACGCATCGCTTGACTTCCTGGACCGCATCCGAGCCCTCGGGAATCCGGTATTCCAGCTCGATGTCCGCCGGAAATGTCAGCCCGGCACTCGCCATGTATTGCAGCACTTCGACAATGTCCGTATCCCCTTCGCCGAACGGCATGTTCGGGCCGTTGTCCCTTTTACGGTCTTTCAGATGCAAGCTGAGGATGCGGTCATGATGCTTTTCGATCTGTGGCAGCGATGGCAGATTCGTCCCGGCGACGTAGTGTCCGATGTCCAGGTTGATCCCGAGGAACTTGCCGTGCGACAGGATGGGACCGTCATACGTTGTGGGACTGATGTTCTGTGCGTGATTATGAAATCCGATCATGATCTCGTGCCGATCGGCGATGGGGCCCAGACGTTTCGCGGCCGCATCGGAGATCTCGCGAGTGATCCCGTCGGCGCCGAGCGTTTTGGCCACTCGGAAGTAGTATTCGATCTGCTCGTCCGCCATCCCCGGATTGCCGATGTCGCCGAACTTGACGATGTGAATGTTGACACCCGCATCGTTGTACATTTTCTTCAGCGTCTGAAAGCCTTCCATCGAGGCCGATTGACGCCATTGCTGCAGGGATTGACCGTTCCCACCGGTCGCCCTTCTCGCGAACTGCTCGGCAGGTCCGCCCATCAATTCGACCGAACTGATGCCACATTGCGTAATGTAGTCCAACAGTTCCTCGGCCGATCCGGGCAGCGATCGGAAGCTATAGGTGATCACGCCGATCTGGACGCCGTTGAACTTGGAATCCGGGCGGGCTCCGAAAGCGGCCTCGGACGCAACCGGAGATCGACCGGAGACCATCGACGTGGCGGCCAGTGCCGCAGATCCAGCCAGAAACGTTCTTCGTGAAAGATGCGGATCGTTGGTTCGCATGAGATTCCTCGAAATGTGGGGTGCCTGTTGTCGATACAAAGCGTATTTTTCCTGAACGCCCAGTTTAACATACCAGAATCGCCCGCGCCAGTGTAGCCACGGTCGCCAGGCCGTGGGAATCCTGAAGTAGCCACGGTCTCCAGACCGTGGGAATCCTGAAGTAGCCACGGTCTCCAGGCCGTGAAAAAGACGGTTTCGCCCGCCGGGTCTTCACCACCGACCTTACGTCGGCGGCAGGTTGACTGGTCGGCGGACGCCCGGTCCCTCCAAAGGTGAATCTCTTCTCGTTCACCGCTTTCCGCAGCGGACGGGGGAGAGAGAGTTCGGCACAGTCGTGCTCGTACTCCCAACCGTCCTCCTACCCGTTCGCAAGGAAACGATTACGAGCACGAGCACGAAGGCTGCTTGGGTTGCTAGCGTCAGCCCGCGTTAGGGTCGCACTTGCATGTAGACGTTCTCCACGTGGCCAGCGGCCAGTTCGCGGGCGGTGATCCGCCACAGACCGGGCGTCTCGTTGACTGCCAGATCGGCTTGGACCTTCAGCCGACCGTCCTTCGCGGCGTAAAATCCGCTCGATTCCGCCAGGCGGCCATGCGGATCGATCAGATCGACGCGCATCGGGATGACTGCATCCAGGGGCTCGCCGCTGCCATCGACGACCGCTATCCGGAACTCGATCGCCTCGCCGGGCCGGGCGCCTTCGGGTGCCTCGATCTGCACACCGTCGATGGGCTGATCGGTGATCATCAGCAACCGTCCCTCACATGGGCCGAAATGCAGATCCAATTGGATCGACGGTTCGTCGGCCGCTGTGATTTTTCGGCCAGCGACCAGATCGTACACGTGGCCTCGACGACGAACCGTGATCGTCGCGTCGGTGGGTAATCCGTCCTCCATGACCAACTCGTGGTGCCCGACGTAGTCACCGAACTGGCGGCGGTCGTTCACCGCGAACAAATAATCGGTCGATCCCCAGCGACGAAGGTAGGGGATCACGTCGGGTGTCGAGCTGTCCACCTCGCGGCAGTAGCGGGAATCGAGAGCCTGACGCAGCTCGATCGCCTTGTCGATGTTGATCTGCCGCGCCTGCTCGGCCTGCTTGGGTCGGGTATGAGACTCGATCAGCACGTCGGGCTGGATCGCGGGGCACAATCGCTGGTCGCCGACAACGATCCCGCCGCGCTGCTGGAAGTCCAGGACGGCTTGCACAACGCTGGCGGGCAGCACGTCGCAATCGGGCATGACCAGGATTCGATAGCCGTCCAATCCGCGCTGGATGATGGTTTCCTCGAAAACGATCTCGGGCTGCAATGCCGCGTATTGGCAGATCAGCCACATGTCGCCTGCCCAACTGCCGTTCCAGCCATAGGTGCCTCGACCCGCAAACATCTCCGAAGCGAAACTCTCGAGCAGCGCGACGTCTTTGGTCGCGTTGGGGATCTCCATCAGCGTCGGTCCCAGGGGCCGTACCACCGCACGGATCAAACGTTTCAGTTCGTGCCGCGTTTCGGGGTGCGTATACCGGTAGGACCCGTGAGTGACGTCGGGCAGCAGCGATCCGATCCCATGGTACATAATGCCCTGGATGGGCCGCGCCATCTTGGTCCAAAACGCCTGGCGCAAGTGCATCGGGGCGATCGTGATGAATCGCGCTCCGGGCACATCCCGCTCCCACCAGGCTCGGTACCGTCCCGAAGCGTCGATGGTGCCGGTGCCTTGAGGCCGAACGTCCTGGTCGTCGAAATCGGCGGTCTGCTGGCCGGCCACTTCGCCCGGCTCGGGTGCCGTCTGGCTGCGGTACCAGATGATCTGCGTCATCTTCATGACTCGTTGGTCCCCATCAGCCGCCGACGCCATCTGAAATAATTCCTCGGTGGCCAACCCGATGCGGATGGGGTCGGGGTACGAGTAGGTCCATTGGGACAAGACGTCGACTTGGCCTCCGGAACCCCAAACACTGGCAACGCGAACAGCCGGGTCGTGAAAGGTCCAGAATCCCGGATGCGAGTGGGTCTTCAGGCCCTCATGCAATCGCGTGTGCAGATCGTTCCAACCGTCCCCCTGTTTCCAAAACCACTTGTAATAGACGTAGATGGGATGATCGTCGGGTATCACGCGGTCGGCGGGAAAGTCGGGCAGTTGGTCGTATCGTACGCCTCGCATGTTGACGACTTCGCTGGGGATCGGGAAGCCCGCGAACTGTTCGAAGGCCTGCTGGTCGTGCTCGTGAAAGCAGAGGTTTGATTCGCCGCGCACTTCCGTATGGATCAGAGCGCTTGCGAAAGCCGGATGCGAGCCGTAGGCCTGCCCCATCGCCTGGCCCACGTTCTCGCAGAACTGTTGGATGCGTTCCCACCGCGCACACACGTCGTGCCGTCCCGTATACGGCTGACCGTCGCGGCGGATCCGACGATAATCCTGCTGGCCGCGCGCCCAGGAACCGGGTGACAAGCTGGTGACGATCCCCATCCCGGCAACCAGCGCGTCGTCCAGTTCCCGGATGTTGGCGGCGACCCGAGCTTCATCGCCCGGCGGTGCGGGTGCCTCGGCATCCCAGACGGCGCCGAAATCGCAACCCACGCCGATCGTATGGGTGAACCCGATTTGCCTGAGTTCGTCTCGCCGCCCACTGGCGCCGCCCCACATGATCACCGGCATCCGCGGTGCTATTTGCCGAGGGACAATCAGCCATTCAAACGATTGATTGAAGCAGAACGGCTCGTCCCCCGGGACATCGACCGTGACGATCATCTCGTAACGGTCCGGACGCAGCGACGTATCCAATCGGTATTCCAAGGATTCCCGAGTGCCCGGCGCCAATTCGGACAATTCGAACGTCTGTCCGCCCACACCACGCAGCGTGAGCGAAACACGGGCGTCGCGCAGCGGTTGACCGTACAGGTTGGTCACCGTCAGTTGCAACGGCTCGATCGATTCCAAGCGTTGGAAGACTCGTCGAGTCGAACTGATTTCGACGGCGATCGGCGTGAAACGCAAGACGCCCCGAGCGATCCGCACCTGATCGATCCGCCCGGGGAACCCGCGATAATGGCTGCCAACTCGGTCTCCCAAAACCAGATCGTGACGGCCCGGTGAAATCCGTCCGTAGCCGACTTTCCGCTCGCTGCCGGCCGGCGATCCATCCACGAAGAATTCCCCCAAGCCAGCCCCATCGTATGTAAACGCGATGTGTCGCCACGTGCCGGGCGGCAAGTACACCGCGTCCGACTGCCAGACCGCCGATTCGTCGCCGAATCCCAGACTTGTCCGCAGCCGACGTACGTCGGGCGCCGTTTCCCGCTGGAGGATCAGTTGGTAATCCTCATCCGAGACGTATTTCTTGTCGATCAAGAACGCATCCTGATAATCGCGCAGTTCCTCGTCAGGCTGAATCCACAACTCGATCGTGAACGCGCCCGGTGGCGTCAGATCGGGGTGGTTGCGGACGCGAGCCTGGTGTGGTGTGTCTTCTACGGGCCAACCACGATACGACCGCAGCGCCCCGCCGAAACGACCGCGATCCACCAACCGGGCGCCCCGTAGCGTCAAATCGTGTCCGTTGCCCGAGGCGTCCGCAGCCGGGTCCGGCTGGTTGAACTGCCACAGAGCCAAGACATGCTCACCGGTCGCGTCGCTCCCGGTGTACTCGGTACCAAACGGCTCGGCCAAAGGGGAGTCATCTGTCGACGCCCCGGCTGTCACGGGCCACGTGCCTGCCATCAGGATCAACATGCTGACGATCAAACCAAATCGAGTTTGCGCCCCATCCGAAAACGTCATCGCTTTTCCTCCTGTTGGACGAACCTTCGAAATCTGCTGTAGAACGGAATGAATTCCGTTCTCCTTTGGTTGCGGCCTGAGGCCGCGTCAGCCCCGGCGAACAGACAACGGTCGGGTTCTCACGTGAGCGGCACGGCGCTAGCCGCCGGTCTTTCGACCGTTG
>SKKK01000061.1 GCA_007121535.1 Planctomycetaceae bacterium | reverse complement strand
GCCGGTTCTGGACCCCACCGGCGGCTAGCGCCGTGCCGCTCACTCATCGCGACCCCAAGATTTCGCCTGGACAACGCACTAGGTTGTCCTGCTCGATCGTCGAGGCTCCGGTTGCAGGCGAACGAATATAACCGCCGACCGCTTGGCTTGCCAGCATGCCCCGACCATCGGACGCATCTTGCCCAACGCGGGATCGTAGTATAAATTCGAAAGTTGCCGACATTCGGGCATTTCAGTCCGGTGAACTTTGCGTATGGGTCAAGGGAGTTGCGAACGATGAATACGAAGCTCGTTTTTCGATGGGCCATCCTCTTGGTTTTTGGGATCGGTGCGATTGGCCTTTGGGGACTGGCGCGGGACCAAGTGGGTGGCGTGGTCGATTGGCCCACGCATCATGGTGGTCCCGAGCGGAAGAATCTGTCCGCAGAGACGGGCTTGTTGACCTCGTGGCCCGAGGAGGGACCGCCGTTGGTGTGGGAGACCGATCAATGCGGCACGGGGTTCTCCGGCGTATCGATTGCCGACGGACGGATCTTCACTGCGGGCAACTTCGGTGCCACCGAAATGGTAACCGCGTTGGATCTGGACGGTCGTCTGTTGTGGAGACAACCCAGCGGACCGGCTTGGCGTCAGGCCAGTCCCGGTTCGAGGAGCACGCCGACTTATGATGACGGCAAGGTGTTTATGGTGAACCCGCAGGGGCTGCTGACGGCGTTTGATGCAGCGACGGGCGGGGTGCAATGGCAGGTCGATTTGGTCGAACGCTTCGAGGCTCGTTGGGGCGTCTGGGGATTGTCGGAGAATCTGATCGTCGAAAATGGTCGCGTGTTCTGCATGCCGGGCGGATTCAAGGGACGCGTGGTGGCGTTGGACGCCGAATCGGGTGAGACGCTCTGGGCCAATACGGAAATCGATTACACGGCCGCGTACTGTTCGCCTACCATGGTGACTCACCGAGGAACCCGTCAGTGGATCAGCATGACGCAACGTTCGATCGTGTCGCTGGCCCCGGAGACGGGCGAGCTGTTGTGGACCGTCCCGTTTCCACCCAGGACACCGCAAAACGCGCTGACGCCGCTGTATCACCAGGACCACTTGTTCGTCGCGTCGGGCCATTCGACGGGCGGGACGCTATTGAGAATCGCTGACGATTCTCGATCTGCCTCGGTCGTCTGGCATCGTCGCGAGTTGGACAATTGCCATTCCGGATCGATCCTGCTGGACGGCAAGCTGTTCGGTGCCGCTTGCCGCAACGGCGGACGGCACTTCTATTGCGTCGATTTCTTCACCGGCGAACCGTTGCAGCAGGATCGGACGTTGGGCAAAGTCGGCTTGACCAGCGCCGAAGGGATGGTCTACGCATTGGGATACCGCGGTACGATGTCGCTGCTGAGCGTCAGCGAACAGGGGTTCGAGATCGTCAGCCAATTCGATCTTCCTCGCCAGCCGCCCAACACCTATCTGGCTCATCCGGTCATCTGCGACGGACGCTTGTATCTGCGAGGCGACGATCGGCTGTGGGTTTTCGACATCCGTGCTGCCGAGTAGCATCAGCGGATTTGCCGGTCGATTTATGGGTGTCGTCAGTTGCGATTTCGATCGAGATGGGTATCCAGACATTATTTGTCTGCAACGACGTCTTCCGGAACTTTCTGTTACGCAACGACGGTCAGGGCCGATTCACCGAGGTGAGGCCGGTTGCAGGGGTGGGGCGATGAGTCCCAGTGCCAGCAACTGGCCGATCAGCGCTGAACGTCGACGTTCGTCGTATGTACGGCGGGCAGGACCGACGATCCGGAACTGGGAGTATTCTCCAACCCCAGCGTTCCCCAGTCGAAGGATTTCCGTAGAGGATTATCGACCTCGGTAGCCGCTTGAATCACCGCCGGTCGTTCCGCCGATGTCGGACTGCCGGGCCTGGTGTCCTGCAGCCGCGTGATGGGACCCATGCCTTCGGGCAACCGTTCGGGCGGAGGCAACTGACCGGGCTCGATGTCCCGTTCGAAGTCCATTTGCGGTTGTGGGCGAACGGCCGGAGTCGGCTGACCCGTCGGAGCGTACCGGTGACTCGGTTCACTGTACCCATGCGTATCGAAGTGCATCGCTTGGGGAACCGGACCTTGGCTGACCACCTCAGGGCGAGTATAGCCATAGTCCAGGTAGTAGCTGGCGTCCCGCTCGCGAGCCCGGCCCAAAGCATCCCAGTAAGCCTTTTGCGGCCAGGGGCCTTCGGCCAATTGGATGTTGTTGTATTCCAGCAGCGACCCCTTGCGGTAATGCACCTCGGCGATCGCCTTGTTGTACTCGATCAACGCATTGTAGTAATCGACTTGAGCCAGAGCACGGCGTCGCTGAGCCTCGAGCACCATGTCCAGGGTACCGTCACGAGCACCGATTTCGTACTTGGCCTGAGCCGCGTCCACGTCCACCTCGGCCGCCGACCAGCGATTGAAGTGCGTTTGAGCCAGCACGTAGTTGGCATCCAGACGGCGGATGGCCGTGTTCAGCAGATGGATCGTGTTCAGTTCTGTATCTTCCAACTGAGCCTTCTCACGGGCCAATTGCAGTTGAGCGTTGCGGACTCCGGCCAACGAACTGCGGAAACCGACCGGCATGGCAAAGTTGAAGAAGAACGCCGCTTCTTGCCAGTCGCCCGAAAACAATTCGTTGAAGGCCGAGGTACCGATTCCATCCTGTGTGATGTCCGCGAAACTCTGGTCGCTGGACCCGAACAGATTGTCGCCCGTACCCGTCCAACGGTACAGTGCTCCGACGTCCAATTGAGGCAGCAACTGGTTCTTGGCACTGATCAGCTCCAATTCCCGCTGTTTGATCAACCATTTCTTCTGACGCAATTCGGGGCTGCGCAAGAGCGTCTCGACGCGGATCGCGTTCCAGTCGAAGTCGACCCGAGCCAAAGTCGGTTCGTCGATCGGTCGGATCAAACGACCATCGGCAGCCGCGATGCCCATCAGCCACCGTAACTGCGTCTCACGATCGTACAATTGTTGCAGACTCTGTTCCACGCGAGCCCGAAAGTTGAAATACTGCTCGCGCGCCTGGGCCTCTTCCTGCTTGCCCAAGGTGCCCTGCAATTCTTTCTCGTAGGCCTGTTTCCAAGTCACCTGAGCTGCGTCGCGACCGATCTTGGCCGTCTCCAAGTCGCGGTAAGCACGGTGCAAGTCCCAGTAGGTGTTTTCGATATCCAAGACCATGTTTCGCACCGCTGCTTCGAAACTGGCCAGCGTCACGTCGGTATTGATCCGAGCCAGGATGATCGGAATACGATTGATCATCGTACCGCGGCCACGCAACAGCGGCTGATCCCACCGCACTTCGAATGAAGTCGTCCAGGCGCTGGGTACCTTCTGACCGGCGTCGCCCGGTCCACTCCAACGACCGTAATCGGTAACGTTGGCCACGGAGAACCTTGCACCGGTCGCCGACTTTTTCACAAGATCCGTCCGCAGACCACCATCATAACGATCCGTCACGTTGGGAAAGGCATCGGGCGCCGCCGGGATGAAACGGTTGATCGCCCGGTTCGATCGATTCAAGATGGTGCCGCCAGGTTGCGTGCCGGTGATACGCAGCAGTGCATCGAAATCGGAAAGAGCCGATTCGACACCGCCCGCTTGAGCGGCTGTCACGCGGTTGACCGGAGCCGCGCCGGTCGCTGTACCACTGGGAGCCGTTTCCTGAATCGCCGGGTCGTAGACCGTCGGCGATCCGCTGGTACGGCCAACCAGAGCGTCGGCAAAACCGAAAGGCGTTACACCGCCCAAATTGCGGATCACCTTGCTGTTTTGCAGGGCGATCGTGATGCTTTCCTCCAGCGTCAGGTCCCAGATCTCGTCGAATTCCGGGTTGGTCAGCGTCAACGGGGCAAACGAATGCTCTGCGTCCGGCAGGCTGGCCGTATAGACGTCGGGGTACTCCACATCGGTCGCGTGGGCCAGGTAATGTGACAGATCGCCATCCGAATGGAAATAAAAGGGTTGGGTCGGCTGACAGCCTGTCAAGGCGATCAACCCGATCAACAGCAAGGCGACGTTCGTTTGGAGTTGCCGACTCATCGAATGGCTCGTTCCTACAGAGTTGCGTGGCTCATGCCCATCGACGCTCGCGGTCGAAAGGGGGAAATCAAATCCTCCAAGCGGAATCGGTCCGCGATCCCAGAACCCCGGGTTCCGGAATATTTCGAAAAAGGGCCCCCCCTTTTACCGCTAACTACTGCCGACCGGCGGCTCGCCAACAGCGAACGCCTAAGCAGAGCACTCGGCAAAGTTGATATCGACCGCGCAATCGGCAAACTTGCGAGATTCCTCCCAACCGGCAAAGTTTAACACCTAGGCGATGCTAGCTGGGGGTCAGTGGTCAGTTGGCAGTTGGCAGTCGGAGGTTGGCAGTTGACCGTCGGCAGTTGGCAGTTGGCAGTTGGCAGTTGGCAGTTGGCAGTCGGAGGTTGGCAGTCGGAGGTTGGCAGTCGGAGGTTGGCAGTCGGAGGTTGGCAGTCGGAGGTTGGCAGTCGGAGGTGGGTGGTGGGGCAGAAAGAGGTGGTTTGTAAGGCAATCCGCAGGGAATAATCTGACCGCAGCGCTGTGGCGGGTCTCTGATCAAGCCACCCCGCCCGCCCGAAGGTCTCCGATGTCGCGGGAGACTTTCGGTCGGCAATTTCGGCGGGGTAAGAGACCCTCGCCGAGCACTGCGCGCGTAAGATTCTTGCTTGCGGGCTGCCCAAAATGGGTGGATCGGCTAAATTTACCTCGTGTGGGCGGTGTGTGCATCTTTATCACCTATCACCTATCACCTATCACCTATCACCTTTCACCTATCGCCTCGCACCTTGCCTTTGAGCCGGCGTGGATCGAAACTCGAACGACACGTTACGGTTTATGTTACTTGTACAGTCACGTTCAACCATTACGACAAAGGAGATCATGGTGATGACTCGCATGCTAGCAATGCTGTTTGTGGGCCTGATGGCCCTCGGCCCGCTGGGCGTGGCCCAAGCGGCTGATTCCCCTCGGACTGACCCTGGTATCCCGCTGCTAGGAGCGGAGCAGATGTTCGAGCATTTCGACACGAACCAGGACGGCCGGATCGTATTAGACGAAATCCCGGACTCAACGCCGGATTTCCTCAAGCGGATGCTCCAACGAGCGGACCAGAACGAAGATGGAGTCGTGACGCTGGAAGAACTCCAGGCCGTTTTTCCCCGAGGCCCCCGCCCGGATTCTGCTCGTTCCTTCTGGAGACAACCACCGGTGGAACGCGCTTCCGGCCCGCCGGAGACTTCACCTCGCGGCGAACGTGAACGGGCGCAAGACGCGAGTCCTGATGCACGTCGAAAGCCTGCCGACCGCCCTCAGGCCGCTCCGATTCGCCGCCCCACCGAAACCACGCGAGCACCGAGAACCCCGGCGCCAGCACGGCAAGCATTCGATCCCCAGGCTTGGTTCGAGGGAATGGACCGCGACAAGGACGGCAAATTGAGTCCCGAAGAATTCGCGGCCGGGATGCGTTTGTTTCATCGCTGGATGACCAGCCCAGAGCAACCGCGCGCCGCGGCCCCGCGTGCCACCCGAGAACGACAGCCAGCAAGACCAGGTCCGTCGGCGAGACCACCGCGAGCAACGGGACCTTGGGGACCTGGACCCGGGGCACGGGGACCTTGGCAGGGTGGACCTTGGCAGGGTGGACGTTGGGGGGCTGGACCCTGGCAAGGTGGTCCTTGGGGACGTGCCCCGATGACTCCGCCGCGAGCCGGTGGGCCTCGGGGCCCCGGACACGGGGGGTGGCATTGGGGGCAACCGCCGATGGCGCCGGGCCGACCGGGCTGGGGCGCGGGGTTGCCCGCCGAACAGCGTGCGGAGATCGCCAAACAGATGGAACGAGCCCGCCAGCAAGCCGAGG
The DNA here is from genome assembly GCA_007121535.1 of Planctomycetaceae bacterium. Lineage (GTDB taxonomy): Bacteria > Planctomycetota > Planctomycetia > Pirellulales > Pirellulaceae > SKKK01. Next base: position 6,049 of record SKKK01000061.1, on the reverse strand, counting down.
CTGCTTGGAAGCGAGCTGCCACCATGCGCGATCAGATTCGCAGGCGATGGGCTCAGCAGCAAGAGGCGAAACCCGACCTTCAGCGGGATCGGGATCGAGCGCCCCGTGTTGAACCCGAAGAACCGACACCGAAAAAGGAAGCAACCCGAGGCAAAAAGCAACCCAAGCAGCCCAAGGCCAAGCCAGCCGGCGACTGATCGGTAAGGGGAACGGGATTCGATTGCGGATCGGCCGCCTGCCGAGGCTGTGAAGAAATGGGACGGCGTCCGAGCGGAAACGGCGAAAGCCTTGGAATGACAGAAGTCGCCAAGGTGCCTGTCCCAGTTTTCCTCACAGCCTCTTTGCGTGGTTCGTCGGGATTTCGGGCGATCCGAGTTCCAACGGCGACGCGTGCTGACGGGGCGTGCCGACCACGTAGGCGCCGTAGTCCTGGAAGGCTTGAGCAAGAACGCGAGCCGGTTCGGTCTCCAGCCCCATCTTATCGATCGCCACGCTCGGCTGGCACCGGCGTGGGTTCACCCGTTGGCGATTTCGCAACCAACGGCGATAATCGAACGTATTGGCGCCATCGATGCAGGATGTGATTCGTTCCAGCTCGACGAAAGACACGTGGGTCCGGTGGCCGGCTCGGTTCGGCGAGGGCCTGCCGTGCAGGGAAACGAAAGGGGGATCGGAGTGCGTGAATGAAGAGCAAGCAGACTCGACGGGCTGCAACGTCCGTAAGCGGCAGGCAGAAGGATTTTGCGGTTTTCTCCCAAGAAATCCAGCAATCGATCCACATCGACGCGCCGATGGCCAGCTTTCTCCGGCACGCTGCGCATCGGTTCCTGGAGTTCTTCGCCTGCGATTCCGTCGAGATCTGGGTCCAGCGGCAGGACGACTGCCTGTGCTGCAAAGCGGAACGACCACCTGGAGAATCCCTGACCATCGACGCCCAGCAGCGTGTCTGCCGGGGGACATCCATCGATGCCTGTACCGAATCGCGTCGGCGACGGGCGAGTGGTGCTTCGCACGTCGCGTTTCCCCTGGTGGCGGCAGGCGAGACGCTTGGGTTGTTGCAGATGGTCAGTCGCGAAGCGGACTTTTTCCCACCGGAAGATCGGCGGTCCTGCGAGGGTTTGGCCCAGACGCTGGCGTTGGCGCTGGTCAGCCGATTCGCCCATGCTGCCCTGCGTGAACGGATCAAGGAGCTGACCTGCCTGTACCAGTTGGCTCAGTTGGCGGAGACTCCCGCGATCACGGCCGAGCAGCTCTTCGGCGGAATCGCCCATTTGTTGCCAGCCGCCTGGCAGTACCCGGAGATCGCTGCGGCGCGGATCGTGCTGGACGGTGTAATTTACGCAACGGACAATTTCGGGAAATACGTCCATCGACAGTCGGCCCAGATCGTGATCGGCGGCCAGCCCCGCGGCTCGGTCGACGTGGTCTATTTGGAACACCGGCCCGAGCTGGACGAAGGCCCTTTTCTGGACGAGGAGCGGAGTTTGATCGACGCCGTCGCCCGGCAGATCCCGGTGATTGTCCAGCGGCGAGAAGCGGCGGAAGAGGAGCAGCGCTTGCAGGAGCAGTTGCGACACGCGGACCGGCTGGCCACGATCGGGCAGCTCGCCGCCGGTGTGGCCCACGAATTGAACGAGCCCTTGGGCAATATCCTGGCGTTTGCCCAGTTGGCCGAGAAACAGCCCGGGCTGCCGCGGCAAACCGCCTTGGACCTCGACAAAATCGTCGGTGCTTCGCTGCACGCCCGTGAAATCATCAAGAAGCTGATGCTGTTCGCCCGCCAAATGCCGCCGCAGCGAACGATGGTGGATCTGAAGCACGTCATCGAAGAAGGGCTCGGGTTCCTCGAATCCCGCTGTGCGAAAAACAACGTGGTACTCAAACGCCGCTTGTCGCCGCGGGTGCCCCTCATCCCCGCCGATCCGGCTCAATTGAACCAGGTGCTGGTGAACCTGGTCGTCAACGCCATCCAGGCCATGCCTGCGGGCGGCGTTCTGAAGATCACGACAAGCGTGTCTAACGGCCATGCCGTGCTGGTGGTGGAAGACGACGGCATCGGTATGAAGCCCGAGGTGCTGCAGCGGATCTTCATTCCGTTCTTCACCACCAAGGATATCCATGAAGGAACCGGATTGGGCCTGCCCGTCGTGCATGGAATCGTCACTTCGCATGGCGGTACCATCGCCGCCCGCAGCCGTCCGGGCCGGGGGACCCGCTTCGAGATCAGGCTGCCGATCCACGGCCGGGACGACGGAGTGCCCGGCCAGCAGGCTGCGGATGCCCCGGTTCCCTACGAATGCCCAAAGGATGGATGAGATGGCGACCAAGACGCAAGTCCGCAAGCCCGAAACCCTGCTGGTGGTCGATGATGTGGCCTCGACCGTCGAAGCCATCCAGCGGAACCTTGCGGCACAAGGCTACTCGGTCCTCACCGCCCCGGGGGTCTCCGAGGCCATGCGGATCTTGGAGACGGCCAGCGTCGATCTGGTGATCACCGATCTGAAGATGCCTCGAGCCAGCGGCCTGGACCTGGTGCGGCACGTCCGCGAGAATCTGAAGGACACCGAGGTCATCATGATCACCGGCTATCCGTCGATCGAAGGCGCGGTCGAAGCGGTCAAGATCGGAGCCGAGGAGTACCTGGCCAAGCCGTTTACGGACGGTGAACTGCAAGCGGCGGTCGAGCGGGCGTTGGCGAAACGGCATGCTCGCCGGCTGGGCAACGCTCCCTCGCCGCAAGTCTCGCCGACACATCATGGACTGATCGGCGATTCGCTGCCGATGCAACAACTGCGCCGGGCACTCGGCAAGGCCGCCGCCTCGTCGGCCACCGTGCTGATCTCCGGAGAAAGCGGCACGGGAAAGGAACTGGTCGCCCGAGCCATCCACTACGGCGGCCAACGGGCGACCGCTTCGTTCCTGCCGGTCAATTGCGGCGGGATTCCTGAAACGCTGCTGGAGAGCGAGTTGTTCGGCTACGTCAAAGGCTCCTTCACCGGGGCGATGGAGTCCCGCGCCGGCTTCTTTCAAACGGCCGACGGGGGCACGATCTTTCTGGACGAAATCAGCGAAACAAGCCTGAACATGCAGGTGAAACTGCTCCGCGTCCTGCAAGACAAGCAGGTGCACATGATCGGGTCCAACCGGCCGCGGCACGTGGATGTTCGCATCCTGGCCTCGACAAACAAAGACCTGCAGGCCTTGATCCGCGCCGGGCTGTTCCGCGAGGATCTGTACTACCGGCTGAACGTGATCTCGATCGCCTTGCCGCCGCTCCGCGATCGCGGCGACGACGTGCTGCTGCTGGTCCGCCATTTTGCAGCGAAGTTCAGCAAAGAACTGGGCAAGCCCGTGCCGTACTTTACCGACGAGGCGCTGCATGCGCTGAAGAACGGCTACCATTGGCCGGGGAACGTGCGGGAACTGGAAAACGTGGTCCAGAGCTTGATGGTCATGGCCGAAGGCGACACCATCGACGTTTCCGATCTGCCCACCATGATGCGTTTTTCCGCTCCGCGCCAACACGATGTGGATCGGACGTTGGCCGAGGTGGAAGCCGAACACGTGCGCCACGTGCTTGCCAGTGTCGATGGCAACAAAACAAGAGCGGCCCGCATTCTGGGGATCGACCGCAAAACGCTCCGCGAGAAACTCAAGGGGCTCGACAAGCCACCTCAGGCGGAATCTGTCGGACCGGGGTGATTCTCTCCACCGGGGAGTTTCTTCCCGCTTGATCCCAACTCAACGGCGATCGGCCACATGGACGATTGCCTTCCGCCCAAGTTTTTCTGGGCAGGTCCAGCCGCGAAAAGACCAAGGAAATCGGCGTTTCTAGGGCGTTTGGGCGTCACGAATGCAGCGTGCTCCTGCGAATTCCCGACGAGCCGATCTGTTGGCGCGGAAGTTGCAAGAGCGTCTGGGGGTCTTCAATAGGCCCTAACGAAACGGGTCTAGGAGACCTTCGGTCGGCGGTTTCGACGGGCTCGGAGACCCGCGCCAAAACGGGTGCGGTTTTGACGGGCTCTGAGACCCGGGCCGAACGGTCAGCGGGTGAGCGGTTTGTTACGGCCGGAAGGGCCGACAGGAGAATCGATCATGTTAGACCACCACAATGAACTGTGTTGGACGTGCGTTCACGAGTCATCCTGCATGACCCTGGACCGTCCGGGCAAACCGGTTCTGGAGTGCGAGGAGTTTACGGTTGTTGACCGTCGGCAAGCGGCGGCTGAGGAAGAGCAGTGGCCGACGAGACGGGGTCAGCGCCGGCCCGCGCACGTGGATGGATTGTGCTTTGACTGCGAGGATTACCGGCATTGTTCGCTACGGACGGTGGAGGGGGGAATCTGGCACTGCGAGGAATACCGGTAAAGATCGGCAAAGAAACTACCGAATTCCCCTCTCCCGCGGCGGGAGAGGGCAGGGTGAGGGGAAAGAACGGAAGTGAGCGTGATAACAACAGCAAGCGAAACGAGGCCCCACGCCGAGGCCGATGGCCCGGAGGCCGACGATACCCAGTTGGCGGAGATCCTGCGCAAGCACACCGGCAGCCGCGGCGGGCTGATCGCCGCGTTGGCCGACATCCAGACCCGCTGGGGCTACCTGCCCGAAACGGCTCTGGGCGCCGTGGCCCGCGCAAACGGACGGCCGTTGGTCGATGTGTACGGCATCGCCACGTTCTACCGCGCTTTCAGCCTGCAGCCGCGTGGCAAGCACCTGATCTGCGTCTGCCTGGGCACGGCCTGCCATGTCCGCGGCGGGCCCGGGGTGGCCGAGGAACTCGAGCGCCAGCTTGGCATTCCGGCCGGGCAGACGACGGACGACGGGTTGTTCAGCTTGGAAACGGTCAATTGTCTGGGAGCGTGCGCGTTGGGGCCGGTGGTGGTCATCGATGGGCACTACTATTCCAAGGTCACAAAGCCGCAGGTGCGCGCAATGCTGGACGATGCTCGCGAAGGGCGAGTGGGCATGCCGGGCAGCAACGGGTACCTGCTGCCGATCGAAGTCTCGTGTCCCCGCTGCAACCAGAGTCTGATGGACGCGGGCCATCCGATCGACGATCGGCCTTCGATCCGAGTGACCGTCTGTTTCGACCAGCAGTATGGCCGGTTGCGGCTTTCGTCCTGGCACGGCAGCGACCGGTACTGTGCCGAGCCGGACATTCCGACCGGCCACGTGGCCTGTTTCCTGTGCCCGTTTTGCCATCAGGAATTGACCGACAGCGTCTGCGGCGAGTGCGATTCGCCGCTGGCCATGATGCTGGTCCGCGGCGGCGGGACGTTGCGAGTCTGTGAGCGCCGAGGCTGCACGCAACGACGGCTGGATCTCCCCTGAGAAATGTCAAATGAGAATCTGAGCGGAATGGCGCTAGCCACCGTTCGCGAAACCACCGAAAAACGGCGGCTGGCGCCTTGCCGCTCACACGTAGACCCGACCGTAAAGGAACCTTCATGCCACGGCTTTCTTCGACCAGTCAGTTGCGACGGCTGAGAAGCGTTTTGCTGAGCGACCGGGACCGCCGGGCGCTGCATCTGACGATCTGCGCCGGCACGGCTTGCCGGGCGAGCGGCGCGCCGACGATCGTCCAGGCCGTTCAGGGCTATCTGCTGCAACACGCCCTGGTCGACCGGATCGCCCTGCACGTCACGGGGTGCCATGGCTTCTGCGAGATGGGACCCTTCCTGCTGGTCGAACCTCAGCAGACTTTCTATGCCCGGGTCCGGACCGAGCACGTCGCGCCGATCATCGAAGCCGCGCTGGAGGGCCAGTTCGTCGAGCATCTGCTGTACCGCGATCCGCACACCGGCCGAATCTGCTATCACCGCGACGAGATCCCCTTCTTCAAGCACCAGCAGCGGACGATCCTGGACATGAACCAGCAGATCGACCCGTCGCGGATCCACGATTACATCCTGCACAAAGGCTACGAGGCCCTGGAGAAAGCGCTCGACCACGGGAGCGATTGGGTGATCGACCAGGTCAAACGTTCCGGGCTGCGGGGACGCGGCGGCGGCGGGTTCCCGACCGGGCGAAAATGGGAACTGCTGGCCCG
>SKKK01000170.1 GCA_007121535.1 Planctomycetaceae bacterium | reverse complement strand
TGGCAAAGTCACGGTCATGGGGGTGCTCCTTTCAGAAAATGGGTTGCTCGGATTCGACGGGGGTCAGTTCCTCGTGTGGCAGGACGATCTCGTACAAGTTGTCCACCACGTTCGGATTGAAACCGGACTGGCAGTACGGCAGGTATTCACAGGGGCGTTGGTACGAGAAGCAGTTGGACGTGTTCAGCAGCCATTTGCCGCGACGACGGGCGTCCAGGTACTGCTGAGTGATTTCCCAAACCTCGTCCTGAAGCATGGCCAGGCGATCTTCGGATAAGTAGACTTGCTCGCGATGGAACGATTCGGGCCGAGCATACCACTCGGCCAAGCGTGCTTGGAACTCTTCGTCCGTCTCGGGCAGCTGCCGTTTGGCCGTGGTCTTGCCGCTCTTGTTCTTGGCAGCCAGCTCCGCACGGCGGATATCGTATTCTCCTTCGGTCTCTCCGGCTCGCTGCCGGAGCCTGGTCTTCAACAGCACGTTGTAGATCACGCCAACGATCGGGTAGCCCAATTGCCGCAGATAGAACGAATACAGGGCGATCTGCGTGTCGGTCCACAATTTGTCCAGGTAGTTGGCATCGATCGTGGAGGCCGTTTTGTGCTCCAGCAAATACATCCCGTCCGCCAGCTTGACGATGGCATCAGCTTTGCCAGACATCACGAAGGTTTGGCTAAGACGCCCCGTGTCCGGGTTGCGTATTTCGCCGGTGAACGATTTTTCGACTTCGACAATCTCGAAGTCTTCGCCGGGATAGCGGGCAGCGTATCCTGTGAACATGGCCCGAGCCAGTTGCCAAGCCGTCTTCTGCCGGTCGTCGCCAATTTGCTCCGGGTACTGCTGGTCGATATATTCCAGAACTGTCCACAAGCGGTTGATGTCGTCGACTCGCTGATACCATAGCTCGATGGCGCCATGGATCACGTGTCCGAACGACAGAGCCTCGGCCTTTTCCCGCGGTCGCAGGCAGTCGAGATAACGGTGTTTGTACTTCCGCGGGCAGTTGCGAAACGTGTTCAGCGCCGAAAACGTGAGCACGCTCTTGTCGGACGATGTGTTTACTGGGTTTGTCATGATACGAGTTCGGCCGCAAAGAGGTGAAACGTGTGAACGGTCACTGAGGCGAATCGCAATCGATCAATTCGCCGTTATGCCGCTTGGCGCCCCGCTGCCTTTGCAGCTGGGCCTCGCTCATGGGTGGCAGACGATCGTTGATCCGTCGGCAGCGGCGACAGATACGATTGGCGGGACCCTCTGAAAGGAAGGGCTGTCCACACTTCAGGCAATTGCGTTTCTTGATTTGCATGCCGACACTTCTCCGAGCGTTGGGGGAACGATTCGAATACCACCGATTCCGTCCAGCCTGGCTTGGATCAAACTGCGGACTTTTGTGGCTGATGCTGACAGGCGCGAATCCGCTTCACAAGGAACGCACCATCACCGAACTCACGACTCAGCAGGTTCGTGAAGACGCGGACGATCGCACTGCCGACTTCGGTCGTTCCGTCGACGAAGATCATGCCGTGCGAAGCGTCCACGTAGTAGCTGAAGTCCAACCGGATGCGAGCCGAACCGACCAAGCCCTCGACTGCGAAGATAGACAGATGCAAGGTCATCTCCACTTCGTCCAGCGGTACACAGGGGGCGATTTGGAAACGAAAGACGTTGGTTTGCATGGTATGGCTCCAGTTGTTGGTCGAATAATCGGTCGCCTATTTTGTTATCTATGCCGCCCGATTGAGACTTGTCCGTCAAACTTTAGATTCCGCCAAAACCGGCCCTTTCAAAGTGCGACCGGAGCAGCGCTATTTCTCTCTTGAGCTTGCGTCGAGAGATGCCTAAAACGCGCGCCGCGACAGAAACATTACTTGTAGAAAGCAGATGGCAGATTTTCTGCTGCATCGGCGACAACGTCTTTGTCGCCCAGGCGAACGCCTCTTGATCGATCAGAACGTCCAAGTCCAATGGCGTAGTGCCTCCGGTTCGGCGATCGATATCTTCAGAGGAAATCGTATCGCTGGTGGGCACCAACTCGCCGTCGCAGTTGTGCGAACTGACTTCGAGAGACTGGGCATCTTCCCCCGGTACACTCAGGCGCCGTCGGCGTTTTCGTATCAGGATTGACGCAGCGGAATTGATGACGCAGACAATGAATGCGTCGACTGAGCCCCGTTTGGGATCGTATTGCGGGGCTCGACTCAGCAGGTAGGTCCAGAGATCCTGTTCGATTTCGCGTTTCGGATAGCGCCGAAACTCGGGCCGACGCACCAACTGTCGCGCTTTCATCCGGATCAGATTGTAGGCATAGTCGTTGACGACATCGTGCGTGCTTTGTGTGTGACACATGGTTGTCTCCGAGGTCCGGAGGCAACCACCCTGAAAGTGCCGAGTTGGACTTGAGCGATGTGCTGCGGTGCGTCACCGTCAGAATGACACGTCGCGACTGCCAGGGGGTGCCTTGCGGCCTCGGACACTGGCTGCGGTGTCGCAGATTGGCGTCGGTTTGCGCAGTGCTCGCGCGGTGAATATGTGCTGGAAGTCCTTGTGAAGCAGAGGTTTGAGAAATTTCCGGATTTTTCTGGTGCTGTCGCACGCGTGCGACAGTGCGACAAATGCACACCTCGATCGGCACCTCAGCGCCGCACAAACAGCGGACTGGTTCCGGCGCCGCGAAACAAAAAAAGGGAACCTTCCGAAGCCCGGACGGTTCCCTTGGTGGTGGTTGCGCGCACACAATGTCGGTGGCACGAACCTTATTTTCGTGAGTAACAAGAACGATCACTCATCTTTTCGAATCATGCAGTCTCCCACCGGCACGGCCCTGTCGCTTTGACGCCACGTTGCGAACAATGGAATCAGTGTCGTCGCAGCGGGCGACAGCCGCCTGTCCGCCGGCGCGTTTCATCGCCCGCTGGACCTTGTCTTTGGTGATCTCCTGACCGCTTTCCTGGCTCAGATACTCCGCCGCCTTGCGCAGCGACCCCTCCTGGACGTACGCCTGGATCAAAGCGGCGTCCACCAGTTCGTTCTTCTGGATGGTCTTGATTTGTCGATTGATCAGCATCGTCAGATCCCGCAGGCTGAAGTTTGGCTCAGCCGCTTCGTCCACACGACGGTCGGCCTCGGATATCAATGCAACCATCGTCTCGGCGTCCATGTCGATCTTGTCGTCGATAAGCGTAGCAATGAACGGCAACGGAACCAGCCTTGGCATCTGCTCACCCCAATCAACACCATAGGGGTTTCGGTGCGGCACCAGCACGATCGCCTCCCGAT
>SKKK01000424.1 GCA_007121535.1 Planctomycetaceae bacterium | reverse complement strand
TCAGCACCGTTCGAGAAATAACTGACGCACTTTCTGACCCCCTCACCCTGCCCTCTCCCCAGAGGGGCGAGGGGACATCGGACAGTTATTTCTCGAACGGTGCTAAGCAGGTAGTCGATGCCGTGAACAATGCAAATTGCAATATGGGCAGCATCAACGATTGCCCGATCGGGCAAGGCAAGGCGTTTGATGAGCAGTTCCACAATCTCATCGGTCTCCGATTTCGGTGCAAGCACAGGAATCCCCTCAGCACCGTTCGAGAAATAACTGACGCACTTTCTGACCCCCTCACCCTGCCCTCTCCCCAGAGGGGCGAGGGGACATCGGACAGTTATTTCTCGAACGGTGCCAAGTGCCTCTAAACGGCGTTTCGCCGCGTCGGGATCGCCGCTAGCCGATTCAAGCAACACTGCATCAGAGATGAAAAGATCGAATTTGACACGTCGTTCATCCCACCATATCCGCGTCGTCTGTTGCTTGGCTGCCATTGCCAGTTCGGGGCTTCGCCAAGCCGTGAGGTAGCTCGGAATCGTCGTTTCAAGGTAAACGGAAGATGCCATAACATCTCAGTTGGATTGAGCCGGACGATTGGGATCAACGGGGACCGGGAGTTGAGTATCCATTCGAGAAAACGTGCCATCGGTCCTCCGTTGCATCCGATGGTTCGCCATTCGGCAGCGGAGTCACGCCAATCCCTTGGGTTCGGCGATGGTCAATAGGATATCGCGCGGTTCGTGCCTCAGTAAATCCTATTGATGGGGTCGGGGTGGATGAGTTATCCATGCCTTTGTCTTGTTGTGGTACTTAGCGTAAAGAAAGACGGGGATCACCAGCATGTTGCCCAGGAAAACGAGTATGAACCATATGAGTCGTTGCCGAATCGTGAGTTCACGAGAAAAGAGTGTCCAAAGCAGATAGATCGGCAATTGAATATATGTTGCGTAGGTCGCGGTTAAGAATAGAAGGTCGATCGCAATTGGCCGATGTGAAAATGCGACAACGTCAGTGCGCTTCGCAATGATGGCCCAGCCAACGACAACGAAGTACGCGATGGGCAATAGGCCAGCGGGTAGCGAAGCGAGCAGAAAAAACACACGGGCTCGAGTTGACCACGAGGGCAAGGGCTCGCACCGGCGCGGACAATCGTGCGCAGTGGGTTCGTACGGGTTCGGGGGCGTGATTGCCACAGGTGCAACGCATGCTTTCGTTGTTGGCGAACTATTCATTTAGCCTGCGCGCCGGATGGCGTTTATATTACGTGTGGCGTGCCGGGTATCGCGCGGGCACTTTGTTTGGATTAGAGCAGCTAACGGGCATGGAGTCAAGGACTTGCGGCAAGAGATCTTTGGCTGGGAGGCGGGTTATTCGGGCGGCTGAGTGTCAAACAATGCGCGGGGGCTTTGCGGAGTTATTTGACACCGGGTTTGTCAAATGACGTGCCGAAACGACTTGAATGCGGACCTTCGCCAGATCGGCCTCGCACCCGGCCGGAGCCGTTTCGTGCCGCTTGGCGTTCTCCGAGTGCTCTTTGACTTACTTGCTCCGCACCCGTCGCCGGATCGTCGTCGTCGCCGAGCGGCACGGCTGATTTCCGCAGCGCCTCGCGAGTCTCGGGTTCGGTCGCCTCGGGCGCAAGCTGCCTCAGCAGGGCGACGATCACGGCTCGGCGGGCGACGGCGGACGAGGTGCCGTCCAGCCGCTGGCGACCCTGCCCGAAGACGCCAAGGTCTCTACGGCAGCGGGATGGGGTATTGGGCGCACAGCTCGGAAACTTGGCCGCGGATTTGCGACAACAGCGTCTGATCCTCGGGGGACCGCAACGCTTGCAGCATCCACGATCCGATCTGTTTCATCTCGGGCTGGCGCATGCCGCGAGTCGTCAGAGCGGGTGTCCCGATGCGGATGCCCGACGGGTCCAGCGGCTTTCGCTGGTCAAAGGGGATCATGTTCTTGTTAACCGTGATGCCGCATTTGCCCAAGGTTTCCTCGGCGATCTTGCCGGTGATGTCCCAAGCCGTCACGTCGACCAGCATTAAATGGTTGTCCGTCCCGCCGGAGACCAACGGCAGGCCGCCCGCCGACAGCACCTCGGCCAACGTCTTGGCGTTGTCGATCACCGCTTGGCAATACGTCTTGAATTCCGGATTCAACGCCTCGTTGAAACAGACGGCTTTGCCGGCGATCACGTGCATCAACGGACCGCCTTGCAGGCCGGGGAAGACGCTGCGGTTCAAATCAACGCCATACTGTTTGCGGCACAAAACCAATCCGGCTCGCGGGCCTCGCAACGTCTTATGCGTCGTCGTGCTGACAAAGTCGGCCACGGGCACCGGGCTGTTGTGCAATCCGGCAGCGACCAACCCGGCATAATGAGCCATATCGACGAACAGCTTTGCCCCGACTTCCTCTGCGATCTCGGCAAATCGCTCGTGGGGAATCTCGCGCGGATACGCGCTGGCGCCCGCTGTGATCATTTTCGGTCGGTGCTCGCGGGCCAAGCGAAGGATCTGATCGAAGTCCAAGCGATGCGTATCCGGCGTGACGCCGTAATTGATGTAGTTGTACAACTTGCCCGAGATGTTCAGCTTCATCCCGTGGGTCAGGTGGCCGCCGTGGGCCAAGTCCAGTCCCAAGACGGTATCGCCGGGGTGCAACACGGTCAGGTAGACCGCCATATTGGCTTGTGAGCCGGAATGGGGTTGGACGTTGGCGAATTCCGCGCCGAACAACTGTTTCGCACGATCGCGCGCCAGGTTCTCGATCGTATCCACGTGCTCGCATCCGCCGTAGTAGCGACGCCCGGGATAGCCCTCGGCGTACTTATTGGTCAGCACGCTGCCGACCGCCCGCATCACCGCCGTGCTGGTGTAGTTTTCGCTGGCGATCATTTCCAGACCGCCCTGTTGGCGTTGAACCTCGGCGTCAATAGCCGCCCAGACCTCGGGATCGTGCTGCTGAATCGAATTCATGGCGTCTTGCTTGTAATAATGAAGGAACAATGGGAAAACCGGGAAACCATCGCGCCAGGCAACACGCCTTGGCAAAGTCCCCCATATCGGTATGTTGTCACGGCCGTGACAAACTACACGCAAGGCGGGAATCCGTCAATCGGGAGCGTTTCGCAAGTCTGGAACGGGGCCTACAATAGCAGGGGAAATCTGCATCGAGCCATTCGAGGTCTGTCATGAAGCTGATCAAGGTAGCGGCTGCTGTCCTAAACCAAACACCTCTGGACTGGGAGGGAAACCGAGCGCGGATCGTCGCGGCCATCGCCGATGCTCGCGATCGCGGCGTTCGGGTCCTGTGCTTACCCGAACTGTGCATCACGGGGTACGGTTGCGAAGATGCCTTTCATTCGCCCAGTACCCATCGGACGGCTGGCGAGGTGTTGGGCGAGATCGTTCCGGAAACGCGAGATCTGATCGTATCGTTGGGGTTGCCGCTGTGGCATGCGGGCAGCCTGTTCAACGCAGCCTGTCTGGTCGTCGATCGACAAGTGGTGGGCTTCGTGGCCAAACAAAACCTGGCAAACGAAGGGATTCACTATGAACCTCGCTGGTTCCGCGCTTGGCCCAAAGGCACCAGAACCGAGATCCGCTGGAATGGACGCAGTTATCCCGTGGGCGATCTGGTCTTTGATTGCGGCGGCGTGGTCTTGGGCTTCGAGATCTGCGAAGATGCGTGGGTCGGTGATCGTCCCGGCACCGAACTGGCTCGGCGCCATGTCGACATCCTGTTGAACCCCAGCGCTAGCCACTTTGCTTTCGGCAAGCACGAGATCCGCAAACGCTTCGTGCTGGAGGGCTCGCGAGCTTTTCATCTGAGCTACGTCTATGCCAACCTGGTGGGAAACGAGGCGGGACGAGCGATCTACGATGGCGATGCGATGATCGCGACGGACGGTCGGCTGTTGGCCGTCGGTCCTCGGTTTTCGATGGCCGATTATCATTTGACGGCGGCCGTCGTCGACATCGACTTCACTCGGATGAATCGCGCCCGCAGCGGCGGTTTCCGGATCGGCGTCGACGAAGCAAATGGTTCGCGCGTGGCCACCGATTTTGCATTTCCAGAGATCGCCTTGGAGAAGAATCAGCCCGAACCGGTCGCGTGGGAGGCGGGGCCCTTTCGCAAAGAGGAAGAGTTTGCGCGAGCCGTGTCGCTGGGGTTGTTCGACTATCTTCGCAAGAGCCGTTCGCGGGGATTCGTGGTTTCGATGAGCGGGGGCGCCGACTCGGCGACGGTGGCCACCTTGTGCGGCTTGCTGGTCCGACTGGCCGTCGACGAACTGGGATGGCAAGGATTCACGAAGAAACTGGCTTACATCGACGGATTGTCCGATCGGCAGCAGGCATCCGAGTTGGTGCGGCAACTGTTGACGTGCGTCTACCAGGCGACTCGAAACAGTTCCTCGATCACGTATGAAGCAGCTCGCGGGGTGGCCGAAGCCTTGGGGGCGGAATTCTATCGGTTCGACGTCGATGGTTTGGTCCAGCAATACACCGATGTCGTCGCCCAAGCGATCGGGCGTCCGCTGGATTGGCAGCAGGACGACGTGGCGCTGCAGAACATCCAGGCTCGAGTCCGTTCCCCCAGCGTCTGGATGTTGGCGAACCTTCGCGGCGCCTTGCTGTTGTCGACCAGCAACCGCAGTGAAGCCGCCGTCGGCTATGCCACGATGGACGGGGATACCAGCGGGGGCCTTTCCCCGATCGCCGGCATCGATAAAGCCTTCCTGCGTCATTGGCTGCGCTGGATGGAACAACATGGCCCGCACGGCCTGGGACCGTTGCCCGCGTTGCGACTGATCAACCAGCAGCAACCCACCGCCGAACTGCGGCCTCCGTCAGCGGGCCAGACGGATGAAGCCGACCTGATGCCGTACGAGGTGTTGGATGTGATTGAACGAGCCGCGATCCGCGACAAACTGGCGCCGCGCGAAGCACTCCGGCGACTGGAAGCCGAGCCTTGGGATTACTCCCGCGAGGACCTGCTGGTCTGGATCGAACGCTTCTTTCGACTCTGGTGCAGGAATCAGTGGAAACGCGAACGGTACGCCCCGTCGTTCCACTTGGACGACGAAAACCTGGACCCGAAGACCTGGTGTCGGTTCCCTATCCTGTCCGGCGGATTCGAGCGTGAATTGGCCGAGTTGCGACGGGAAGTGGTTTGATAAGGGACTGTCTTGGTTCAGCGGGTCGTTGAGTTGTCGTCACCCATACCGATTCACAGGCGTCCGGTGCGCACTTCGCGCCGCTTGTCGCTGATGGCCGTCCAAGACAATTCATGAGGCAAGCAATGCTCGTATGCCGCCAGCGCGGCGGCCACCCCGGCCGTTTCGCCCATGGGCACGGCATAGCCCGTCACGCGGTAACTGCCATGGGCGAAGAAGTCGCCGCTGATGCACCGGCCCGCCATGAGCAAACCGGCCACGTCCTTGGCCACAAGCGCCCGGAACGGAATATCGTAGGGCTTCACGGGGGCCCGCATTTCTTGGATTTCCGCAGGATTGCCCTCCAATCTGACCGGGTGAATGTTCATCAAATACGTCACGCCTGACACGGCCGGATCGGGCTGCCGGCGTCCTTCCATCAGGTCGTCCCGGGTCACCGTGGCCAATCCGTGAAGGCGTCGGCCCTCGCGGTTGCCAATCTGCTCAGCCGTGGCCACCATGACGATATTTCGCCACTTGCCGCCCAATTCGCGCAACGCACGAACCATACGATGATTCTCGGCGCGGCCCTCCACCGTAGCTCGGGTTTGCTCGCCGGCGTCATCAAACACGCGATAGCCGTATTGATGAGTGGCCTGCAGGAAGTACAGCCCGGCGCCAACGTAGAACAACGAGGCCCCCATCACGCCATAGCTGGGCGCTACACCGGCCCGCTCCAGTTCCTTCCGCATCGCCCATCGATCCAGACCCGCAACCTGGTCGGAATCGAGCCCCGCGACCAGGCAATTCAGGCTGGAAGGCTGGAAAAGGCCCGTCCCTTCATGGGCGAAATCGTAACCGTTTCCCGCCAAGGCGCCCAAATCGCCATCGCCCGTCGTATCGATGAAGATCTTGGCGCCCCAAGCCTGTCGGCCCGATTTGGATTCCGTGATCGCATAACGCAACCGGCCGTTCGCTGTGGCGGCGGCCGCAAGACGGGTGTGCAATCGAAACGCCACGCCGGCCTCTTCGCACATCTGCTCAAGAACGACCTTCATGTCTTCGGGGTTGAAATACGGCAGGCGCGAATCGTGCTGTTCGGCCATCCTCTGCCAGATTTCTTCCATCAGGCAGGCCTCCCGTTTGGCGTGGATGATGTAGGGCACAAACCCTGCCGTCCAAATCCCGCCCAGACAGCCATTCGACTCGATCAGCCGCACCGACGCGCCCGCTCGAGCCGCTGAAATCGCCGCGGCGATGCCCGCCGGTCCACCACCACACACGACGACATCCGTCTCGCCCGTCACCGGGATGTCGCGCGCCGGTTCCCTCCAGACGCTGCCGGAGCCTTGCCGCTGGCCCGTGGATTCGTCGATCACGGCAGCTCTGCCCGCTGTTGCAGCGGTCAGCGATGTCCCCAATCCCAGCGCGACAAAGTTTCGCCGATTCATGTTACGCATTTGCTTTCAACTCCTTCAACTCCGAATCAATTGACAAAGAATTCCTCGCCGGGTGCTGACGGCTTGGAAGTGACGGTTTCGGTGGGAACTTCCGGCTTGAATACATGTTGCCAATCGCCGCAGAATCCGGCAAGATGGTTGTCAGCAAAGCAGACACCACGACTCCGATGATCGGGACCGGCACCGTGGTGAGCACCGAAGGATGCATTCGATTTGATTATCGCCCGAAGCCAGTGGTCAATCTCCAGAGGGCGACCGGCGCCAACGGCTTGAGGAAGGTAGTTCGTTATGGAAGATTTGGATCTGGAAACGATCATCGCTGAACTGGACGCCCCACACGACGGCACGCTGCCGAAGCGCGCCATCCGCGAGGCCCAGCGTCGTGGGACCGAGATCGTCCCTCGATTGATCGATCTGGTCAAAAAGGGCACAGCAACGATTCGGGCCGGCGAAATGCCGACCACAAACGGACATCTTTTCGCCTTGTATCTGCTGACCGAATTCCGAGCACGCGACGCCCTGCCGGCGATTGTGGAGGCCATGTCCTTGCCCGGAGACGGGTCGTTCGAACTGTTTGGCGATGCCATCACGGAAGACCTGAACCGCATGTTTGCGGTGTTGGCCGCCGGTCAACCTGAGCTCATGGATGCCCTCATTTCCGACCGGTCGATCAACGAATACGTCCGCTGGCAAGCGGCAACCACGTATTTGCACTGGGTTCGTGACGGGAGGTGGACGCGTGAACAAGCTGTCCAGAAGCTTCGAAAACACTTGTTGCAGGCGACGCGGGATCGAGATGATGAGGCTGCGACCGGATTGGTATCGGAGCTGGTTTCGTACTCGCCGCACGAGTGCTTGGATGAGATCAACGAAGCGTTTCAACTTGATCTGGTTGACGAAATGTTCGTCGATGAAGTGACGGTCGCCGAAAGCATCAGGGAAGGCGAGTCCTGGTTTCAGCGGGAAATGCGGAATCTTCGCCCGGATGGCGTCCAGGATACGGTGGAAGAACTGGAACGCTGGGCATACTTTCGGGAATCGGATCGCCCTGGCATCGTCCCACGCTCGCCCCGGACACCAACTTTTCGCGAGACCCACTGGGCCGACGAACCTGAACCGCAAGATTGGCAGTCATCGGGTTCGACCATCCGAATCGAGACCGCCCGCGTCGGTCGCAACGAACCTTGTCCCTGTGGCAGCGGCAAGAAGTACAAGAAATGCTGCGGAAGGGAAGGTCGATAGGGTGACCGAACCCGGACGAGATCGATGGTCGGGCTCCTGTACCGAACGAAGAAAGAAACACATGAGTGCAACAAAACGCTGGATCGGCCTTGTCGTCTTCCTCGCGGTCTGTCTTGCAGCGGGCAGCCTTGGGGCCATTGCCACCGGGCCCGGAGATCGACGGTTGGTACCGAACTCTGGACAAGCCCGCGTGGAACCCGCCCGACAGCGTGTTTGGACCGGTGTGGACCACGCTGTACGTCTTGATGGCGATCACCGCTTGGCTGATCTGGAAGCCGGCAGGGTTCAAGGCCGCTACGATGCCCCTGACGCTGTTCGGCGGCCAGCTTGTCCTGAACGTCGCTTGGTCGTGGATCTTCTTCGGCATGCGCACCATCTGGCGGTTGAACGTCGTCTGACGCGACGCGAGGGGCTGACTGCGAAGAACCGAAACGTGCGCACGTGCCGCCACCATCACAGGAGAACGAGCGTGGTTTTGGAATCGGAAGCCCGTTCCGGGCCGGGACTCAGGCTGTACCGCGAACTGGCCGAATGGTATCCGTTGCTGACTCCCGTTGCCGACTATGGCGAAGAGGCTGCTTTCTACCGCAGGTTGTACGAGACACATTGTCGCAGGCGGCCTCGCACCTTGCTGGATCTTGGCAGCGGCGGCGGGCACAACGCGGCTCATCTCAAAGCGACCCTGCAATGCACGCTCGTCGATCTCGAACCCGCCATGCTGGCGCTCAGCGGCCGTCTGAACCCCGAATGTGAACACGTTCGGGGCGACATGCGGTCGATCCGGCTCGGTCGCCTCTTCGATTGCGTTCTGCTCCATGACGCGGTCAGCTACCTGATTTCGCGGGAGGATCTTGTAAAGGCCATCGCCTGCGCGTACGCTCACACGGCGCCGGGTGGAGTCGCCTTGTTCCAACCCGACTTCATCACCGAGACGTTCACTCCGGGCACGGACACCGGCGGCAGCGATGCCGATGGTCGCGCCTTGCGCTACCTGGAGTGGCGTTGGGACCCGGTTCCGGCGGATAACACCTACCTGACAGAGATGGTCTACCTGCTGCGGCACGACGATGGGGGTGTCGAGGTCGTCCATGATCGGCATGTGATGGGCCTGTTTTCCCGCGCCGTTTGGCTGGCATCGATCGCGGATGCCGGATTCCAGCCGCTTGTGGTTCCGTTCCATCACAGCTCGAACTGCGACGCCGGCCACGAGATCTTTCTCGGGTTGCGGCCTGATGCGGCTGGGGTTGAAGGCATCGCGTTCAGCGCAGCGGTCCATAACGTCTAGTGCGTTGTCTAGGCGAAAAATGCGGATTGTGAGCGGCACGGCGCTAGCCGCCGGTTCTGGACGCCAACGGCGGCTAGCGCCGTGCCGCTCATTCATCGCGACCCCAAGATTTCGCCTGGACAACGCACTAGCTCAACCATTTATGGAAAATCACCCACCCTGTGTGGAGGGACGACGACCGCGCAGCCGATACATTCCGAAAGACCGGAATTTTCGGAAAAGACAGCTCACTCGATGGGCGATTGAGGAGGCGGCGGGATGCCACACGACCACCAAACGAAGGGGTATGGGAGTTTTCCCAAGCTAGCATCGGTTCTGCTCGCGCTGATGATTCGAAACGCGGCCGCATCGCCGCCCGAGACAAATTCGTTTCAACACGAGCCTTCCATGTCGAACGTCACGGTCACTTCGTTCGTCCAGGATCCACCGGCGACGGTCGATGACGAACCCGCGCCGGACCTGCCGCTGGGGCTGCCGCCGATTGAGGAGTTCGCCCGACAGCCCTATGCCGTGCCAGCAGCGCCGCCACCAGCCGCCTTGACGATGATTCAGCCTGATGCAGTGGATGGAATCGCTCCGGAGTTCTCCTTCGTGCCCCGGAGCACACCGGCTGCGGTGACTCGCGTCACCGCGGACGACATTTGGTCGTCGGGGGCGCGAAGCTTGCACGAACTGACGGATATCTTCGTGCCCAATGCTCAGGTGATCCGGCACCATGCCCAGCCGCCGCACGTGGGCTTCCGCGGGATCATCAGCGACAAGGACGACAAGTACCTGTTGCGCGTCAACGGTCGATTGATGAACAATCGGGCCCAGATCGGTGCTTTCAGCGAACATTACTTGCCGATGTTGGGCGATATCCACCACATCGACTTCGTGCGCGGGCCGGGCTCGACCACCTACGGGCCGGGCGCGCTGTCCGGTGTGGTGAACATCGTGACGCACAACGGCTTGACCTTCGAAGGCACCGACGCAACGGTCCGCGGCGGCTTTGTCGAGAACTTTTTGAGCACCGAGATTCGCCACGGTCGCCAGTTCTCCGACGATTCGGGCGTGTTCCTGTACTACGGCTACGCCGACTATCCCGGCGCCCATCAACGGGACGCGCCGTACGTCTTCGGACGCTCGTTTACCGCGCTGGAAGGTGTGCCGGTCGTGGCCGGCCAGCCGGTCACGTTCGGCATCCCGAACGATCATCGGACGTACCGCTCGTCCGGCCGTCACAAAATGCACGTGCATTACACCTATGGGAATTTCGACGCCTGGTTGCGATACACGCGGAGCGGGGAGCAGGAGGCATTTCGGCGGGACTTCCTTTCCGAACCGCCGTTGGGCACTGCGCCCATCGGTCCCCCCAAGCGGGTATTCGCCGACCTGGCGACCGAACAGGCCGGTTATCAGCATTTGACTGCATTCCTGGGATATCGGCTGGAACCCAGCGAGTGCCTCAGCATCGACCTGGCACTCAGCTACGACATGTTCGACCTGGAGCGTTTGACGCGGGAGGTGCCCAGCGGATACATCGCTCACCGCGAGGACGAATGGTTCGCCCGAGTACTGAGTCGTTGGGATCCCTTTGAGTGTCATTCGATCGCTTTCGGCGTGGAGTACTCGCACGAGGACTTCGGATTGGACAGTCCCGGTTTTCCGCACCAGCCCGCTTACACGCCGCGGCAGCGAGACGACACCCGGCCTTGGGGAACCGACACGTTTTCGCTGCTGGGCGAGTATCAGTGGCGGATTACCGATCAATGGACGGGCTTCTTGAGCGGTCGGGCCGATAAGCACACCTACACGGAGTTTCTGTTCTCGCCTCGCGCAGCCATCGTTTGGATGCCGACGGAACAGGACACCGTGAAGTTCATCGCGGCCGATGCGGTGCGTCGCGTGGAAGACGACGTATTGCGTTTCATGGCCTTGGAAAACGTGGACTTCGACGAAGTGGAAAAGCTGGGAAGTCTGGAACTCCGCTACGAGCGCCAACCCTGCGAGCACCGCCACTGGGCGGTCAGCACGTTTTACGAAGACACGCAGACGGTGGCCTTCGCGAGGCGGGAGGGCGAATTCGCGGGCCGTTCGCAACTGCTGGGCGAGTTTCAGATATGGGGCATCGAGTGGGAAGCCAGCTATCGCACGGACGAGACCCGCATTGTTGCCTCCCACTCGTACACCGATCTGGTCAACGGCCATCTAATAGATCCAACGATCATACAAGGCGTCTCCGCTTATCCGTACAACGTTCTGTTTCCCAATGATCCGTTCGGCCGGCACTTGGCCAATTGGTCGCCGCATCTGACCAAGATGTTCGCCTCGCACGATCTGGACGATTGCTGGTCGGTCAGCAGCTCGCTGCGCATTTATTGGGGCTTTCCCGGCGGTCAGGACCTGACCGAGTACAACAATATCCTGCTGGATACCACGGGAACGGCCAGTCCGGGGCTTGGGCTATCCGACCCGGGTTATACCAAGTCGTTCGCGGGCAACTACTACCTGGATTTCGGGTTCGAGCGACGAATCCGCGACCGAGGCGCCCTGCGTCTGGATCTCTACAACGTCCTGGGCTGGTTCGATCAGGATCTGAACAAGCGGAATTACTTGAACCGGCTGTCGGAATATCGTGTGGAAGCGGCGGCTTTGGCGCTGACTGTCCGGCTGGTTGGTATATTTGGAGAGTTCGACACTTTTCTGCTGTTCTTCGACCGGTCGCAGCTCGGATTGATGAGCTTCACCTACCTGGTCTACTGCCTGCCGTTTTTCTTTGGCGGACTGGCCATTACGCTGGTATTTTACCATCAGGTGGAGCGGATCGGCACCTACTACTTTTTCAATCTGGCCGGATCGGCGGCGGGTGCGCTGGTGATCATCGGGCTATTCTGGGT
>SKKK01000136.1 GCA_007121535.1 Planctomycetaceae bacterium | reverse complement strand
TTCAGGGTGCGCCGTGTTGCGGCGATCCTTGAGCTACGGAGATGCATCGTTCGCTGGCTGCGATCGGTGGCGCCGCATTCGCCACGGTGGCTCGAATACCAGGTACGTCACCAGCGCGAGCAGGGTTGCGGTCAACGAGGCGGGTAGCCGCCAACGCCCGATCACGTCCAGCCCCTCAAGAAAATAGTCCCAACCCGCCACGTGCCCCATCACGAAGTGCAGCATCCATAATCCGGCTCCTACCGTCATGCTGGCCAACGCTGGCAGCCTGCTTCGCGGCCGAGTGAACAAGCCGAACATCATCGGTACAAACAGTCCCGTCAAGGTGACCGCATAGGCATCTTCCAGCAAGGCGTAAGCGCTTTCGCCCCAATACGCCATCGCCAGACTGAACGCGGCGACCAATAAGACAGCCAATCGGTTCAATTGAAGCGGCTTCATGCGAGTCCAGCGGGAAAAGACGTTCTGCGACAACACGCTGGCGGGGGCAAGAATCGCGCTATCGATCGTCGATAGCACCGCGGATACCAGTGCTACCAGAAAGATGACTGCCAGTGCCGGACTGAGGAACCATCCCGCCAACGTTGGCAAGATCCGCCCCTGCACGTCGTCAGGCAGCAAGACATTGGCCGCCAATCCCAACAGCACCGGAATCGTCCCGAACACAATGTACACCACTCCCGCAATACAACAGGCTTGACGCGCCACCCGCTCGGACTTCGAGGCGAAGATCCGTTGCATCAGATCCTGGCCGGTCAAGTTGCCCAGCGCGGCGATGGCCAACAGATTCACCCAACTCCAAAACGCCGCCGCATCTTCCGTGGGAATCCACGCCCGCTTGGCCGGCGGAGTCTCCGCGAACAGCCTCGCTGCCCCAGCAATGACTTGTCCATCCCCCAGGTCGGCGATTACCGTGAATCCCAGCACGACCAGGCCCAGCAAGACCAGCACGATCTGTGCGGCGTCGGTCAACGTCACCGACCACATCCCGCCCATCAGGGTGTACCCTGTCCCGATCGCGGCGACCAACAGCAGCCCCCACCATGGGTCGACCCCAAAGAACAGCGTTAGCAGCCCCGCCATCGCGACAAACTGCGCGGCGATCCAGCCGAAGAAGCTTGGCACCATGATCCATGCAGCCAGCGTCTCGGCCGCTGGTCCGAATCGACGACGGAACAGATCAGGAACCGTCAACAGACGTTCGCGCCACATGGGGGCGGCAACGAACATCCCTGCCAGCAGCAAACAGCAGCCCGCACCGATCGGCTCCAACCCGGCTGCTCGCAGACCCACCTCGCGGACTTCGTCGGCCGCCGCCAAGATCGTGCCAGCGCCGAACCAGGTGCCCAGCAGCGTCATCCAGGCCAAGGACAGAGGCAATCGTCGACCGGCAACCAAGAAGTCCTCCGCATCATGGATGCGACGTTGGGCGAACGCAGCCAGAGCGTACAACACCACCAGATAGGTCCCCAGGACACCGCCGAGCAGCCACTGTAACTCGGTCGTAATCATCTGCGTTTCCATGGTATGTCTCGCGCTTGGTACAAACCGGATCAACTGCCGCAAATCATAGCGTCAGCCCGGAGACAGGGGAACAAACTGCACCCGGGAAAGACAATGGTCATTGATACGAACGAATCACAATGAAGTTGACATTCAAAGACCCTGAATCTGCTGGAAACCCGAGTGCCTGCCGTGTCAGCGTCGCAAAAAGGGGGCGAGAACGCCGGCCATGCGCGTCGAGCGGTTCGACGCCTACGGCAACGTGGTGTGGGCACGGGCCGTTCCATGAACAGTTCTTCTTTGCCGATGATTGCTGTCTTAGCTCGAGCGGTCCTGTTTACCGATCCGTTGACCACGCCTATAATACGCAAAACGGGGAAGCACTCCAAAAAGGGCAAACCCATGGCTGCCGTCAAAACGTACCAGGGCGTGGTCGATAACGGGATCATCCGACTCGACCCCGAGATTCGGCTTCGCGAAAATCTACAAGTATTTGTCGTCGTGCCAGAGACCGTCGACGACATGCTCTTGCAAATCCACAGTCCAAGGCTGGTTCATCGAAACCAACTTCCGGACTTTGCAAAGGAGGTCAGGGAGGCCGAAGGCGATGACCGCGTATGACGGGGCACATTTTGATCCACCTGCCCCAGTCAGCAGTGGCTCAACTGGGGGACATCGCCGATTCGACCCAACGTTACAAGTTGATGGGATTCGACGGAAGCCGTTCATTCGCCAGCGGGGTTAGGGTTGACATGATGTTCTCTTCGAATTCGGTAAGCAGGGGATGGTGTACGGCTCCCACTCGGTGAATTGAGGGCTGCTATTATGGGTAAACGGAGTCGACGAATTGGTGTTTCTATCGCGCTAATCGCATTCTTGACCGGGGCGGTTGCTAACGCGCTGTTGTTATTCCAATGGGCCGCGATCCACTCGTTGAATGTGGATGATAACGCGTATTGGGTTCACCAGTACAAGACAAGCCAAGGCGATTCGCAACTAACGTCTGTATCTGTGTTGGTGGCTCGCCGCCCTTACACTGAAGAAGTCTTGAGTATATTGCAACAGGCAATGTATGCAGAAGATTGTCGAGTCAGAATCCTTGCCATGGTAGCCTTGGCAGAGGAAGGCGCATTTTGCCGTGAGATAGCTGAGATATCAGTTGAAGACAGCGATAGGCGTGTTCGGGAAGTTGCCGCGAGCCTGATCAGATGTGAGAGTGACCACGATAGCGTACACCGGTGTGATGACGACAACTGATGGATAGGTTAGCCCGTGCCTGCTGTATTGGTGGCGTTTCAAACGATTAGGGGAATAGGCCGCTCACTCAATATCCATGTGAAGCAGAACGTCGCCCACCGATGCGGCCAGCACGCGAGCAGTCCCGGACAGGCAGCGGGAACCACAGAGAACACAGAGAGCACAGAGCCTGCCATTGGCTGACAGCCCACACTCTAACGTGGAACTGCTGAGGGCCGCAGTCGAGGCGATTCGATCTTCGCGATACCTGTTCCCTCTGTGGCTCTCTGTGCCCTCTGTGGTGCAATGCTGAGCGCCGTGACCGCGTGAACGGGATGGCCCCTGGCGACCGCAACTGCCCTGCCTGATAATGGCAGCTACGGGACAGCGCTGAAACCGGCGGGGCCAGCGCTGGGGATGGTTTGGCAGCAGCACTGGTTGACCACAGGAGGAATCGATGGCCGCGCGCCGACGAAGGAACATTTCGGACCAGGACAGCGATTACGACGGGGCTTGGAAGGACGTGTTTCGCCAGCATCTGAGGGAGATC
>SKKK01000340.1 GCA_007121535.1 Planctomycetaceae bacterium | reverse complement strand
CATCGCTATCGGTCGGCTCCGCTAACTGCTCGTCCAGTCGCCGCCCGGGGAATACCCTGAGCCACCGCAGAGCAACCTCTTCGTCGGACCACGCCGCCACCACATCGGGGCGATTCCGCAGAATCACATGGAAATGGTTGCTCATGATGGCATAGGTCAGCACATCGATGCCGAACACCGAGGCCAACGCTTCCATTCGACGTCGAATCCACTCGCGACGAAACGAGTAATCGATGCCCGTCCGATCATCTTGCCCAGCCAAAAAAGCCCTCCGTACGCACCGCTGAATAGTATGGACAATGCAGACCTCGCCTGCATCAAACTGTTCACTTCGAGCCGGTCGTCCCATGATTTGTCCTCCTATTTCTCTGAATTGTAGCCGACAGATCAACGTTGTCAATAGAAAAGTGGGTGGCACCAAAATAAAAAAAGAGTGAAGGTGGCTCAGTTCGGCGAGATTCTACCAGGCGTATTGAATGCCGACGCTGGCACCGTGATAGAACGTGTTGCCGGACGCATCGATGCCTTCACCCAAGAAAAAATTGCTGACCGCGACCTGTTCGGTGGCTAAAGCCACTTGATGGACCCACAGCAAATGGTAGCCGACTTGGGCGGACCATCGCTGCGAGATGTGGTAGTTGCCTCGGATGCCCAATTCGCCCAGGAAGGAGACGGGCGTTCGATCGCCGATGGCCGACTCGGTGTTGACATCGGTTGCAAAGGAACTTCGATTCGTCGCCGCATTCCCAAAGATCCCGGCTTTGCCGAAAGCGTCGACGGCGAATCGTCCACCGCAGTCCCACACGAGGACTTCGGCGCCTAACTGACCGCCGTACAACCGATTCCGCGTTACGGCTTGGAGCGAAAAAGGAGTGGGCGGGTCAATCAAGTCGGCACGGAACCGTTCATCAAGTTCGGCGTAGCGGAAGCCTGCCAGCAAAGTCCATTGGTCGTTCCACCGATAACGGGTGTTGACTTCGAAATTATGCAGTTCCGACGCATGCGACGCCGCGATGGCTGTCCCGGCTTGTACGGTCACCGGTGGTGAGGCACTGACCGAATTCAGGTCATTTCCTGGTGTGGTCGGTACGAGTACATTGGCATTCCAATGATCGACCCCGAAGTAACGGCACTCGACCCCGAAGCGTTCGCCCGACCAACGAGTCAGCGACAAATCAAAGCCGCCATGGACGCCCAGGTGGAAATCGCTGGCGTTCAAGATTTCCTCATTCACGGCTTGGTCCACAAACAATGCGGCCGATGCCGGATTGCGACGGGCCAGGAACAGCGCGTCGGCGGTGACTTGCCATGCATCCGGTGCGCAGCCGTTGCACCAAGCCTCCATCGATTCCTTCGCCGAGTTCGTCCCGACGTCCTCGTAACCCTCGCTTGATTCGAACGCTGGGTCGAAGTGAAACCCCACGGTGGAAGACGGTTCGGAAGCAGCAACCGACCGTGAAACGACCGGCGTTGCCACAACGACCATCGCTGCCAGCAGCATGAATTTTACCATCCCGTGTTCCCATGCCATACGGTTTCCTTCCCGAGCGATCTTCAAGCGCAGCACAGCGGCCGTGCGAGTTACCGAAGAATTCCCCTTCATCTAAGAATCGTCCGATCGAGCATAATAATCGACAAGAAAAGTGGGACGGAAACGAGACCAAGCTGGCATTTTGTGGTACCCGGCCATCTTTTTTGGGCCTTTCAAAAAAAGTTTTTCAATATTTTTCTTTTCAATTCGCAGCGCAAGTCCTTATTTGAAAACACTTTGCAGCTTGTCTGCGGACGACATCGCCCACCGGCTGGCGACACCACTTGATTCTATTGATTGAATTCCTTTCCTTTTTCTGGACAATAGGTCGTAGCGTCCGGTACTTCGTGAGCGTCCAAGCCACATCGGCAGCACTTGGACATCGCTACTCCTCTCTGGCTGATTTCCATGGCCTTACAAATGTCTTTACTTTTCGAGAGTTGTCGACGCTGACTCTCGTAGAATTGGGCAATAGCATGTTTACCCGAAGGAAGGTGAAGCGAAGGGCCTTTCTCCGATCGTTTCAACCGCGCTTGGAACGACTCGAACCGCGATTGTTGTTGACGGCCATCTCGCTGGACCGTCGATTGGTGGGCGAGATCGAGCAACCAGGCGAGACCGATACGTTCACGTTCGAGATCATGGCGAATCGGCGCGTTTCCGTCTCGGTCGATACCTCACCCGGCGGCGGGAACGCTCTGGGAGGGGCGTTGGTCGCTCTGCGGGACCCGGGCGGTCAAGTGGTCGCCCAGGCGGATGTGCCCGACGGAGATCCAGCTTTGCGGGACGTGGCGCTGTCGGCTCCAGCCACCTATACCATTGAAGTGAGTGCCGCCGGTGGTGTAACCGAGAGCATCGGGTTTTACGAACTGCATCTGGCGGATCGCGACCCGACGCCGCGTCCGATTGATTTTGGCCAGTCGATATCCGGAGCCTTAGATATCCGCGATCGGGTCCAGTTGTTCGATCTGGAGATCGGTCAGGATCAGCTCGGGACACCCTTCACCATTGTGGTCGATGGCGACCAGACGGTCCGGCCGGTGTTGGAGTTGTTCTCGCCGGATGGCAGCTTATTGGTTGGCGGTGCTTCGGGGACGAACGTCTTCGACACGCGGATCGCCGACTTTACGGCGCTGGCCACCGACGAAGGCGGGGCTGGCACCGGGACGTACCAGATCCGCACGACGGCGCTGACCAACGCGCTGGGCT
The DNA here is from genome assembly GCA_007121535.1 of Planctomycetaceae bacterium. Lineage (GTDB taxonomy): Bacteria > Planctomycetota > Planctomycetia > Pirellulales > Pirellulaceae > SKKK01. The sequence goes on along the minus strand of SKKK01000340.1, from coordinate 29,889 downwards.
ATTTCGATCTGGGTGTATCCGACCGACCCGTGGAACCGCCACGGGAGATCAACTTTAGCACGTTCGTCGCCGGGCATCTGGATCATCTGGCCGACGAGGACGTGTATACGTTCGCTGCGCTTGCCGGGGACGTGGTGACCGTCAGCGTCGCGGGGACGGGCTTCACGCCCGATCTGCTGTTGACCGGACCGGACGGTTTCGCCAGCGGCACCGGCAACACGGACACGCATCTTCGCACGACGCTTCCGGCTGACGGCACGTACGAAATCCTGGTCGGCGGTAGCGGGCCGGCCAGCGTGGGGCACGGCCCGTATTTGCTGGGGCTGAGCCATCCGCGGCCGGGCGCCCAGCCGATCGCGTTCGGCGAACGCGCGGCGGGCGAAATCGCGGTGACGGGGGACTTTGTGGATTATCGTCTGACGGTCGACCAGGCGCAGGTGGGCCGTCCGGTGTCGATCACCGTTTCCGACGTGACCCATCGCTCGTCGAACAGCTTTCGAGGTCGGCTGGAACTGTATGCCCCGGACGGAACGCGGCTGGAGCGGATCGACGATATCCACTACTCGCACGGCGGAAAGATTGCCAACGCGGTGCTTCCCGAAGCGGGCACCTACACGATCCGCTTCCGCGAGCGGACCGACCGCTTCACCGGCAACTTCACGATCGGCGTCAGCAACCAGCCGCTGACCGATCCGACTCCGATCGCCGACTTCAACACCGAAGTAACCGCCCAGATCGCACCGCTGGGAGACGTCGATCGTTTCACCTTCGACGGCGCCGGCGGGCAGATCGTGACGGTCGATCTGCTGAGCGGCTCGAATCTCGATCTGTCTCTGTATGGGCCCGACGGGCAAATGCTGGCCGGTTCCGGGGACTTCGACACGCTGTTGGATAAGATCGAACTGCCCACGGACGGCACCTATACGATCGAAATCAGCGCCGGCGGGGGAGAGCGGCACGGGCAACTGCTTTCGACCGGTGCCTACAGTTTTGCCGTCTGGACGCCCGATCGCGCTCCGGCCCCGATCCCGATCACCTTCGGCGAAGTTCAGCCAGGGCGGATCGATATCCGGGGAGACATCGTCGATTTCGAGCTGGAGGTGGGCGCGGAGCAGGTAAGCCGGCCGGTCTCGATCGTGGTTTCGGATGTGACCAACCGCTCGTCGGACTTCTTCCGGGGTCGGCTGGAGTTGTATGCTCCGGACGGGATGCGGTTGGAGAGGATCGACGATATCCACTACTCGCACGGCGGCAAGATCGCCGACGTCGTGCTCGCCGAAGCGGGGACGTACACGATCCGCTTCCGTGAGCGGACCGACCGCTTCACCGGCAGCTTCTCGGTCGCCGTCAGCGATCAAGCGGTCACCGACCCTACGCCGCTGCCGGCGTTCAATACGGCAATCACCGGAGCCATTGCTCGGCTGGCAGAGGTCGACCGGTATACCTTCGACGGGGCCGGAGGCCAGGTCCTGACGGTCGACCTGCTCAGTGGCTCGAACCTCAATCTAACACTCTATGGCCCCCAAGGCCAGGTGGTGGCCGGAGCAGGCGACTTCGACACGCTGCTGGATTTGGTCACGCTGCCCGAGGAGGGGCAGTACACGCTGGCCGTTCGCGCCGGCGGGGGCGAGCGGCACGGGCAACTGCTCTCGACTGCCGGCTACAGTTTTGCCGTCTGGACGCCCGATCGCGCCCCCGAGCCGATCCCGATCGCCTTCGGCGAGGCGAAGGCGGGGCGGGTGGACATTCGTGGCGACCTGGTCGATTTTCAGATGGAAGTCGGCGAAGAGCAGGTGGGCCGGCTGGTATCGGTCGTGGTTTCCGATGTAAGCAACCGCTCGTCGAACTTTTTCCGGGGGCGGTTGGAGTTGTATGCGCCAGATGGGACGCGGCTGGCGCGGATCGACGATATCCACTACTCGCACGGCGGGCGGATCGCCAACGCCGTGCTGCCCGAAGCGGGCATCTACACGATCCGCTTCCGTGAGCGAACTAATCGTTACACCGGCAGCTTCTCGGTCGGAGTCAGCAATCAGCCGATCAGCGAGCCGACCCCGGTGGCCATCGGCAGCAAAACGGCGGGTTATCTCGGGCCTTACGGGGACGTTGACGAATATTACGTGACCTCCACCACGGGGCAACCGATCAACGTCTATGTGTCGGCCGAGTCGGGGCTCGATACCGACTTGGCCGTCCTGCGTCCGAATGGGACGGTACTCACCACAGCGACCAGTGGAAACGATTCTTCATTGACATTTACCCCCGAAGCCGGCGCGACCTATACGCTTCGAGTCTACACGGGGGGAGGCAGCCGTCATCCCAACGTGCTGGGGCGAGGGCTCTATCTGCTGGAGGTCGCCGATGCTGCGAATCCGTCGGTTTATCACATCGGCGACGGCTCGGCGACCTCTCTGGAACACGGGCAGGAATTCCCGGGAACGATCGGCAGCCCAAGCCAAGTGGATCGATACTCGTTCAACGGGCAGCGAGGCGAGCGGCTTCGCATCGCTGTCGCTACCGGCAGTGACCGCGGCTCGACACTCCGGGCCGACGTCCGCATATTCGGTCCCGGCGGAATCCTGGTCGCCAGCAGCACGAGTTCCACCGAAGCCGACTTCAAGGACTTTGTGTTGCCGGCTGACGGGGAGTATCACGTGGAGGTCAGTGGCCGCGGCAACGACGTCGGGCCGTACTTGATCGCTACCAGTAGCCGGCAGTCCGAGGAGCAAGATGCTCAGGAGATACTTCCCGGGCAACGGGTCAGCGGTTCGTTGTTTCCGGTGGGTGATGAAGACGTCTATCGTTTCGACCATACGTCCGACCAGATCATCCGACTGAATGTACAAAGCATCGACACGTCGCTTGAGATGCAGCTTTTCACGCCGGCCGGGATCTTGCTCGACCAGCGTTCAGGGACTTCGATCTCCACAGGGACGCGGACATTGCCAGTCGAAGGTGAATACACGGTCGTGATTCGAGCGGCCAACCGGCAGGTGACGGAGTATCTGCTCGAGTTAACGACTCGGCCGGTGGGGACTGACGCACCTCCCTCGACGTTGCCCGGCAGGCCGGCGGATCCGATCGAAGACCTGACGACCCTGCCGGCACGTTCCTCGCCGACCGTCGAAGGAGAGTCCCCGGCCGATGTGCCGCCGCTTCCCGTGCCAACGCAGGATTATGATGTGTTGCAATCGGTTGTGTTCGAATACGGGGAAGCGGTCGTCGGACAGTTCCCTAGTGGTCGGGGGGAGCAGACGTTTGAAATCGAGGCCGATGCAGGCGACGTGGTGAGCATCTCGGTTCGAGGAACCGAACGGTTCACGTCGACGGTTTCTCTTTACGATCCAGACGGTATTCGCGTGGGGCGATCGAGCGGCACGCACGCCGCGGTCACGACCGTGACAGTTCCCAAAACGGGAACGTACCGGATTGTCGTCGGCGGAAACGGGGAAGGCGGCTTTGTCCTCTCCGCGTCGAATCGCCGCTTGGTCGAACCGCGGGATTTGGTCCTCGACGGTCCGCGTCTGACGGCTCTGTTTGCGACTCCGGCGGACCAGCACGTCTATCGGTTCACCATCACCGAACCGACGACCATCGATCTGAGCGCAATTCCCGTCAATGGAAACTTGCTTGATACCCACATGGCTCTGGTGGGAACGCACGGCGAAGTCATTGCTTCGACAAGTTCCGGGAGTGCTTCGCACTTGGATCGCGTCCATCTGTTTGCAGGGGGCGAATACCGGGTGCTGGTGCGCACCAACTTGCCTGGCGGTGGTCAGGGGGCCTATTCGATTGGCGTCCGTTCCCGAAGCATTGGGGTTCTCGCTCTCGCTCCCGATGCGGTCGTCGGTTTCGGTGAAACGGTGGCCGGAACGATTGCCGAGGTCGGCGATGATTTTCAGGTTTCTCTGGAGGCCGGCGCAGCGCAGGTGGGCCGGCCGGTTTCGATCACCGTTTCTGACGTGACCAATCGCTCGTCGAACAGCTTCCGGGGACGGTTGGAGTTGTATTCGCCCGACGGCAAACGGGTGCGGATCGTCGACGATATCCACTATTCGCATGGCGGAAAGATTGCCAACTTCGTGTTTCCCGAAGCGGGCAGCTACACGATCCGCTTCCGCGAGCGGACCGACAGCTTCACCGGCAACTTCACGATTGGCGTCAGCGACCAGCCGGTGACCGATCCGATTCCGATCGCCGACTTCAACACAACGGTGCCCGCCCAGATCGCACCGCTGGGCGACGTCGATCGTTTCACCTTCGACGGCGTCGGGGGGCAGATCGTGACGGTCGATCTGCTGAGCGGTTCGAATCTCGATCTAACTCTGTATGGGCCCGACGGGCAAGTGTTGGCCGGGGCGGGGAACTTCGACACGCTGTTGGATAAGATCGAACTGCCCGCAGACGGCACCTACACGATCGAGGTCAGCGCCGGCGGGGGAGAGCGGCACGGGCAACTGCTCTCGACCGGCTCCTTCAGCTTTGCCGTCTGGACGCCCGATCGCGCTCCGGCCCCGATCCCCATCGCCTTCGGCGAAGTTCAACCAGGACGGGTCGATATCCGGGGGAACATCGTCGATTTCGAGCTGGAGGTGGGCGCGGAGCAGGTCGGTCGGCCGGTCTCGATCACTGTTTCCGACGTGACCGATCGCTCGTCGAACTTTTTCCGGGGGCGGCTGGAGTTGCATTCTCCGGAGGGGACGCGCTTGGAGCGGATCGACGATATCCACTACTCGCATGGCGGGAAGATTGCCAACTTCGTGCTTCTCGAAGCGGGCACCTACACGATCCGCTTCCGTGAGCGGACCGACCGCTTCACCGGCAGCTTCACGATCGGCGTCAGCGACCAACCGGTGACCGATCCGACTCCGATCGCCGACTTCAACGCACCGGTGACTGGCCAGATCGATCCGCTGGGGGACGTCGATCGTTTCACGTTCGACGGCGCCGGGGGGCAGATCGTGACGGTCGATCTGCTGAGCGGCTCGAATCTCGATCTGACCCTGTATGGGCACGATGGCCAGGTGCTGGCCGGGTCGGGAAACTTCGACATGCTGTTGGATAAGATCGAACTGCCCACGGATGGCACCTACACGATCGAAGTCAGGGCCGGCGGGGGAGAGCGGCACGGGCAACTGCTCTCGACCGGCGCCTACAGTTTTGCCGTCTGGACGCCCGACCGCGCTCCGGCCCCGATCCCGATCACCTTTGGCGAAGTTCAGCCAGGACGGGTTGATATCCGCGGGGACATCGTCGATTTCGAGCTGAAGGTGGGCGCGGAGCAAGTCGGCCAGCCGGTCTCGATCGCGGTTTCGGATGTAACCAACCGCTCGTCGAACTTTTTCCGGGGTCGGCTGGAGTTGTATGCTCCGGACGGGACGCGGCTGGAGCGGATCGACGATATCCACTACTCGCACGGCGGCAAGATCGCCGATGTCGTGCTTGCCGAAGCGGGGACCTACACGATCCGCTTCCGGGAGCGGACCGATCGTTACACCGGCAGCTTTTCGGTCGGCGTCAGCGACCAAGCGGTCACCGATCCGACTCCAATCGCCGACTTCAACACCGAAGTGACCGCCCAGATCGCACCGCTGGGAGACGTCGATCGTTTCACCTTCGACGGCGTCGGAGGGCAAGTCGTGACGGTCGATCTGCTCAGCGGCGCGAATCTCGATCTGACCCTCTATGGCCCCCAGGGCCAAGTGGTCGCCGGAGGGGGGCACTTCGACACGCTGCTGGATTTGGTCACGCTGCCCGAGGCGGGTCAGTACACGTTGGTCGTTCGCGCCGGCGGGGGAGATCGGCACGGGCAACTGCTCTCGACCGGCGGCTACAGCTTTGCCGTCTGGACGCCGGATCGCACTCCCGAGCCGATCCCGATCGCCTTCGGCGAGGCGAAGGCCGGGCGGGTGGACATTCGTGGCGACCTGGTCGATTTTCAGATGGAAGTCGCTGAAGAGCAGGTGGGCCGGCTGGTGTCGATCGTGGCTTCCGATGTAAGCAACCGTTCGTCGAACTTTTTCCGGGGGCGGTTGGAGTTGTACGCTCCGGGCGGGACGCGGCTGGAGCGGATCGACGATATCCACTACTCGCACGGCGGGCGGATCGCCAACGCCATACTCCCCGAAGCGGGAACGTACACGGTCCGCTTCTACGAGCGGACGCACCGTTATACCGGCAGCTTCACCATCGGCGTGAGCGACCAGCCGATTCCAGCGGGAACGGAGCCGATTTCGGCGGACGCCGCTCCGCTCGCACGGTCGATTTCTCCCATCGGCGACGTCGACCAGTACGCGTTTACGGCCATGCAGGGGCAATCGTTCAACGTTTTCGTCGATTCCCTGACGAGCGGCCTCGATCTGGACGCGTTCATCGTCGATTCGCTGGGGGCGATCCGGGCCAGTGCAACAAGTGGCGTCGATGCGACGATCAGCAACTGGGTCGCCCCAGCCGACGATACGTACGCGATCCGCGTCGAGCCGGGCGGCGCGAATCGCTCTAACACGGTCGACAACACCGGCAACTACACGATCGAACTGGAGCAGATCCTGGTCAGCCCGAACTTGCGCGTGGCCAGCGTGACGCCGCCGCAGGACAGCGGAATCCGCAGCGGCGACGCCGTGACGATCTCCTGGACGGTCGAAAATGCCGGCACCGCCGGTACGGGAGTGTCGAACTGGACCGACCGCGTGGTGATCTCGCAGAATGCGATTCTTGGGGACGGTGACGATATCGTGCTGGGAACGTTCGCCCACAGCGGTGCGCTCGAGCCCGGCGATAGTTACGACGCGACGCACACAATGAGCCTGCCGCCCGGGATCAGCGGCGATTTCTTCGTGATCGTCGAAACCGACAGCGGCAACGTCGTGGTGGAACTGTTCGGCGAGGACGACAACGTCCGCGTGTCGGCGACAACGTTTCACGTGACGTTGGCCCAGTATCCGGATCTGGTCGTGGAGGATCTGGAAGTCGCAGCGGACGGGACGATCCTGACCTGGAACACGGCCAATCGCGGCGATGGCGCGGCCGAGGGAGGCTGGCAGGAGCGGATCGTCATCACGAACCTGACAACCGGCTCGGAGGTGCTGAACGAGGAGGTCACGGTGACGGTCGACCTGGGACCCGGGCAGGCGGTCGCCAGCCAGTTTCCCTTCGCACCGGCGCAGCCCGGCCGCTATTTGATCCGGGTGACGACCGATTCGGCCGATCAGTTCTTCGAGTTCAACGAGGACGGCCACGAGGCGGCCGAGGCGAACAACACCTCCGAGACCCAGTTTGTGATTCCCGGCGCGGATCTGGTCGTCACTTCGTTCACCGCCCCCGAGGATCTGCTGATCGGCAACCCGGCGATGGCGGAGGTGACCTGGACAGTGACCAATCAGGGGCCGGCCGCGCCGAACGTGGCGCAATGGATCGACCGCGTCGTGTTCAGCAGCGACCCCGTCATTGGCGGCGCTGATGAGATCACGTTGGCCGAGTTCGAGCACGACGGCGGGTTGGAGCCCGGCGCGAGTTATACGCAGACCCGGACCGTGACGCTGCCCGCGAACCGGACGGGGCAATTCTTCCTGTACGTGGTCACCGATGCGGCGAACGTCGTGATCGAGCCCGATGGGGAAGAGAACAATGCCTCGAACGCGCAGGCGATCGAGGTGACCGTGCCGTACGCCGACCTGGTGGTCGAAGCGGTGGGCGCGCCGGCCGAAGCGCTCAGCGGCGACGAGATCACCGTGACCTGGCGCGTGCGGAACGATGGGATCAGCACGACCGACGTGGCGAACTGGGTCGACCGGATCGTGTTGTCGGCCGATGATGTGCTGGACGCCGACGCCGTGGAACTGGTGCGCATCCCACGCAGCGGAGCGCTTGCGCCCGGGGCGAACTACACGGGCCAGGCCACGGTCAAGCTGCCCCACGGGATCGAGGGTGATTATCACGTCTTTGTCCAGACGGATTTCACGAACGTGGTGTTCGAGTTTATCCACGACGACAACAACACGGGGCGAACCCTGACGCCCATCGCAGTGACCCTGCGCCCCAACCCGAACCTGGTGGTGACTTCGATCTTGGCTCCGGCCGAGGGGCAGCCGCAGCAGACGGTGACCGTCGAATGGACCGTCGAAAACGCGGGGCCGGGGTCCGCGGACGAAGCCTGGGTGGACCGCCTGTACTTTTCGCCCGACGAATCGCTCGGTGGAGCGATCCTGCTGCAGACCGTCCCGCGAACGGATGGATTGGAGAGCGGCGGCAGTTATACCGTCTCGCGAGACGTTTCGCTGCCGACCGTGGCGGAGGGCTCCTACCATTTTCTCGTGCTGACCGATGCGACCAACCAGGTATTCGAAGGAGATGACACAGACGACAACCTACTGGCGTCCCTCCCGATCCAGATCGGGCACGCCGATCTGGCGGCAGCGATCACCGCCGCTGCCGACAGCGCCGTTTCCGGATCGGTCATCTCCTTCGAGTGGGCCGTGACCAATGTGGGTACCGCCCCGGCTTTGGGGACGTGGGTCGATCGCGTCTATCTGTCGAGCGACGCGGTGCTTAGCGCCGACGACCGACTGTTGGCCGAGCGGGCGCACGTCGGGCCGTTGGCTCGAACAGCCAGCTATACCCAGCAGGTCGATCTGACCCTGCCGCCCGACCTTGCCGGTGCCCGGTTCCTGATCCTGGTGACCGACGCGGGCAACGTGGTGGTCGAACCCGGTGCCAAGGCGAACAACACCGCTCACCGGCCGATCGCGATCGAGCTGGCTCCCTACGCGGACTTGGAGGCCAGCGACGTGATCGCTCCGACGCTGACGATCGGCGATCCGGCGGAGGTGACGATCGGTTGGACCGTGACCAACGTCGGGACGGGAACCGGTACCACCGCGACGTGGGTGGACCGGATCGTGGCTTCGACCGACGGGATCGTCGGCAACGCGGACGACCGCATCCTGGCGGAATTCACGCACCACGGGTTGCTGGAGGTCGGCCAGTCGTACACGCGGACCGAAACATTCCTGTTGCCACCGGCGCTGGAGGGGCGATTCCGCTTGTTCGTCGTGACCGATGCGACCAACCAGGTGTTCGAGAACCATCTGGAGGCGAACAACATCGCCGAGTCGCCCGAGGTGTTCGACGTGATGCGCATCCCGTACGCGGACCTGGTCGTCTCCTCGGTATCGGCCGCGCCGCAGGGTGCCAGCGGCCAGCCGCTGGAGGTCTCCTGGACGGTCAGCAATCAGGGGATCGGTCTGACCAACACCAGCCAGTGGAGCGACGTAGTCCGGCTGGCCAGCGATCCGGCGGGGCAGAACATCGTGCGGACGCTGGGCAGCTTCACCCGCAACGGGCCGCTCGCCCCGGACGGCTCGTACTCGCGGACGGTCCAGGCGTCGATCCCCGACGGCTTGACCGGCACGTTTTACGTGGTCGTCGACACGGGCGGTCCGTTCGAATTCATCTACACCGACAACAACCGCGGCGTCTCGGACGAGCCGACGCAGATCGTTTTGACCCCGCCGCCGGACTTGCTGGTGACGGCCATCACCGCCCCGCCCACGGCGCTTTCGGGTACGCCGATCGATGTCGCTTGGACGGTCCGCAACGACGGCCAGGGGGACGCAACCGGCACGTGGATCGACCGCGTCTCCCTGCGACAAGCGGGCAATCCCGGCGCGCCGCTGATCCACCTGGGATCGTTCACTTTCGACCTGCCCTTGGAGCCGGGGAAGAGCTACACGCGTACCGCCCAGGTACTGGTCCCCGGCCAACTGGAAGGGCTGTTTCAGGTCGTCGTCCGGACGAACGCCACCGGCTCGCTGTACGAGCACGGGCAGACCGACAACAATACGCTGGTCAGCGACGATGTGGTCCTGATCAGCCTGCCGTCGCGGCCCGACTTGCAGGTCCAGGCGATCATCGCTCCCGAATCGGCCCCCGCCGGCGGCACGGCGTCGATGGAGTTCATTGTGATCAACCAAGGCACGGTCGCCGCCGACGGCCATTGGGTGGACCGCGTGTACCTTTCGCTGGACGACCGGATCAGCGGCGACGACGTGCTGATCGGCACGTTCGACAACGGCGCGGCCTTGGCGCCCGGCGAATCGTACCGCACCGAGACCGGCAGCTTCCTGATCCCGCGGCGGTTTCGCGGTGAAGCGTTCTTGATCGTGCATACCGACGCGGCGAACCAGATCGACGAGTATCCTCACGAGGACAACAATATCCTGGTCGTGCCGATCGAGATCATCCCGCTACCGCCGGCCGATCTGGTGACCTCGCACGTCGTCGCACCGGACCTGGCGTTCGAGGGCTCGACGATCGAAGTCCGCTACCGCGTGTCGAATCTGGGTATCGGCGAGACCGACCAGGACCGCTGGACCGATACGATCTGGCTGACGCAGACCAAGGGCAGACCCCATCCGGGGACGGGTCAGGAGCCGCAAGACTACCTGTTGACCACCGTGACGCGCCACGGTTCGCTGCAGGTGGGCGAGTTCTACGAGCGGACCGTCCACGTGACGCTGCCAGCCCAGGTGACGGGCGAGTATCACATCACCGCGTGGACCGATGCATTCAACGTGGTGACGGAAGACACGCTGGACGTCAACATCAACCCGGACGATCCGAACGAATTGGACAACAACAATTACAAGGCGCGGCCGATCACCGTGCTGCTGACGCCGCCTCCGGACCTGGTGGTCGCGTCCGTTGTTCCCGACGCTGCGGGGCACGGGGGCCAGCCATTCACGGTCACGTGGACCGTGACCAACGAAGGCGCGGCCCAGACGCAACAGACCACGTGGCCGGATACGATCTACCTGGCGAACGCCCCGACGCTGGACGCCGCGACCCAAACATTGCGACTGGGGCAGGTCACGCGCAGCGGCGGTTTGGCGCCTGACGAAAGCTACACGGCCACGGCCACGTTTCTCTTGACGCCGGCGGCGGCCGGGCAGTATGCGATCGTAGTGACCGGCGAAGGCGTGTGGGAGGGACCGTACAAAGACAACAACGAGAACTCGGCCCCCACGATCGTGACCAACGCTCCGGCCGACTTTGTGGTCACCCAGGTCGTTACCCCGGACGAGAACTTCTCCGGGGAAAAAGCAACGATTTCGTGGACGGTGCGCAATGATGGCGCCCCGGTCTGGCCGGGCACGCGGTATTGGACCGACCGGGTCTGGATCTCCCCGGATCCCACGTTCCTTTCCGGCCGGGCGATCCACTTGGGAACGGCCACGTTCAGTCCCGATGATCTGCTGGGGACTGGCGACAGCTACGTCCAGACGCGGGAATTCACTCTGCCCCGCGGGATCGGCGGGACGTACTACATTTACGTCGACACGAACATTGGCGGCCGCACCGATTTCGTCCACCCGTGGAACGAAATCAGCCGCGCCCACTACGAGACGAACGCCTTCGAACTGCCGGGGAACAACCGGGGCAGCGCGCCGATCTCGGTCACGTACCGGGAACCGGACCTTCAAATCACGGATCTGATCTTGCCGGATACTCCGCCGAGATCCGGCGAAACGATCCCGGTGACGTTCACGGTTACCAACGTCGGTACGCGGGAAACACGCGAAAACTTTTGGATCGATCGCATCTATCTGTCTCACGACGCGACGCTCGACAGCAACGACCAGTTCCTGGGCGAATTTCCCCGCGGGGGCCGATTGGCCGTCGGCGCCTCGTATCAACGGACGGCTCATGTCGCGCTGCCTGACGGCATCGAAGGCAGCTTTTACATCCTGGTCTTTACCGATTCCAACCTGGTCGGCGGTGCACCGCCATTTGGGCCGGGCCTGGGTTACGAATTCCGGATCGACCGTCAGATGGCGCGCGTGCCGGAGTTCCAGGATGAGGGAAACAACATCACCGCCGCTCCACTGGACGTGATCCTGAGCACCCCGCCCGATCTGCAGGTGACCCAGGTCCTGGTGCCGGAGCGGGTCGTCGCCGGGCAGAACTTCGAGGTCCGGTACACCGTGGCCAATCTGGGCGAGGGGCCCACGCCCGAGAAACAGAACCGCTGGGACGACCTGATCTACCTTTCGCGGGACCAGTTCCTGGACCTCAGCAGCGACCGATACCTGGCGTTCCGCACGCACCACGGTGTGCTGCAACCCGGCGAGAGCTACGAGCTCGTCCGGACGCTCCGGGCACCGGTCGATTTGGACGGGCCGTACTACGTGTTCGTCATCACCGATCCCGTCCGGGCGAACGAACCGCGCGGGAAGGTGTTCGAAGGAGCCAACGAGCAGAACAACGCCACGCCCAGCGCGCCGATGGTGATCGAGCAACCGCCGCCCACCGATCTGCAGGTGACGGCCATCGTCGCTCCCGGTTCGGCCCGTACAGGCGAAACGGTGCAGATCGAGTGGACGGTGACCAACATGCACGCCGAGACGATGGCCCAGGGGAGCTGGACCGACGCGGTGTACCTGTCCGCCGATGCCGTGTGGGACATCGGCGACCGGCTGATCGGCCGCGTACAGGTCAGCCCGCCCGGCGGGCTTGCCCCGGGGGAGAGTTACACGTCGGTGCTCGAAGCAGCTTTGCCACCGGCCACGCCGGGCCAGTACCGGATCATTGTGCGGGCCGACATCTTCAACGAGGTGTTCGAAGGCGAATTCGCCGCGAACAATACCACCCCTTCACCCGATGTGTTGAACGTTACGGTCGATCCTCTGCACCTGGGCGTGCCGCTGGAAACGACGCTCAGCACCGGCCAGCAGCGGCTGTACCAGATCGACGTCGGTTTGGGCGAAACGTTGCGGGTGCAGATCGACTCGGACTCGCCGCAGGGCGCGAACGAGCTATTCCTGCGGCACGGTGCTCTCCCCACGGGCGTCGCTTTCGACGCGGCCAGCCGCGGCCCCGTGGCGCCCGACCAGACGGTCATCATTCCTTCCACGGAACCGGGAAGCTATTTCCTGCTGGTCCAAGGCCACTCGCAGCCCGCACCGAACACCAAGGTGACGCTGCTGGCCGAAGTGCTGCCATTGTCGATCTTCGACGTGACTCCCGACGCCGGCGGCAGCAGCCGCTGGGTGACCACGACCATCGTCGGCGCTCAGTTTCATCCCGACGCGCTGGTCAAGCTGGTGCGGCCCGGGTTCGCCGAGTACGAGCCGACGAACTATGCGGTGCTCGACAGCACGACGATCATCGCCACCTTCGACCTGCGCGAGGCGCCGCACGGGCTGTACGACGTGAAGGTCGTCAATCCCAACGGCGACCAGGCGGTCGTACCGTACCGCTATCTGGTCGAGCGGGCGATCGAGACCGACGTGACGATCGGGATGGGAGGCCCGCGAGTTTTGGCGCCGGGCGACACCGGAACCTACGGCGTGTCGATCAAGAGCTTGACGAACGTCGATACGCCGTACGTCTCGTTCGAGTTCGGAATTCCAGAACTGGGGATCAACTCGTCTTTGGGACTGCCGTACGTAGCGTTCGCGTCGAACGTCCGCGGTGCTCCGGAAGACGAACGGTTGGCCGAGGTCCCGTGGGCCAGCCTTGATTCGGCCGTCAATACGTCGGGCGAGATCCTCGCGCCGGGCTACGTGTTCGATCTGTACGCGCGGCATTTTACAGGGATGACATTCACCGGGCTGACCTATCCCGGTCTGGCCGAGATCCTGGCGGAGAACCCGGACTTTCTCGACGATTTCACCGACGATTGCGGGAGGATCGCGTTCCAGTTCCACATCTTGGCCGCGGCCACCGCGCTGACCCGCGACGAGTTCATCGCCCGGCAGATGGACGAGGCGCTGCGGTTGCGGGCGGCGATCCTGGACGACCCGAGCGCCTCGCAAGCGCTGGTGGTGTTGGCAGCCGACCCGGATCATTGGACCACCTTGTTCCTGGCCGCGCTGGAAGAGGCCGGGCTGCTGCGATCCGAGGAAGGCGTACCGCCGATCCGGGAGCGATCGTTGGTGGTCAGCACGATGGCGACGTTGGCCACCGGCATCCTGGCCGGTCCGGCCGGCGAGTCGATCGTGACCGACGGGAACCTGCTGTCGTTCTTCGAGCAGATCCGCGCCTGGTACGGCCACGACGCCGACCGGATCGGTTCGGCCGACCCGCCGGACCGTTCCGCGTTCGACCTGCTGACCAGCCGCCCCACGCACTTCGAGGCATTCAACGTCTACGTACCGTTCGCCGAGTGCCGATTGGATGTTCCCCCGTCCGTTCCCGTCCCGTCGCCGCAGTTCGGCCGGTTCCTGACGGGCGAAGCGGCTGGCGTCGGCAGCTTGGCGCAAATGAGCGGGCCGTTCGGGTTTGGCAGCGAACAGTTCCTGCCGGCCGGAGAGCGGCTGCCGTATACCGTCCACTTCGAGAACGCCGCCACCGCCTCGTCGCGTGTCTCCGAGTTGCGGGTGGTAACCGAACTGGATTCCGACCTCGATCCGCGTACGTTCCGGTTGGGGGATATCCGCTTGGGCGAGATTACCGTCCACGTACCCGGCGGCCGGGGATCGCTGCAGGCGGATTTCGATTTCACTCAGCAGTTGGGATTCATTCTGCGAGCCAATGCGGGCGTCGATCCGATTTCCGGAACGGCCACCTGGCTGTTGCAGGCGATCGATCCGGACACGGGTGAGTTGGTCCAGAATCCGTCCCGAGGTTTCCTGCCCCCCAACGATGCACAAGGCGCAGGAGCGGGTTTCGTCAGCTACAGTATCGTTCCCCACGCCAACCTGGAGACGGGGACCGAGATCGCCGCTCAAGCCCGCGTGTTGTTCAACAACGCGCCGCCGGAGGACACCGAGCGGATCGTCCAGCGGATCGACGGCGTGGCGCCGACGACGACCGTCACCGCCACCCCGCTGGTTTCGGGCGGCAGCGATTTCCAGGTCGAGTGGACCGCCGTGGACGACGAGGGCGGTTCGGGCGTCCGGCACGTCACGTTGTACGTGGCCGAGGACGGCGGCGAGTTTCAGATCTGGATGAGGCAGACCACCGACACGGCATCGGTGTACCAGGGCCGTGCCGGACACACCTACGAGTTCCTCGCGCTGGCGACCGACAACGCGGGCAACCGCGAACGGCCGCCTCGTGGGACGTCCGCGCCGGATGACGGATCGCGAGCGAACGTCGGGGCGCTGCCGGACGTCGGCGAAACCGCAGCTCCCAATCCGGGAACACCGCCTCCCGCCAGTCCCGAACCCTCGACCAATCCATTGTTCGTCGAAGCGTTGACGGGCATCCCCTCGGCCGCACCCGCCACGCGTCCTTCGGAGTTTTCCGAGGTGCTGCGGCCCTTTACGGGCCAGGCCTTTGTGACGGGCATCCCTTCCAGCCACGCGGGCATCGGACCTTTGGCGATTGTCGAGCTGCCCAGCGGCTCGGTGCTGCTCAGCGGCGGCGCGTCGCGCAACCTCTGGTACCACTTCGGACCCGAGGGCGGGCAGGTCATGAATCCCGTGCCACGAGTCGATCATCCGGTCTTCGATCTGGCGTACGACGAATCGCGGGGCACCGTTTGGGCGGCCACCGGTGGCGGACCGCTACTGCAACTGCACCCCGCGAACGGAAGTATCCTATCGCAGCATGGCGACGGCTTGACGCAGACGCTGGCCATCGATCCGGCCAGCGGCCTGATCTACGTCTCGTCCAGTGCCGGCATCGAGGTTTTCGATCCGGTAAGCGCGACCTTTACCCGCTTCAGCGACGTGCGGGTGGGCAACCTGCGCTTCGCGCCGGATGGCACGCTGTGGGCGGCCAGTTGGCCCGACCGGGGCACCATCATGCGCTTCGACCATCGCGGCCGGCCGGAGGCCATGCTTGCCTTTGACAGCGAGGTCGATTCCATCGCCTTCGGCCAGCCGGGGACGCGCTTGCAGGATCTGCTGTTCGTCTCGAACAACAGCGGCCCGCGAGGAAGCAGCGGCAGCATCCTGACCATGGTCGATATGGCCACGTTGCAGACGGTGACGATCGCTAGCGGGGGCACGCGGGGTGATATCGTTCAGACCACCGCCGACGGGCGCGTGCTGCTGAGCCAGTCGCACCAGGTGGACGTGATCGCGCCGATCCTCGCGCCGCGCGTGGCGGCCACCAATCCGCCCCACGAAGCCATCGTGGCCCTGCCGCGAGGCCAAATTTCGGTCATGTTCGACCAGGCGATGTTCGTCGGCAGCGTCGGCGACCCGGCGTCGGTGTTGAACCCCAGCCACTACACGCTGGAAAATCAGGAGCTGGGCCCGATCGACCTCGTCGCGGTCACTTACGACGCGGCCACGTTCACCGTGCTGCTGGATTTCGACGCTCTGCCGACCGGCGTCCATACCCTGACGGTCGACACGAGTATCCGCAGCGTGCTGGGTCTGGAGTTGCTGGAGGCCTACGCGATCGAATTCACGGCGGTCAGCGACTTTTCCCCCTTCGTGGACGTCCAGTTCGCCAACTCCCGCTCCGAGCGGCACAGCGGCACGGTTTCGTTCGATGTGACGATCACCAATCAGTCGGACCACGATCTCGTTCTGCCGTTGCTGCTGGCGCTCGATCCGCACGTGGGCGTCGAGGGGCGGCCGCTGGGAGCGGTCCTGCAGCAGGGCTCCGACCTGTGGCTGGTGGATCTGGCCGAGAACGTTCCGTCGGACGGCGTGCTCAAGCCGGGCGACTCGACAACCGGGCGCACGGTCACGATCCTGAATCCCGGCGGGCAGCGGATCGACTTCGACATCGACGTCTATACGCTGGCATTCGACAACGCTCCCCCGCAGTTCACTTCGCAGCCTCTGACGCAGGCCACGGCGGACCAGCCGTATGCGTACCAGGCGGTCGCCGTGGATCCCGACGGTATCCGCATCACCTATGTGCTGGTCCGCGGTCCCGAGGGGATGCAAGTCGATCCGGACAGCGGCCTGGTGCTGTGGGAACCGACGAGCCAGAGTCCTGCAGAGGCCGACGTGGTGCTGCGCGCCTATGATTCGCGAGGCGGTTACGGCCAGCAGCGCTTCGTTGTCCAGGTGGACGGCGGCAACCGCGCCCCGGTCTTCGATCCGCTGCCGGCGACCATCGTCGGGCGCGAAGGCCAGCCCTTGGTCGTGCCGCTGTCCGCGACCGACCCCGACGGCGACCCTCTCGTCTACTGGATCGACAATCTGCCGCCGGGCGCGGCGTTCGACCCTCAGCGGCGCGCGCTGGTCTGGACGCCCGGCTTCGACGCGGCGGGAACGTACGAGAACGTGCGGTTGGTCGCCAGCGATGGTTTCCAGCAAGGGGTGCAGACGGTGACGATCCTGATCGCGCCGGTGAGCCAGCCCCCGCGGCTTGTGCGGCCGGCCGACCGCACGGTCAGCGAAGGCGAAATGCTGCGGTTCGTTCTGGAGGCCGAAGGGGCATACGGCGATGCACTGCGATTCTCCAGCAGCCGACTGCCCGGCGGCGCGGTGCTGAACCCTAACACCGGCGTTTTCTCCTGGACGCCGGCCTTTTTCCAAGCCGGGGTCTACGAGATCCCGTTCTCCGTCTCGGATGGAACGAGCCAGACGACCCAAACAACGACGCTGACCGTGCTGAACGTCAACGCGCCCCCGGTGTTCGATCGGCTGGACCAGTTTGTGGTGCAGGAGGGACAGGAGCTTCGCTTCCGGGCCTTTGCCTTCGATCCCGACAATCCGACGTACGTCCCGCCCGACCGGATGCCCGATGGCGAACTCACGCTGCTGGAGGGA
This sequence comes from Planctomycetaceae bacterium, assembly GCA_007121535.1. Taxonomy (GTDB): domain Bacteria; phylum Planctomycetota; class Planctomycetia; order Pirellulales; family Pirellulaceae; genus SKKK01. The sequence goes on along the minus strand of SKKK01000340.1, from coordinate 12,208 downwards.
TCGCCGCCGACGGTCGGCTATACGGTCGAAAACCTGCCTGCCGGAGCGACGTTCGATCCCGAGACACTGGAGTTCTTCTGGACCCCGGACTTCCATCAAGCGGGCGAGTACCTGGTGACGTTCACGGCCACCGACGACGGCGATGGAACGGGAATCCCCTTGTCGGATACCGCCATCGTGCCGATCACCGTCCGCAACACCAACCGTGCGCCGGTGATCGAGACGATCGATGCACAGACCGTAGTGCGAGGTGAGGTGCTGGAGATCCCGATCGTCGCGGTCGATCCGGACGGCAACCCGCTGGAGATGACGGCCACAGGATTGCCCGGCTTTCCGATTCCCGGCTTCATGACGTTCACGCACGACGGCCAGGGCAGCGGCCTGCTGCTTGTGGCCCCCGGTTTTGGCCACCGCGGCGACCATGCGGTGACCATCACGGCCACCGATGACGGCGACGGCGGAGGTCCCCGCGCCGTGCTCTCCAGCACGTTCACGTTCGTGGTCACCGTCGAATCGCCGAACGAGCCGCCAAGAATTGCGCACCTGGGCGACCGGGTGGCGGTCGTGAACCAGCCGCTGAATTTCACGGTCCGCGTGAGCGACCTGGACGAAGACGATCTGACCTTCTCGACTGAGGGACTGCCCGACGGCGCGACCTTGACGCCGGGATTGGTCTACGGGACCGCGATCTTCCAATGGACGCCCGAGGCCGCCGATGTCGGCGAGTATCCGGTAACGATCACCGTGACCGACAGCGGCAACGGCGATCCGGAGCACGTGCTGAGCGACAGCGCCAGCTTCCGCATCGTCGTTCGCACCAGCAACGCCGCGCCGGTGCTGGCGCCGATCGGAGATCAGCAGGCTCAGGAGGGCGAGCCGTTCCTGCTGCAGCTTTCGGCAAGCGATCCCGACGGCGACCCGCTGACGTACTCGGCGGCGAATCTACCGCCGGGTGCCGCGCTCGATCCGGTCAGCGGCCAATTGAGCTGGACGCCCACTCTGTTCCAAGCGGGCGTTTACGAGGGCATCCATCTGGCCGTTACCGACGGCAACCGCACCAGCGGCGAAACGATCCGGATCGTGGTGGCCAATACGAACCAGCCGCCCGTTCTGACACCGCTGCCCGATCAGTCGGGTCGCGAAGGGATGCTGCTGGAGTTTACCGTCACCGCCACCGATATCGACGGCGACCCTATCTTGTTCGCCGCGCCGAACCTGCCGCCCGGCGCAAGCTTCGGCTCTCAATCAGGCCTGTTCCGCTGGACACCCGATTTCGAACAGGCCGGCGAGTACCTGCTGACCTTTACCGCCGAGGATCCGCATGGTGCGCAGGACTCGATGGAGGTCCTGGTTCGCATCGACAACGTCAACCGTCCGCCCAGCCTGACGGTCGGCAGCCATTCGGTACCGCTTGGGGAAACGCTCGAGTTCGTGCTGCAGGGCAGCGATCCCGACCTGGGGACCGAACTCGTCTACTCGGTCGAAGGTTTGCCGCCGACCGCCACGCTCGACGCCCAGACCGGCCTGGTCACCTGGACGCCCGGCCCGGGGCAGACGGGGGATTATACCGTCACGTATTCCGTGTCCGACGGCGAATTTGTCGTGCAAAGGTCGGCCATTCTGCGAGCGACGCTCGCCCCCGAGCTGCCGCGCGTCCACATCGAGCTGACGCCCAGCTTCCCACCCATCCCCGGCCAGAAGGTGTTGGTGCACGCGATCGGCGACAGCTTGTCCGGCATCGTCGAACGCACGATCACCGTCGGCGGCCAGACGTTGATCCTCGATTCGTTCGGCCGAGCGGAGTTCGTTCCCGAGGCCCCGGGCAAGGTGCTGGTGGAAGCGACGGCGACCGATGCCAATGGCCGAACCGGGACGGCCAGCACGGTCATCAAGGTCCGCGACCCCAGCGACGATCAGCCGCCGGTGGTGTCTTTCGCGGCGGGTCTGAACCGCGCCATGCTGAGTTCCCCGACCGACATCGTCGCCACGGTCAGCGACCTGAATCTGGACCGATGGACGCTCGAAATCTCGCGGGCGCACCACGAGCAGTTCGAGCTTCTCGCCGGCGGCGAGTCGCCCGTTGATGGTGCATCGCTGTTCGAACTCGACCCTGCCCAACTGCCAAACGGATTCTATGCGCTGCGGCTGAGGGCCACCGACATCGCGGGCCGCAGCAGCCGGGCGGACATCGTTGTCGAGGTCAACTCGGTGGTGAAAGCTGCCCGATACCAGCGCAGCGAGATCGATCTGGCCGTCGAGTTGGATGGGACGTGGGTCGAACTGGTGCGTAGCTACGATTCGTTTCTGAGCGATCGCAGCCACAGCTTCGGGCTCGGCTGGCGGTTGCCGCATCGCGACGTGGATCTCGAGACCGACGTGGCGACGACCGGCCGCGAGCATCTCGGCGTGTACTCGCCTTACCCGGTCGGAACGCGTCTGTACCTGACGCTGCCGGACGGACGGCGGGTCGGATTCACGTTCAGTCCCCAACGGCACGAGGCGACCGGTGTGACTTACTACACGCCCGCCTGGACCGCCGACCCGGGCGTCGAGTACCAACTGGATTCGGCCAACGCCCTGCTGACCCGCGGCGGCAGCCGGATGTACGATCTGAAGACCGCACGGCCCTACAACCCGGCCAGCGGCGCTTGGGAAGGACCGCAGTTCACGCTGACCGGCCCCGACGGCACCGTCTACCACCTGAGCGCTCAGAAAGGGATCGAAGCCCGCATCGCGCCCGACGGCACGCGGCTGATCTACAGCGACAGCGGCATCGTCGGCCCCGGTGGCCAGCGGATCAGCTTCGAGCTTGACGCGCACCGACGGATCGCTTCAGCCACGGCGCCGGACGGTGCGTTGGTCGTCTACCGTTACGACGATGCCGGACGACTGGTGAACGTACGGCAGTTGGCGACGGGCGAATCGACGCGTTACGGCTACGGCGATGCCGACGATCCGCACCGCCTGACGCTGATCGCCGCGTCCGGAGAAGCCGGTGAGTTGATCATCTACGACGAGCCTGTGCAGATTGCGCCGATTGCCGGCGATCTGGGGACGGCGCATCGCTTCACGGGCTTGGTGACTTCCGGCACGCTGCCGGCCGAGGGCATCGACCGCTACACGTTCAGCATTCGGCACTCCGAAATCCGCTCGACACAGCAGGGCATCCTGCTGCTGGGCGTCGTGGTCGACGCGCAAGGTGCCGGCACGTTCACGCCCGAGATCGCCGGGCTGACGCCGTTGTCCGTGCATACCGAAGGGGGACGTACCGTCGCTCTGTTCGCGGTCACCGAAGCCGGGTTGAAGCTGATGCAGATCCACGGCACCGAGTCGGGATCGTACGCGCTGGAACTGTTCATCGCTGGCGACATCAACGGCGATGGTCTGGTGGACGGCGTGGACTCGGCTTTGCAGGCTGCGGCGTTGGGCAGCGTGTTGGGCGAGTTCGCCTATCTGATCGGCGCCGATGCCAACCGCGACGGAGTGATCGACGCCGCGGACGTACAGATCCTGGGCGGCAACTTCGGCTTCATCGCCAACCGCCCGCCATCGGTCGCCGGCGCCTCGTTCCGCACGTATGAAGGTTTGGAGATCACCATTCCGCTGGACGATCTAGCGTACGACCCCGAGGACGATCCGCTGTACTTCCGCATTGTGGCCTCCAGCAACGGCACCGCGACTCTGACGCCCGATGGCCGCGCGGTCCGATTCTTCCCGGACCTCGGCTTCACGGGCAGCGCCAGCTTCGACATCCAGGCGGACGACGGCTTCAATCGGTCCGAGGTTGCCACGATCGACGTGGACGTCAGCGATGCGCCGCTGGTGCATCTGGATTATGTGTGGCGGAAACCGAAACTGGAGGTGGGGTCGGCAACTGAGTTGGTGTTGTTCGGGGACTTTGCCGACCAATCGGGTGTGATGCTGCCCGCCTCGTATCTGCAGTTCTCCGTGGACGACACGTCGGTGGCCACCGTCTCGGAGTTCGGGCGCGTTGTGGGAGTCGCCGAGGGCAGCACGGTGGTAACCGCCACGCGCGGTAACGTTCAAGCCGTCACCGTGGTATCGGTCGGCTTTCCCGAAAGTCTGGTTCAAGGCGTCTTGTACGCGTTCGGGATGGACGCTTATCCCAACGCCGTCTCGTTGCCCCCGGGCGGAACGCGGACCATGCAAGTGTCGCTGTTCGACATCGGCGATTACACCGACCCGTCGATGGGCACGCGCTATTTCGCCACCAATCCGGACGTGGCGGTCGTATCCGCCGATGGCGTGGTCACCGGCATCGCGCCGGGCCTGTCCAGCATCGTGATCGTCAACGGACCGGGGGAGGTGGTTGTGCCCGTGAAGGTCGAGGAGCCAGTCTCCGGTCCGGCGACGTTGACGGACCAAGGGGGCGTGGTACGCAGCGACGACGGATCGACCGTTGCCATCGCTCCGGGCGCGTTGGTTGCGGACACGCCGGTCGGCATAGTAACCCGGACCGAGGCCGAGCTTCCGCTGGACTTGCCCGAGGGACTGAATTTCGCGGCGGCGTTTGACGTGGAATTCGGCGACCAGCCGTTGGAGATCGGCGCCCAGTTGGCGGTGCGCGTTCCCGAGTCGGTCGCCGCAGGGACGAGGATGTATTTCTTCCAGGCGGCAACGTTGCCGGACGAGCATGGCAATGAGTTCGAAGTTTGGATGCAAGTGGACGCCGGGGTCGTCGGTGAGGACGGCTTTGCGCGGACCACTTCGCCGCCGTTCTCCGGGATCAACACATCGGGTCGTTATTTCGCGGGGTCCGGCGTCCAGGAGTTTGTCGGCGCGCGACTCTCCTCGGCGCGCGCCGCAGCCCAAAGCATCAGCGGGGCGTTCTTCACAATCGGGCAACCTGGGATCGCCATGCTGGCGGCACCGCTCGGCATGCTCGCCACCCAGTTCGTGGACGCCTATTTCGAGTACCTGGTCGGCAGCTACGAACTCAAGATCTACTCGGTCCCCAAGGAAGGGCTGCCGCAGGTCACGAGCACTCAAGTCGAGCTGGCGCCCGGTCGCGTTAATGAGGTTGTCGTATCGGTTCCCAGCACGTTACCAGCCGAAGGGGCATGGAGTCCGCCGGTCATCACAGCAGCCCGCTTCGAGTTCGCTGATGGAGGCGGAGGTTTGCGGCCCCAACTGGTCCTGGAAGGCGAACGATTCACTTACGTCAATCCGCTCGCTCCCGCAGACAAGAGTGACGGCAGCCAGTTCGAGGACGCGCGCGTCCATTTCAGCGTCCCGGGCAGCAACCAACCGATCCAACTGCAAGCGGTGTCTGGCGGTGAGTCGGAACTGGTGATCGATCTGTCGGAAGACCAGTCGCGGGCCATCACCCTGGGTTTGGCCGAGATCTCCGTCGTCCGCCCGCAGTACCTGCGCGGCGACGGCTCCTGGAGCGAGCGGGTCTACAAAGAGAGCAATGCTGTCCGAGTGCAACAGACGCTGCATCACGCGTTTGCCGCTCTGGGAGGTAACGAGGTCGCGGTTATCGACGCGCGGTTGTTGGGCACGGGTGACGAGGGATTAAATCTGGTGGCTCGTATCCCGCTCAGCGGCGGGCCGACGCGCGCCGTGACCGTGACTCCCGACCTGACGCGCGCCTACGTTACGCAACGGTTCGACGGAGCCGTTTCGGTCATCGATACAACCACCTTGCAGGAAATCGATACGATCCCGGATGACCCCGACGATCCGGACTCGCAGGGCATCAACCCGATCCAGCTTCCGCCCGGAGCGAGTCCCTTCTGGATCACGGTCGATCCCCGCGGATCGTTCGTGTATGTCTCCGATGATCGGCAGGGAGTCGTCTATGCCATCGATACAAATCCCAGCTCGCCGAACTACCATTCTGTCCGGACGCTTTCTTTCAGTGGAGCGTTCACCGGATCCGGTCTGCGCGGCTTGGACGTCAGTGCCGACGGGAAGCGGCTGTACGTCGCCGCTCCCGGACGGACGCTGTTCTCCACACCGCAGGGGGCTCCGGAGCTGGGAAGTATCCTGGTCGTTAACACGGACGTGGCGGACGATCAGTTCTTCGATCAATATTGGGTTGTTCCCGACGTGGGGCGGGAGCCCTTCGGTGTGACGGCGACAAACCAGCCCCATAAGATCACCTTCACCAACCGGCTGCAGGACACACGAGGCTTCGGGGTGCTGGAAGCGGACGAATCCGGGACCAATTGGTCTACCCGGTACGTGGGGCTGCACCTGGGATCGCCATCAGACCCGTTCGATGTCAACAACGCCCAGGGGATCGCTGTCACCAGCGATCTGGAGTGGGCGTTTGTTACAGGCTACAACCGTTTCATCCCGGGAGTACCCTCCCACGATCCGTATTTCGATCCGCTGCGGCCCGGAGGCAGCAACGTCGGGATCATTCGCGATCCTTTCGGCTTAAATGGCACCCCGCAACTGGTGGCTGCTACGCGGCCGATCCCGGTCGGGTTTGCCGACAACTTGGTTCTGTCACCGGACGACCGCCACCTGTTTGTGGCTTATCCGGGGCTGCCTCGTGCCGTTTTTGTTTACGACGTACTGGAGATCATCGATCAGATCGAAGCGCCCGCCAATGCGTCCCTGCTTGATCGCGGTCCGATCAACGATCTGATCTATGGCGAACGCACCAACAACGTGCTAATCGACATCCGGGCCGACTACCGGCTGCTGTCGATCCATGCGGGGTTCGCCGAGTTCGGTATTCCGGAGCATGATCCGGCCAGCGGGATCTTCAATCCGAACGCCCCGATCGGTACGGGTGGAACGCCTCGAGGCTTGGCGATCGCGTTCGATCCCTTGGCGTTGCTTCCCGTGGAAGCCTTGGGACCCACACCGACTTTCCACTGGGAAAAGAATCCCGGCTTCGAGGACGCCACCAGTCGTCTGTTCGTCAGCAGCTTCGGGCCCGGCGAGGGGCTGTGGCCCGAGGACACGCCGCTGATCCTGGCCGGAATCAACCCGGCACTGGTCGAGAACGCGACGTCCCAGGAGTTGGCCAGGCTGGTTCTGCCCCAAGGCGAGTTGCCGATTCCCGGCGGAATAGGGGATGCCAATTACACACGCATCGTCAATGGCGTTGACTTGGGACAGGACACCACGTTTACGCTGCCTGAGGATCGTGCTTTGACGGCGGGACAGATGTACTATTGGGGAGTAGAACTGACGGCTCCCGACGGCAGGACCACCAAGAAATGGGGCTCTTTTGGCGTGCCCATTCCCGAACCGACGAACTCTGATGCCTTTAGCAGTGTCACGGTCATCACCCATGGCTGGTCGGTTCCCTGGTTCGACCGGCAAGTTGCTGACGATTATGTGCAACTAGCGGAACAGATCGCTCGCATTGGAGGTGGTGGAGTCGTGGGGCGCTACCAACAAGAGACCGGGATCTACGAATGGCAGAATGGCTTGGAACCCAAAGCTGGGCGGCCATTGGTCCTGGTGAACGACTGGATCATCGATTCGTCGATCAGCGACACGGGCTTCGCGGAAGCGGCCGCCGACGCCTTTTTTGCGGCGCTGGTGCAACTGAATATCGACCAGAACGACAAGGTGTTCGATTCGCCGATCCATCTGATTGGGTTCAGCCGCGGCACGACCGTCACGGGAGAGATCGCGCAGCGGTTGGGGACCCATTTCCCGGAAATCGGCACCGCGACCGACTTGCACGTGACGACGCTCGACCCGCACGACATCCGGCAAGACTCGCTGAAATTCCACCTAAGAAATGCACTTCGCCTGATCGGCAATGTCGGCGAAGTCGCCACGGGTGTCCCTTTTGTCGGCTGGCTGGGCGCGGCAATCAATCGTTTGACGGAGATCGCTGGAGCGGCCACCAGCGTTTTGGGTATCGAACAGGTTCGCTACGACGACTTCATCGATCCCAAGATCCAGCGATGGGAGAACGTCACCTTTCATGACAACTACTTCCAGGAGGTAGCACGGACGTCAACACAGTCGCTCACCATGCCGGATCTCGCCGTATCGGCCATCAGCGGACTCTTCGGCAACGGCCCGCTCGTGACGCTCACTCCCAATGGCCGCTCCATCCCCCGAGCCGATATCGACTTGCGGCTCGGTTCCAGCTCGCAAGGCGTCACGCGAACCCGGGGGCCCTTCGAGCCCGAGCCCGGGGCGCACGATGCGGACCAGGCCCGAGCGGGTTTCACGCACGATGTCGACTTTGACCTGCTGGGTTTCGGACTCACGGGCCTGGGAGGCGTGCATCAGCGAGTCAAACGTTGGTACGCCGGCACGGTCAACTTGGCTTTGCCCGGTTTCGAACGCAACCAGGACGACGGCGAATACGTCGAGATGCTTTTTCGCATGCTCGCCCACCGCCACGAAGATTGGAACAAGCACTTCGACGATATCGGCCTGCCGTGGTATACGGCGCATGCGCTTTCAGAGGGGATGCCCGAGTCGATCATGCACGGCGATCCACAGCGGCCTTGGGAGGGGATCGGCGAAGGCTTCTACTACACGGTTCTGGGGGGCGGTGTACAGCACCGGCCTCAGTCGAGCGAGTCCACTCCGGTGACCTTCGACAACTCCACCTCTGCCGGTGGCGACTTGCCGGTGCCCACCATTTTCAACGGCAACTTCGACGCCACCGTCCGCCCGGTTCTGGGACGATTTCCGGTCGGGTTCACCGCCTGGGCGGAGATCCCCGGCTGGTCGTTCCACAATGGCCAGACCGAAGGGACGATGACCCAAGGGACGCACCTGGTTGAAGTCGGCACGATTCCCAATCCTCATCCGAACACCAACGACGGCCAGGATTTCATCGACTACGCGTTGCGTATGGGCGCTCTTGGCGATTTTCCCCTGGACGCGGCCCTCGGATTGCCGATCAACGTACCGATCCCCAACACCAAGTTGACGGAGATTACGCACAACCGGTTGTACGTTCCGGACTGGGTGACGCTCCTTCGCATCGATGTGATGGTCGAACAGGCGGCCGAAAACGGCGTATTGGAAGTCTTCCTGGACAGCGGCGACGTGCCGACCCAAGCCATCGGCACGCTCGAACTGCAGCAGCCGATGTCGGACTTCGAAACCTTCTATTTCCAGGTTCCCGATCAGTTACCTGGAACGATTGCCCAGCCGCGACTGAAGCTCAGTGGCGACGCGGTCATCTTGGTGGACAACGTGTTCTTTGCGTTCGGCAGCTTCAGCGATAGCAGCGGCGTGACGGATGACGGCGTCGTGCTATTCACGAAAGACGCTGACGAAAGTGCCGTCGCTGCGCAGCAAGGCCAACTACTGGTCGGCCAGCATGAGGTCACGTGGACGAACAACTCGAACTGGCCGGTCAACCTACGGAACGTCGCCGTGAGCGGAAATCCGTTCCTGGTTCATCATCCCCACCATATCGCGCCGCACCATAAGGAACTCCTTAATAGCGGGGTTGAGCTGCCCGTCACCGAACCTTTGGCACCGGTTGGGTACGACGAAATTCTTCCGGGCCAGGCCGTCAAGTGGATCTTCTCCGCAGAACCGCGACCGGGCTTGCTGCCGAGCCTGACGACCCAGCAAGTTCTAATGTACGAGGCCGATCTTTCTTTCGACGTCGAAGTGATCTTCTCGCAAAACGATAGGTTCATACTTCCGACTCGCCACAGCATCGATTTTCTCGGAGTCCTCGATGTGGCCGACAGCAACAATCGAGACAATACCCTTGAATTCGCGAACACATTGCAGGGGAAGACGCGGACTGTCTCGATCACGCACACCCTGCAGAGCGTCAGCGTCGAACTCGTCGATAAGACCAACAATCCGGCTGCGGGATCATTCGAACATGAGCGAGAGGACTTCCCGGGCGTCTCGCTAGAAAAGTTCACTTTCGCTGCGGCCCCCAGTGGATCGGGGGAGGTGTTGGGCAAAGTAGTCTTCAACCACCACAATCGTATTCTTAATGCTGCTGACCCCTTGAAGCTCAAAGCACTCGCCACGCCGGTGCAGTCAGTGCATATCAATCTCCCTGAGCTCACAGATTTGATCGTCGATGTTTGGCAGGGCGTGCGCGCAGGTGAACATGATCCGGAGGGCATCTTCAACGAAAAATACAAGTCGTTTAAGAACGCGGTCTTTGTGGATCTCCTTGATGAGAGCGGCATTCTAACTCCCACCGGCCAGCAGCAACTGGCTGACTTTGAACAGGGTTTGCGACGACGATTCGAGGAAATCTACCAATTGCATCTCATGACTCAGTTGGACCTGCAATGGAGTACGACCACAGGCGACAATCAAGTCTTGTTCGTCACTCGGCCGTACGATCACCTGCGGCCTGACGATGCCATCGCGCGCAGCCGATCGGGGATCGACTTTGCGTACGACTCTTTCCAGGATGAATTGCTGGCCTTTGTGGATAATCCCCAGCTTCCCGGGACCATGGTTCGCAGATACGAAACTCTATCACCAGCCGCGCGGCTATTTATTCTCGATGGTTTGATCAATCCAACGAGAGTCGGGGCGATCGGTGATCAGTTCTCATCTTCTGATAACAACCCGAACAATTTTGCCACAATCGTGGTCGACGGCCTCTTCCGTCAACTGAACAATCTAGATGAAATGGGCAATCCGCATCCCAACTCTGCGGAACAATGGGGCGAGATCATGGGTTGGCTCATCGCGCACGAACTCGGCCACAACTTCGGATTATTTGACGAATACCGCTACGCGACGTATGACCCAAATACTAACCAAAAGATCCTGGACGAAAAGCCGGATTATTTCGGTACCAGCAATTTTATGTCGGCTCCCAATGTGCCTAATACAGGCACGGAGATTGACCTTGTCCTGTCTTTGGCGTTTGACAATCCGGATATCCAAATATCGCCTGCGCAGATCGATCATCTGATCGATTGGTACCGAAAACGCGATGCCCTGGACCGACTCAATCGCCCCGGCCGGACAACGCTGACGTTTCCGGCCTTGGCGCAGTTGACTGGCGACTTTGCAGAAAGTCTCAGACCCGCGACCGCCCAGGAATCGCTCGGCCCAGCGCTTGCTACATGGATGGAGTTGCTGGATGACTCGAGCTTATTCCAGCCGATCGAGATTCGTGTCGAGGATCTGCCCTCCAGCTATCTCGCCGAAGCCCGCGTGACTCATTTCGACCAGTTCGGCCGACCCGCTGGCGGTACCATCGTTGTCGACGTGGATGCCAGCGGCGTGGGCTGGTACGTCGATTCGAATCCCTGGGATCATGACGAGTTCGATATCGCCCTGACGAGCACCGCGCTGGTGGCCGGACCCGATTCACCCGCGTATGGAAAATACGATCTCTACACAGTGATCCTGCACGAACTGGGCCATCTAGCTGGATTCATCGCGGGCTACGACGGGTTCGACCGCCACGTCCGCGTCATCGACGGTTCGCAGATCTTCGTCGGCCCGGACTTCACCGCCACGCTGACTCCGGACGGCAGCCATCTGGACGCGACGGCGCATCCGCACGACCTGATGAACGCGACGCTGCCGCCCTCGGAACGTCGACTCCCTTCATCGCTCGACGTGCAGATCATCCTCGCTGCGCGGGATGTGCCGTCGGATACTTGGAACATCGACTGGACGGCCGCCTCACATGATACGACGATGGTCGACGCCGTCGGTGACGGAACCACAATGGGTGCCGATGCCGCGGACTTCGGGCCACAAGCGGTCCCCACCGTGCTGACGCGAGAACCCGAAGAGCAGAACGCTACGCCAGGAGTTGTCGCGGTCCCGCCGCCGCTGGCGGTCGTCGACGACACCGAAAGCTTCACGCTGGCGCCCCTGTCCGCCTCCCTGTCCGTCCCGACCGGCATCGTGAACGGCGATTTTTCGATCCACGATCCCAATCAGACGGGCTTCGGCTGGTCGATCCGTGGCGACGCGCAGGTGATCGTCGGTCAAGGCGTGCTACACGAGGACTCGCGACAGATGTCCGGCTTCGCGCAAACGTTTGCGATCCCCGACAAGACCGCGGCGCTGGCCTTCACTATCGTTTCGGTCGACTTGTTCGCTGATCAGGACGCTCCGCTGGACGCATTCGAGGTGGCGCTGTTGGACGCGCAGACCGGCGATTCGCTGGTCGGCGTCGCTACGGGCCTGAGCGCCACGGATGCCCTCCTGAATTTGCAGGCGACTGGTCCGTTGTACTTCGGATCCCAAGTCGCGACCACGGCGGTTTCCGCATCCGGCGAGGCGGCCGCGT
>SKKK01000649.1 GCA_007121535.1 Planctomycetaceae bacterium | reverse complement strand
TGCTGAAAGGTGTGGTGCTGAAAGGTGTGGTGCTGAAAGGTGTGGTGCTGAAAGGTGTGGTGCTGAAAGGTGTGGTGCTGAAAGGTGTCACCCACCTATCAAAAAACCCCAGCTTATCCATTTTTGTCAGTCGAAAAATCTTCATTGCCCGTGCTGCTAGGTGGGTGGCACCTTTCGCTGCTCGGGACGAACTTACCGGGCGTCGCCTCCGATTCGGTTGGCCGCGGCGCGCGAAGCGTGCCCGCGATGGCCGACGGCATGCCGTATTCGTCGCGCTTTATCCACGGGAAATCACTGTCAATAGATACTAAAAAGTATGTAATTCTGATCATTCGGCTAAATTTTCAGCTTTTTTGAGCACAATCTGCTTGTCGTTTGACATACGTGTTGGTATGACACAAGAAGTAGACATGGAACGGTTTTTGTTTTTACTACTTTACTAAGAATGGTTTTACCTCAGTAAGGTGGTTTGAAATTGGATCGATTATGCCGCGAGTAGCGCCTGAGATGCCCGAGCTTTTGGCACGATGTGCTTTTGAGATCTTTGCCGAGCGAGGCTTTCGCGACTGTTCGGTAGACGACATTGCCGCTCGCGCCGGGGTGACCAAGGGCAGCTTCTACAGCCATTATTCCTCGAAGCGGGCCATCATTCTGGCTGCCTGCAACCACTACTATCGAACCTATCATCAGCGTGTTCGGGCGCAATTGGCCAGCTTGGCCGATCCTCTTCAGCGGTTGCGGAGCGTTCTGGAGTATGGCGTACGGACTTGCGTAGCCGACCGGCAGACCCGCGTATTCACCACCAAGATCTTCGCGATGTCGTTGAAGGACGAGGCGGTGCGAGCCGGTTGGGCTCAGTTTTACGATACGGTCCGCCAGCAGTATGTGGAACTGGTGCATGCCGCAGTCGCGGCGGGAGATTTGGAAACTTCGGACCCTGAGGCAGCGGTCAATTTGATGTTAGCCGCGATGGAGGGGGTGAAGCTGCGTGCGGTATTCGAGCCTGAGATCGCCAGCCCTGAGGCGCAGGCAGCGATTGTCGAGGGCTTGTTGGGCATTTTGGGCGCGGTGCGACAAGTCACTGGAAACTACTAGTTACATGGGAGTCAGACGGTTCATCGAGGTTTTGCCGAGTGGAGTACCGGCTGCGTTGGCCGAGGCTCTACTCGGTAATTGCTAAGAGTGTTCGAAGCATTTTCAAGCCAGAGCGAGGGAGAAAAACGATGCAACGGGATCGACGTGGTACGGGGGGCATGTCGCGGCGGAACTTTGTGTTGGGAACGGCTTCGGCAGCCGCGACGACCAGTGCGTTGGGGCTGGCTCGATCGGCTCATGCTGCGGGCAGCGATATCATCCGGGTCGGTGTGGTCGGCTGTGGCGGGCGTGGTACCGGAGCGGCGGCCCAGGCGATGCACGCCGATCCGGGGGTGCGTCTGGTGGCGATGAGCGACGTGTTCGAAGGCCGCGTGAAAAACAGCCGCAACCTTCTGAATCAACAGCGGGCCGATCAGATGCAAGTCGACGACGACCACTGCTTCGTCGGACTGGACGCCTACAAGCAGGTCGTCGCGGCGTCCGATGTGGTGCTGATCGCCAACGCGGCCAAGTTCCATCCCATCCAGATGGTGACGGCGATCGAAGCGGGCAAGCACGTGTTTGTCGAGAAACCGCACGCGATCGACCCGGCGGGCATCCACTTTGCTGCGCGCGCCTGCGAAGTGGCCAAGCAGAAGAACCTGGGCGTGTTGTCGGGATTGCACAGCCGGTTCCAGTTCAACATCCGCGAGACGATCCGGCGGATCCACGATGGGCAGATCGGCGAGATCGTTGCGATCGAAGAGAACTTTCTGCGCGGGCCGTACGGCAACACGCGGCGATCGCCGGAACTTTCGGAACTTGAAAACCAGTACGCCAACCAGTACCGCTTCTCGTGGCTGTGCGGCGACGATGTCACGCAATCGCTGGTGCATAACCTGGACCGCGCGACTTGGTCGATACACGAAACCCCGCCCCTTCGCTGCCACGGGCTGGGCGGGCGTTCGGGAGCCCAGGACTTGCTGGGCGACGTGTTCGACAACCATACGGTGGTCTACCATTATGCCAACGGGGTGCGTTTGTACGCACACTGCCGCACGGCCCTGAATTGTTACAACGAGTACTCCAGCATCATCATGGGCACCAAGGGGATCGCCTATCCGATGAGCGGCCGGATCGATGGACAAAACGCTTGGCGGTACGACGGTCCGAATCCCAACGCCCATCAGCAGGAGCAGACCGAGTTCTTCGCGTCGTTGCGCGAGGGCAAACCCCTGCATTGCGGCGACTACATGACTCGCAGCACTATGGTGGCCATCATGGGCCAATTGTCCTGCTACAGCGGCAGGCAGATCACCTGGGACCAGATCAACCAGTCCGACTACTTCCTGCCGCCGGCCGTCGAAGACTGTACCTGGGACATGGAACCGCCGACGGCGCCTGACGAAAACGGCATCTACCCGGTCTGCGCCGTGCCGGGTTTCACTACGAACGTCTGAGGTTTGCAAAGACAGTGCGTGTTTTGGTCATTCGGTTTACGGATTCGGAGCCTTCCGTGTTTGCATTGCCTTAGGTCGCCGTCTCCCAAGCTTTCACCCCGGCGGAGCGAGAGTTGTTGCGTCGTGCCGAAAGGCATTTTTTGCACAGTCTCGACAAGACAGAAACTTGACGGCAAGGATTGTCGATACAGTCGCCGAAACCGAAAATTGGATTTGGTCGCCCCGGGAAAAATCATTCGTGCCACCTAGCACGAAAGATGGTGGAAACAGTCAAATACTGGATCATGCTATTAGGGCAAAGAGCAAAACAATGATCTTACCGATACCGCACCGCACAAACCGATCGCGTTTACCGCGGCCCGTATCGCTGTCCGACAGCGCCGCTACGAATCATGTGCTTTGGACGGCCTGTTGCACCCTGGTGCTCGTCCTGGCGGTGTGCTCGCCACCATGCGAAGCCGCCGGCGTAGGCAACGCGACCGCAGGGGACACCGCCGACGAGGTCCCGGTATTCACGGTGACCGCAGACGGCGACATGGCTTTCGATACGGGTGTGCTCGAAGGCAGGCTGAACGCTGCCGGCAGGGCTCTGGGACTGACCGGCGTCGTCCACCAGCCGACCGGGCGCCGCCTGTCGGGCGGTTTGGGGTTGATGCAACCCTACCGCATCTTCAGCGGCAATCACCGATTCGGCGACGGCGCCCGCGATTGGAAGACCAGCTCGCGTCTGCTCGACGACGGCGCGGTCGAGGTCCGGTGGCAACCGCCGTTCGACGTGCCCTTCGAACTCAGCGCCGTGTACCGCTGGCACGACGCCACCACACTCGACATGCACGTCGGCGTGCGGGCGGTAGACGATCTGCCGACGTTCGAGGTCTTCCTAGCGTCCTACTTCTATGACGGTTTTGCGGATCCGTTTGTGTACGTTGCCGAGCCTGATGGGGGCACGACACTGATGCTTGGGGAAGAATCCATGGGCTCGTGGCTGATGTCGCCTCGCGATGCGGCGGCCGTGACGAAGATCCGAGACGGGCGATGGCGTGTCCCACCTTCCCCGGTCGATTGGGTTCTCCTGCCGCGTTTGGCCGGCGCCTTGGCCGTGCGGCGCGATCGGCATTCCGACCTGGCGGCCGTGGTCATGGCGCCGAAGGCCGACTGCTTTGCCGTATCCATGCCCTACGCGCGCGACGCGGGCCATCGTTCCCTGTACCTGTCGCTGCTGGGGTGCGACATCGCCGCCGGGCAGCAAGCCCATGCCCGCGCCCGGTTGGTGATCGGCGACGGGCTGTCCGACGCCGACGTTGTCGACGATTATCACCGCTACCAAGAGGAAAGTTCGCAACCATGAAGATCGGATTCCACACCGACGCGTTCAACTCGCACGCGTTCAGTTTCGAGAAGGCCCTGGCGTGGGCCCAGGCCAACAACGTGCATTACATCGAACCGGGGTTGATCGACGGCGTGAGTTGGATTCACGGGCTGGGCTATTTCCCGCATGTGGCCCTGTACGAGGATCCCACCCTGCTGCGGAAGAAGATGGAAAGCTACGGTGTAAGGTTCAGCCAAGTCGACGCGGCCTTTCCTCTGAGCGGAAAGGACGGTCCCAGCCGCGGGCTGCCGTACGTGCTCAAGTCGATCCCCTGGGCCGCACACGCCGGCTGCGACCACGTGGCCACAACCGACGGCCTGCACGCGCCGGAGGGCCTTTCCAATGACCAGGCCATGGACCTGATGAAACGCAGCTACGAGCAGATCGTCGAAGTGGCTGAGGCTTACGGCGTGACCGTCACGATCGAGGTACACGGCTACTTCACCACCAATCCCGACAGGGTTGAGCAGATGCTCGCTTTTGTCGATTCACCCCGCCTGAGGATGAATCTCGATACGGGCAACACGTTCATCGCCGGGCAGGACCCGGTGGCCTTTTGCCAACGGTTTCTCGGCAAAGTCAGCCACGTCCACATCAAGGACGTCAGCGCGTCGCTGGCCGAATCGCTGCGGGGGAAGGATACGGGCATCGCCATCAGCCACTGTGCCATCGGCGATGGCGTCAACGCCGGCAACATCCGCCGTTGCCTGGAATTGCTCCGCGACGACGGATACAATGGCGTTCTGAGCATGGAGTGCGAAGGGCAAGGCGGTCCGTTAATCGAACGATCGCTGGGCTGGCTACGGACGACCTTGGCCGAGCTTGGGATTGCCGAGGAATGAAGCTTCTTTCGATGAAATACGGACCCAGGCAAGGTTGCTTGGTCTTGTTCCGTCGTCGACGCGATACAGAAAGCTGTCATCGCCGGGGAACGAGGCATTCGGGGTATAGGTGAGATTCGGTGCGCTGCCGCTCAGGCGTCCGTGGGCAGGTTGCCGCGTGACGGTGTAGGTCAGCGGTTGCTGGCGTGGCGATCGGCCCAGAAGCTGGATCGCGACGGATTGGCCCGACGTGGTTTGGGCCTGGATGTTCTGTGCCCACGTTACCGTGCGGCCCAGCGATTCGGGCCGAGTAATGCCGTGAATGATCCGCTGCTGCTGGCTGTACGTGGCGATGCTGGGCCGGATGCGGTTCTCCGACCGGTCGTAGTCGATCTCGAAGCGTACGTTGCGGACCAGCTCGATCGATCCGACCGGCTGCGTGTCGTCGGCGCCGTGCGGACGAACGTATTCCTCGAACAGGATGCGATCAGGATAGACGTACACCTTGTAATAGGACCAAGCGTTGCTGCGGACCATGCGCGGCGCCGTTTGGACCCAGGTGTCCCCCGGATACCAGGCGACGTCATAGGTGGGATTCCCGTTCAGGATGCGGTCCAGGGTGATGACCGGGCGGGTCAACTGCTTCATGATGACGGCGCTGTCGTTGACCAGAGAGCGTGTGTCCTCGTTGGCCGACCCGATGGTGAAGAGCCAAGGCACGTCGTCCCGTTCGGCGCGAAGCAATTGCTGTTCCAGGAATCGTCTGCCAATGCCCTCCCGCCGGTTGCCCATTTTCGCGTGCGTCCGGATGAAACGCACCGGGCCCTCGTCCCAGACGTGATGCAGGGGGTTGCCGTCGTCGTGTTCCAGCTCGTTCATCTTGGACACGGGCCAGCCTTGATGAGAAATCTGTCCCGTGTTGTCGTAATAGTCGACCGAAAAAACCGTCTTCATGTGGGGCAGATGGCTGTCGGCCGCCCGTTTCAAGGCATTCCAAACGCTGGCATACCGCGCGTTCTTGCCGCCGTGTGCGCCCTGGATGATCGCCAGGCTACAACCCTTGGCCCGCATATCGTGCATGATGTGGGGCATGCGGCGCGCCGCCGCCCCTTCGCCGTGATAGGCGAAACCGAAGGTCAATACCGGCGTGCCTGCGGCTGGAGCGACGGTGGCGGCGGTGACCGAGCGGATCGCCGACTCGACGCCCTCGGGATCGCGGGCGAGCACTTCGAAACGATAGGTCTGACCGGGAATCAAACCATCGACGCGCAGCCGCTTGTGTGCCACCGCATCTTGCCAGTTGGCATTCAACTTCGTGGTTTCTTCGAGCTGGCTTCCCTGATAGCGGCGCACCACGTATGCCGCCAGCCCCGGGGCACCACGCCGCCAATCGAGGATGATCGAGGTGTCGGTGCGACCGATCACGGCCAGATCTTGGACCGAGGCGACTTCGGACGCCGGAGCGCCGACTCGCAACGGCGCGGATCGCCGCGACGCGAAGGCCGGGTCTGCCAATGCCTGGACCTGGATGAAGTGGGGCTGAGTGACATCCAAGTCAGCAATGGGCTTCGAACGCTCGCTCTGACGCCCATCCCAAGGCTGACCATCGAGAAAAAGCTGATAACGCAACCCGCTCCACGATCCAACGGGGGCATCCCACGTCACCTGGTCGCCAACCACTCGGACGTTTCCCGGCACATCGATTTGGGAAGTACCCTGCGGCGGATCGGTGCGCAGCGTCAGGGTCGACCATGGTCCGACGGTGGCGCCGATATTGGAGTTCAACCTTGCCTGGACGCGGTAAGTGGTGCCCGACTTTAGTCCTGCGATCCGGTGCCGACGTCCATGCGGCGTGTCGAGCGCGGCAAGCGAAGGATTCGAGTGCCGAACGCCATCGATACGGACATCGATCCAATAGGAATTGGTATAGGGCAATCCGAATTCGGGTTCGTCGAAGATCAAATCGGCCCAATCGCGACCTTGGGCATAGACTCGCAGATTCTCCAGCGCCGGCAGGCTCCAGCCGCTTTCGATGCGCTCGGGGAATTCGTGCGGCGAGGAACCGGATTCGTTGCCTTCGGAGTCCAGCGCCGTGACGTAGAAGTAGTTTTGAGCACCGTTTCGACCTGTCCTCTGGATATTGAATCCGGGCAACACGCCCTGATGCACCAGCAAGCTGGTCTGATCGGTCTCGGCAATGGCCAAGCCGTTCCAATAGACTCGGTACCGGATCGCACCACCGATGGACCAAGCGAGCTGCCAATGCAGACGCACCGAGTCTTCTGCGATGTCAGTAAACCAAAGACGCTGCGGTCGAGTGGGCGGCTGATCGGCAGTCGCGACGGTCCGCTCGAAGACGCGACGGAAAAAGACGGGGCTGACGGCAAAGCTGGCATTGCCGTGCCAAATCCAATTGGCTCGCAGATCGGGATTGGGCATGGGACCGATCGCCATGGTGGCATCAAGCTGACAGCCCTGATTATAGTCCTTGATGAATCCCTGCGGAAAATGCGAGGGGGCGTCGCTTCCCCAGGGCGGGATGCCGTAATTGCCGAAGGGATTCCCGCCGTCAGGACGCGCCGCCTGCCATTGGCTGTCGTCATAGTCCGGGTGATACCAGTCGCGACCTGTCGGATCTTTCGGCGGCGGATCACCCGATGGATGATGATAGACTCGCCACAGCTCGTCGGTCACCACGTACTGCCCATCGGCAAGCTGGATCATCCCGATCAGGCCGGAATCGTCGATCTGGTCGGAATGCGGCGGACCGGCAACGGCCCGAATCGCCACGGAGCGGAGCCCCTTGACTGGCCCATAATCATCGGAGACCTTCCAATTCGTCGCGTTGCCGCCCAGCGGATGGGCCGTGCCGTTGATGTAGACATGCGTGATCTCGCGGTCGGCACTCAGATGAATTGCATCCGCGTCGATTGCCTCGGATTCTGTGACGCAAACGCTGGCGAAAAACACTACGGTCAGGAAGCTTTGCATTAGTTTCTGTTGCGGAAACCCCGTTACGATTCCGCCGCAAGTGGGCTTGAGTAGAAGGAACGCATTCTTATTCTTATGGCAAAACCATTTTCCCCAACGCCAAGGAGAGTAACCGTTCAGGGGCATGAGGCGCACCAATCACCCCAAAAGAACGGTACATTCTAACGTAACGCATACGAACCAGTGCGGTCAAGCCCCGCCATGGTTCGGTTCCCGAAAAAGCCAAGCAGCACTGCACATCTTTTAACGTAAGCATCGTCGGGGGAAAGGCGGGAACGGGGTCGGGAGTCGTTTTCGGGCAACGACCAACCACATGGTCCATGCTTTCTCCGAAAACGACTCCCGACCCCTTCCCGCAAAACGCGACAGTAATTCATTTGCCCCGCGATGCTCATACCATGGGACGTGTGCAGCACGTGAAACGGCTCCGGCTGTGGCAGCCGTTCGGGCACACGCACGAAGATGTCGCCCGCAGTCCGCTCCGTCAGATATAGTGGTAATTTTGCCAGGCATGGCGATGCAATTCCAGCCGTCTGCTGTATACTGATTACCGTTTACATGACGACCACAGTGGCTGCCGGCCTGGTGCTGGCGACCGTCCGCCAAGCGGACGCCCAACCGCTGGTTACCATCACCTCGGGTGTGCAAAGACATTCGCGTTGATGGGGCAAGCGTTCGCGGAGGCGAATCTCCAACTACTGGCCAAACCGAAAGGCGGCTGAACAACCACTGCTATGAAAAGAACCGCACTGCTCTCACTGATCGGCGCCGCGTGTTTCGGCTTCGTTTCATCTGCGGCAGCCGCGCACGGTGACAACGCTTTGGCCATTCCCGATTTCACCAAAGGCGACGCCATTCCGGCCAGTGCGCGGCATGACTGGAATCTCGGCCCCACTGGGCTGCGCGGCTGGATGTTTTGCGACCGGCTGGTGACCACCGATGCGCGGCAGATCGCCATCACCGCCGTGGGCGACGTGCTGCTCGGCGCGGGCGGCCAGCCGTTTTCCTACGACCCGCGCACGGAACTGGGGCGCGCCATCACCGCGGCGAAGACGGAAGCCGGCGGCGGCAGGCTCGCGCTCACGCGCTGGCGTGCGGGTACTACGGAAGAGGTCACGTTAAGGCTGCCGGTGCTGGGCACGTTCAGTGCCACCGCGCCGTATGATTGCCCGAAATCGCAACGCATCCTTGCGCAGGGTCTGACGGCCCTCGCGGCACGCATGATGCAACCGGAATACCAGAAAAGGGAGAACCCCATCCCCCGCGCGCTCAATGCCCTCGCCCTGCTAGCCGGCGGCGACGCGGCGCACCAACCGCTGCTGAAACGCGAGGCACAATGGGCGGCGGACTTCACCGTGCGCGACTTCAAAACGTGGTATTACGGCTACGTGATGATCTTCCTCGCCGAGTACGTCACGGCCACGGGCCATCATCGCGCTGCCTGACATGCTGGAGATCATCGCCCGCGGCCTGCAGAATCAGGACGGCCACGCTCGCAGCCAAATCGGCGCCATCTACCGCCGTCTGGGCTATGACGAACTCGAGCCGCTGCTGCCCGCCGTCCTGGAAGCCATCGAGCAGCCCGCGCCCAGCGGCGAAATGTTCGCCGACGGCGTTCGGCTGAACGGCTTGAGAGTGCTCGCCCAGCATCACATCGAGGAAGGCATGCAAGCCTGTGCCGACTACCTCCGCACCCAGAACCCCTGGGCCAGCGAGAATCGCACGCCGGAGATTCTGCAAATCCTGCAAGCCTACGGCGCGCACGCCCAGCGCATCCTGCCCCATCTGCGCGAAACCGCCGCGCTGTTCGAGAAAGGCGAGCAGAATTTCCCCAAACACCTCAGCGAGCGAAAAGCGAAGGCCGTGCGAGAAGCGATCGAGAAAATCGAAGCGGCACAGGATCGCCCCGACTTGAGGCGGCTGAATTAGCTCAGCGGAACCGGAGGGGTCGCGCCGATTCCAACGAGTCCTACCCCGACAGCGAAGACTAAATCTATCCTGCAACAATCCGAACGCATGAACGAAGTCTGGCGCGAAGTCCGAAGTTGGCCGATCAAGTCACAGGTGATGCTGGCCACGCGCATCCTTGAGTCCGTAGAAGAGACGATCGGCGGCCCCACACCGTCTGCCGACGACCGTCGTGCGGCGATCGAACAGTTGATCGGCTTTGCCAAGACCGACAAGCCACCCGGCGATGGGGCCGTGGAGCAGATTCTCCTGGAAGAACGACTAAAGAAGTACGGCTGATGCAAGTGCTGCTCGACACCAACGTGTTACTGGACAGCTTGTTGCAGCGTACCCCGTGGCACGGCGACTCGGCTGCTCGCGCTGCTTGCCTCAAAATCGCCGCCCACTGCGCCGTCTGCGGCCGAATCCGACGGAGGAAACCAAGACGCTTGATCGGTGCCCCCGCGTCAGCTATGATGAATTCGAGCGGCGGCGCGGGGGTTGGGATGACAGCAGCAACGTCCGACGTTGCGTGCTGATCGACGAGAAATACGCGGAGGGGCTGTCGCTGCCAGAGGAAGCGGAGCTGGAGCGGCTCCAGGATGAACTGGACGCCCACCAGCGGCGCGGCAGCCCGCGTCCCGTGGTGATTTTTGCAGTTGCTGGAAGAAGCGCTGCAGCAGCCAGCGAACAACACTAATTGTATCAGTAGCGGAAATACTATTTCACGTGGATGCGTACCCAACCGGTGTTGCCCGGCCAACGGCCACCATCGTCAGCGCGATACAGAAAACTATCTTCTCCTTGAAAACCCGGATTCGGCCTGTACGTCACTTCCGCACCGTTCTCGAACACCTGCCCATTTTCCGGCTTTCGGGCGATCGAATAATTGATCGGACACCCCCGCGGGGAACGGCCGAGCAGTTTCACCTTGACCGGAGTGTCTGCTGCCGTCCGCACAATGCGGTTTTGGGTCCACGGTGGCGAGGTCTCAACACGCTCGGACAGACCGATTGATCATCCCTGTTGAATTCGGCAGACGTTGATTGGCAGCCTTGATGATGTTTGCCTGCCGATCGTAGATTACCTGTTCAATACCGTTCGTCTCGTACCTGTAGTTCCTGTACAGCCTGGATTCGAATGTCCTCCGAGTTGGCCAGGACGTCCGTTTTCGCGGTAAGCTTATGCTCCTGGCCTCCGCCACCCCGACGCTCGCGATCATGCGTTGCGGCAATTGCTTCCGCGATGAACAGCCCGGCAAAGACACCGAATGCTGCCTGAAGCACGGCGGTCATCCAAATTCGCACATTCATCTCCGTCCTCCGACAAAACTGCACTTCAGGCGAACTTCGTCGCTCTTTTTTTGCTGGCTTGAGCAGGTAGCGTGCGAGCAACCGTATTGCCGGTTATCGTTGATTGTACCTGCGGCGGAAACCCGGTAAAACGCGCTCCGACCACTTTCTCTCACCCGTTTTCAGATCCGGGCACTTTCACGCACCGCCGTCGTTGCCGTAGATGGAGCCCCATCCACCGCTGCTGCCTCCGAACTCCCGCGTGTCCCTGCTCCATCGAGGCTCGCCGCTTCGACCATCAAGACAGCCCAAGCCACCGGTGCCTGACAGCAGGTACACGTGCCGTCCATCGATTGTCGGGATCGCCCGCGAACCGGAGTGGCCTTCGCGATCGAAAGCGAGCAGCATCAACTTGTCCTCGACATCCCCGCTGGCGTACACGGTGCCCGCAGAATCCCGGGAATCATCGCCGACTTTCATGGTGTCGATGCCGTCGACGACCGTGACCGGACGGCCCCGTGCCTTTGAACGTGCGCAGATCTTCATCGGGCGCGCAGAAGAAGACCTGACCGAGACGCAAATTCGGCCGGCGGTCGGCAACAAGTCGCTCCAGAGGCCTCAAGAATCCGCGGTTGCCCACGCTGTGGAAAAACCGATGGAGCCCGGTTTATGACTTTCCGGAACGAACACGTTGCACAGCCCCAAGTGATGCCGCTTCTCGTCCCCTCTCCCCCGAATCGTTGCCGAAAGAGGACTTTAGGTTCAGAATACGCCCGATCGGTAACGATTTGGGGCAGAGGGTTAGGTCTCCGTTCTTGTCCCCTCTCCCCCGAATCGTTGCCGAAATGGGACTTTGGGTTCAGAAAACGCTTGTTCGGCAACGATTCGGGGGAGAGGGTTAGGGTGAGGGGGCACCTGGCGCCACTAACCCGAATTCCGCCCTCGAAACTCCAACTTCATCTTCAAATGTCTTGCAATGGCAAGTGCAACTGTTTCGACGTCTTCAAGGACGTATCCGGCCCCCTCACCCTAACCCTCTCCCCCAAAGAATTGACGGATAAAGGTCTTCTTGCGTGGAAGGCGTCTTGCCGTCA